>CAYVKR010000009.1:0-29223 GCA_964452025.1 uncultured Anaerolineales bacterium
ACCCCAGTTTCGTTTGCCTTGCTTTCGCCTACGCAGGTTCTACGGTACGGAGGGCATTTTCATCAGCGGACTTGCTTCGAAATCCCTGGATGTAGCATAGGTTGACAGCTCTAGGCTTTATGTTACAATACGCCCGTTGAATTAGGCCCCCATCGTCTAGTCAGGTCTAGGACACAGGCCTTTCAAGCCTGGTACATGGGTTCGAATCCCGTTGGGGGCACCAAAAAAGAGCCCTATCAATGATAGGGCTCTTTTTTAGTGGGCCCAGGGCGTTTACCGCGTCTGGCGCGCGTTCATCAGCGCATGGGCCAATTTTTCCAGCGCTACGGGTTTGGAGAGCCAGGTGTAGGAGACTTTGAGGGTTTCCACGTCCTCTATGTTCTGATCGCGAGGGTGTCCGCTCAGCAGGATAACGGGCAGGTTGATGTGTTGTTTCTCCATCGCGCGCAGCAGATCGATGCCACTCATCTCCCGCATGATCATGTCGGTCAACACCAGATCGACGTCGTCGCGGTGCGTGAGGAGATGCAACGCTTCCGCACCGTTACGCGCTTCCAGGGTCTGGTAGTTGAGCAGATCAAGACTGCTGACCAGCGCGCCCCGGGTGGCCTCGTTATCTTCGACCACCAGCACCAGCTCTTGTTGACCTTGGGGCAGCGCATCCTCTTTTTGCCAGGCCCATGTCTCCTTGATCGGTGACGCGAAGGCCGGTAGGTAGATGTGGAACGTCGTCCCTTCTCCCACCTCGGTGGTGACGGTGATCTCGCCCTCGTGTTGTTTGACGATGCCGTAAACCTGCGCCAATCCTAACCCGCTCCCGGCGCCGGGCTCTTTGGTGGTGAAGAAGGGTTCGAACAGGTGAGAACGTACCTCCTCGGACATGCCGCTGCCAGTGTCACGCACATCAAGCCGTATCCACTCTCCGGTGCCCATGGTCGGCACCGGCAGCTCTTCCTTGGAGAAAGAGAGGTGCTCCAGGCTGAGCAGCAACTGCCCCCCCTGGGGCATGGCATCTCGCGCGTTGACCACCAGGTTCATGATGACCTGCTGAATGCGGGTTGGATCCGCGTTGATGGTGTGATCGTCAGCGCTGTACTGCAGCCGCACATCGATGTTGTCCGGTAAGGTGCGTTCGTAGAGTTTGACCTGCTCCTTCAGGAAGGGCACCATATCCATGGGCCGCCGCTCAAAGACGGCGCGGCGGCTGAAATCCAGCAACTGGTCGATGAGGTCGGCGGCGCGATTGGCCTGCTGCATGATGGTATTGACACGCTCTTTCTCCTGGGAGCTGGACATCGAGCGGCGCAGCAGATCGCCGTAGAGGATGATCACGGCCATGATGTTGTTGAAATCGTGGGCGATGCCGGCAGCTAACTGGCCCACGGCGGCCAGGCGCTCCTGCTGTTGGAGGCGCTTTTGCATCTCTCGCTCGCGCGTTACGTCACGCAGTACCAGGGTCCAGCCCGCCGGATTTTCTTTATTAAGCAGTGGTTTAGCTGTGACCTCGAATATGCGATTTGCCGTTTCAATTTCATGCCACAGCTCCTGAGTGGGCGGCGTGAGCACCTCTTCAATGGGCCGGTGGGCCAGCATCCGCAGGCGGCCATCGGTCTTGACGCTGGCTAACGTCGCCAGGTAGGATTCGGCGACAGGGTTCGCCAGCAGGATCTGTTTGTCAGCATCCAGCAGCAGCATGCCGTCTGAAACGGTGTCCATGATCTGCTGCAGCCGCTGGGTTTGTTCTTGCAACTGCTGGAAAATCTCTTCGCGCTCGGTTTCTGCTTGCTTGCGTTCACTTATGTCTGTGATAAACCCCTCAAGATATTGCGCGGGTTCACGGCGAGATGCGGGAATGCCGCGCCCTTGTTCCCACACCCAGCGGATTTCCCCATCTGCGTTGATAATGCGATAGGTGAGTTGGAAAGGTTCCTGGGTCTTTAATGCATCTCGAATGGCCGCGCGCACCGGGCCACGATCCTCAGGATGGATCAGGTCGTTGAACGCGATGACGCGATTGTCGATGAGGTCTTCAGGTGGATAGCCGGTCAACGCCTTCCCACCCTCACTGACAAACTCCATGGTCCAATGCTCGTCGGTGCGGCAGCGGTAGGCCATGCCGGGCAGATTGCTCATCAACGTAGAGAGCGTGCGTTGGCTCTCACGGAGGGCGGTTTCGGCCTGTTTCCGCTCGGTGAGCTCTTGTTGGACGGTCTCGTGCAGCTGGGCGTTCTCAATGGCAGCGGCAAGCTGATCGGCCAGGGTCTCCAGCACCAGGATGTCGTTGGCGTCAAAGGCGTTGGTCTGCGGGCTTTGCACATCCAGCACACCGGTTAGTGCGTCCCCAGCCTGGATGGGCACGCTTAGCTCAGCGCCCGTCGGCAGTGTATCGGGATAGAGGTTGATGTACCGAGGGTCGGTGCGGACGTCGTTGACGAGTAGCCGCTCTCTGTTCTCTGCTACCCAGCCCACCACACCCCGGCCCACCTCCAGATGATGATCTGAGGCAAAGAGCTCTACAAATTCCCCCGCTTTGCTGTGAAGGGACAGGGCGTTCTTCCGGTGATCTAGCAGGAAGAGGCCAACGTGCTGATATCCAAAGGTCGCCTGGATAAGCGAGGCGGCGCGTTCCAGCAGCTGGTCCAGATCCAGCACCGCCGCGATCTGCGCGCCGATTTCGTTGATCAGCCCGAGCTGGGCGGCGCGCTTTTCCAGCGCCTGTTTGGCGCGCACCCGGTCAGTGATATCTAGAATGGACGCGATGGTCTGGGAGGTCCCCGGAATCAGGGCGATAGAGATGAACGCATTGTGTACGTCACCGTTTTTGTCGACGAGATGGAACTCGTAGTGATCGGGAGCTGAGGTTGGATTCTGGCGCCGCTGCCGATGGTAGACTTGCATACGTTTGACGTCTTCGGCGGCTACGCACTGAGTCCATTGCATCTTTCCTTCGATCTCTTCTTTGGTGTAGCCGGTGAGGGTTTCACATTGACGATTGGCCAGAGAGACGGTCATGTCCTCTTCGATGATGATAGTTGCAGTCCCTGTCGTCTCAAAGATAGTGCGGTAGCGTTCTCTGCTTCTGCGCAGCGCATCTTCCATCCTTTTGCGCTCGGTGATGTCGACGACGCTGACCAACACGCGGTCAAAGTCACTTTTCCTTGGAGGAAAACGCATGGTGACGAGCACGTCGCGGGATTCGCCCTGAAGTGTCCGGTTGACAGTCTCGCCCTTGAAGTAGATCTTGCCCTCGGCAATGGCGCTGAGCTCGTCGCGCAGGATATCCAACATCTCGGCAGTGGCAAAGAGCCCCAGCGGTTCCAACATCTGCTCTTTGCTCTGAGCGCCGAAGAGGCGCACGGTGGCCTCGTTGACGTTGCGGACGTAGATGTGCTGCGCCGCTTCCTCCACGAACTCCGGGTGAGCGTTGAGGTAGGCAGCGATGTCGTCGACCCCCTGCGCCCGAAGATCCTCCAGCATCTCCACGGCGCCTGAGAAATCCTCTTCCCAAACGCTCACCGGCACGGTCTCGAAGATGGTGCGGTAGCGGCGTTCGCTCTCGCGGAGCGCGCGGGTGCGTTCCTCCACCAGCGCCTCAAGATGCGCGCGGTGCTGCTCGAGCTCCTGTTCGTTTCGCCAGCGTTCGATGGCGTGCTCAATGACGATAGGCAGCGTGGTGAGGTAATTGCCTTGTGGGTCTTTGGTGACGTAGTCGTAGGCGCCCGCCTTCATCGCGCGGACGGCGATCTCTTCATCGCCGCTGCCGGTCATGACGATGAAGGGGGTGCCCTCCATATCGTCGAAGAGCTCGAAGACGGTGCCATCGCCAAGCAGATAGTCGGCGAGGATGACGTCGAACTGCTCCCTTCGCAGCACCTCGTGCGCCTTCGCCGTTGAGCCGGCGATAGCGTAATCGTAGGGCAGATTCTGACGTACTACGGCTCGTTCAAAGGCCAGTTGGTCGATCTTGTCGTCCTCGATGAGCAGGGGCTTGATGCGCTCTGTCAAGTGACACCTCCCGGCGGGGGCAGCTCGCTCAGCGTCCAGTAAAGGTCAATGGTGCGGACGATTTCGACGAATTGCTGGTAGTTCACCGGTTTGAGCATGTAGCCGGCGATGCCTAAATCAAAGCTCTTCACGCGATCCTGCTCCTGTTGTGAAGACGTCAGCACCACAACGGGGATCCGTCTGAGCACCGGCTTCTGTTTGACCGCGTGCAAAAACTCCAGCCCGTTCATGCGCGGCATGTTCAAATCCAGCAGGATGATGCAGGGCTTTTCGGCGTCGGGATCGCGCAGATAGTCGAGGCCCTTTTCCCCGTCCTCGGCGATCACCAGCTCATTGGTGACCTTGATATCGCGCAGGGCGCGTCTGACCGTCATGACACCAATGTCGTCGTCTTCCAGCAACAGTATCGGGCGTCTTGATCGCATAGCGAACTCCTCTGTAGAATCTCTAGGTACGCAGCAGGGAGCCGGTGTCAGCTGCTCTGGTCGGCTTCGGCTTTGGGGAAGGTGAAGTAGAAGGTGCTGCCCTCGCCGAGGGTGGATTCGAGCCAGACCTGCCCCCCCCACATCTTTACGATTTTCTTGACCAGGGCCAGGCCTACGCCGGTGCTCTCATATTCGTCGCGTGGCACCAGGGTCTGAAACATCTGAAAGACCTTATCGTGGTATTTTTCGGCGATGCCGGGTCCGTTATCCGTCACGCTGAAGCGCCATTTTGTCCCTTGATCTTTGCTGCGTATTGTAACCCAACCTTCCGGTTTGTCCAAGAACTTGATAGCATTGCTAATTAAATTCTGGAAAACCTGCCGAAGCGGCGTCTCTTCTCCCTGTACGACCGGCAGTTCACTCTGAATCTCCACGGTGACAGTCTCCGGTGGCGCCAGCGACTTCAGAATGTCTTCGATCAGCGCGTTGAGGTCGATCTCCTTTTCGCGCTCCCGGATGCGCCCCACCCTGGAGTACTGGAGGATGCCCTCGATGAGATCGTGCATGCGTTTGGCGCGTCCCACCATCAGTCGCAGCATATTGCGTCCCTCGTCGTCCAGCACGTCCGCATAGTCCTGGTTCAGCCAGTTGGAGATCTGGGTGATGCCGCGCAGGGGGGCCTTGAGATCGTGAGAGACGACGTAGGCGAAGTCGTTGAGCTCTTCGTTCGCCGACTGGAGCTGCTCGCTCGTTCGCGCTAACCGCCGGTTGGACGCCTGCAGGTCCTCCAGCAGATTGGTCATGGCGCGATTTAATCGCTCAACGTCGGCAACGCGCTTTTCCAGTTCACGGGTGCGCTCGGTGATGGCGTCCTCAAGCCTTGACTGGTGGGACTGAAGCTCCGCTTCGGTCTGTTTGCGCTCGGTGATATCGCGGGCAACCAACAGGATCGCCTGGATCTCGTCCTTCGACATCATGGGCGACGAGATGATTTCGACCGGTATGTGCTCTCCCTGGGCATTGACGATCTCCGTCTCATACCGCATCCGTTCACGGTTTCCCTGATGGCGGCGAGCGCTGCGTGCCTGCATGGCGGGGATCTCCGATTCGGGCAGAAAGCGTGTGATTGAGGTGCCCATGAGCGCCTGCCGGTCATAGCCCAAGGCCTTTGTCAGGGCGCCGTTGACATACGTGGTCTTCCCCGCCAGATCATGGATAATGATCATGTCCTGTGCCGTCTCCGCCAGCAGCCGATAGCGTTGTTCGCTCTGCCGGAGATTTTCTTGCATTTGCATCATCTCGGTCACATCGCGCCTGGCTTCCAGGACGTGGGTGACCTCGCCGGTTTCGTCCTGAAGCGGAGAGAGCAGGATATCCAGCCAGATTTCCTTCCCATCCATGGCCCTGTGCCGGTGCCGAAATGATCTCGATTCGCCTGTTTCAAAGACCTCAAGCAGCGGACACGGCTCCTCTCGCTCAAAACACGGGATTTCGTAGCTGTGAAAGGTTTCGAAGCACGGTCGACCGACGATCTCTGCCCGGCTGTGCCCCGTGGTCAGCAGCCGATTGCGGTTGACGTCCACAATGCGGTACTCTTGATCGACGACCAGAATGTCCTCATGGATGTTCTCCAGGAGTGAGCGATAGTAGCGCTCCTGCTCCACGAGAGCGCGGCGCACGGCGCGCTTCTCCAGGGCCTGGCGAATGGTCAGCAGCAGCTGTTCCATATTGTACGGTTTTTCGATGTAGCTGTACGCGCCGAGGTTGATCGCTTGAATGGCGGAGGTCTGGCTGGCATATCCTGTGAGCACGATACATTCGGTGTCGGGACTTTGCTCTTTGATCTTCTGCATCAGATCGAGGCCGGAGCCGCCCCCAAGACGGAGGTCGATCAAGGCGACCGCCGGTTCCAGCGAGAGGTTGTCTATGACCGTCTCCCGCGTTGAGGCCGGGATGATACGATACCCCTTCGTTCTCAGAATGTCAGACAGCGATTTGCGAATGTTGACGTCGTCATCGACGATGAGAATTCTCTCTGCGTCCATCTGCTTCCTCATTTCTTGCGTTACTTGGGGGGAATTAAGAGGCGCCGCATCTTGGCGCGTTGCACGTCTGCAATCGATTTGAGCAGTTCTTTGATGATCAAGGGCTTGGAAAGATAGCCATAGGCTCCTCGTTTCCTGATCGCTGCTGCTGCAACCTTCTTGTGACGGGCGGTAACCCGTAGCGCTGGCAGTTGAGGCAAGGAGGTCATCACGTATCGCAGCAGGATCAGGCTTGCCGTCGTGATCAGCGTTTGCCCGTCCATCTCCGATGGCGTCGTCGGGATGACCGTATAGCCGTGGCGTTGGAGCGCCGGTCTGATCTCGCCTTCGTCGCTGACGACGGCAACGGTCTGTTTTGTCTTCAAGTAGTTGAGGAAAGCGACCAGATGATGAGCCTCGAGCGGCTTCTCCAGCACGGCCAGCGCCCCTGCCGCCAGTTGTTCTGTGACCAGGTCTTCGGTCATGTACGTCGTCATCAGGATGAACAGAGTGTCCGGCCAGCGTTCGCGGATGGCTTGATGCAAGGTCACGCCGTCAAGTTCGGCCATGACCACGTCTGAGAGGACGCAGTCGAAGGGTCGCTGCGTCAATGCTTGCAGGGCCTCAGCCCCCGACCCGGCGCCGACGCTCTGGACATTCACCATGGCAGAGATGTCCTGCAGTGCTTTTACCATGCCGCGATTGTCGTCTACAATCAGTAGGGACGGTGTCTGATTCATTGCGTTTGCCCTCGGAGGGGGAGCGTCAGGGTGAACGTTGTGCCGACGTTTTCCTCGCTGGTTGCTTGAATGGTGCCGTGGTTGGCTTCGACCAGCATCTTGCTCACGGTGAGTCCTAGTCCAATCCCCCGCCTTTTCGTGGTGAACAACGGCTCAAACAGTTTTTCCATGTTCTTGGCAGGGATGCCACAGCCCGTGTCGGTGACGGTGAGGGCGATGTGGGAGTTCGTCCGGTCTGCGCTGATGGTCAGGGCACCGCCTTCGGACATGGCCTGGTAGGCGTTTGTGATCAGGTTCGCCAATACCTGCTCCATCTGGCGGCCATCAACGTACGCTGGCGGCAGCGCTTCTGGTATCTGCGTCTTGATCTCTACATTATCCGCGGGCGGCGTCTGTTTTAGTACTGTGGCGATCACGTCCGCCACCTGCGTCGGACCGAGGTCCGACGCCCGGATTCGACCGAAATCCAGCAAATCTGTGATGATCTTGTTGGCGTTGTTGACTTCGTCCGCGATGATCTGCAGGTATTCCCGGCCGGTCTGATCGATCTCCGTCAACGTCATCTGGAGATAGTAGATCGCATTGGCGATGACGCTGAGAGGGTTCCGCAGCTCGTGGCCCACGCCACCGGCCATCTGGCCCAGCACCGCCAATTTCTCCTGGCGAATCAGCTGTTTCTGGGCTTCGACCAAGTCCGCTTCCGCCCGCTTTTGCTCCGTGATATCCTCGACACTGCCCTCGTAATAAAGGATGTGCTGATCTGCGTCGCGGACCGCCCGCACGTTGGTCTTGGCCCAGATGACGTCGCCCTGGTATTGGCGCAATTGCAGCTCAAAACTGTGTACGGTTCCCTCTGTATCCAGCAAGGCCTGCCAGCGGTCATAATCCGCTTGTGTCACGTAGATCTCGGACGTGGGGATAGCCAGCAGGGTCTCTCGATCTGGATAGGCGAGCATGTTCACCAGCGCCGGGTTGGCATTGATGAACTGCCGGTCGGGCGTGGTGCGGTAGAGTCCCACCGGTATGCCCTCAAAAAGCGTGCGATAGCGCTGTTCGCTCCTGCGGAGCGCTCGCTGGGCACGGACGCGCTCGGCGGTGCGCCGCATGATCACAGTTCCCAGGCCCGCGCCCGCTACAACGGCGAAGAGGGTGGTTGCCAGCAGCACGAGCGTCGCTTGCGCAATCGCATCCTGAGAGAAAGCGTTCTGCTGCTCAAACTCCCCTTCAATATCGGCGGCGATGTCCAGCGATTTGGCGTTGATGCTGGGTTCCATATCTTCCCGCATCTCCTGCAAGAGCAGACGCAGTGTCACTTGATCTTCGCGTAATTCGGTGACGGCTTCATAATACGTTCTGGCTGCGGCTTGCGCTTCCCCCAGGGTCTCGGCTTGCGCAGCGCTCTGTAGATTGTCTCCCAGTTTGGAAAACGCGGTCTGCGCTTCTCTGTACCCGATGCCTACTCTCACGGCATCGGCTTCGTTTCCGTCCGCAAGATAACGGGTGGTTGCCAGTTGCATCTTTTCCAACGCGTCTCGCGCATTTCCATACGCCAGGAAACTCTCCGGACTCCCCAGAAACGTGCTGTTGATGCGCAGGGCATAGAGCCGGTCTTTGATAAGGTGTTCTTGAATGTCCAGGATTTCGGCCTGCGTGCGCTGACGTTTGCGGATGATGTTGACGACCTCGTCAAAAGCATCGCCGTAGGCCTCGACCGTCTGATGGATGTGCGCGAGGGTTGCCGCTCGCTCCTCGTCGCTGCAGACCTCTTGGGCGCGGATGAGCAGATGCCTGAGCTCCGTGTAGGCTTCGTAAAACCCATCGATATCGGCCTGGCGTTGGCTGGAGACGTAGCTGTTCATGTGAAACCGCACGACTTGTACTTGACCGACGATGTCCTTAGCAAGTCCACGCTCGACGGCGAGCTGGTTGGTGAGCGTATCCATCGTTCTGCTGATACGGTTGAGCTGGAGTAGTGCAAGCACGCCCATGCCAATGACCAGCAGCGCGGCGAGCAGGCCGAGTAAAATGCCAACACCCAATGGGCGCTTCAGGTCCGAAACCATAGGGAAGGGCCTACCTCCTGCAGGACTGTGCCGGCTCAAACCATTGAGCCAGGCCCGCTTGTAACGCGGCTACGGCCTCTTCGGGCGTCTTCTCGCCTTCCAGGACGGCTTGGGCGCCTGCTTGCATCAAGGTGTAGCCGGTAGGTTCGCCGTCGCCCAGCCGCTCCCAGGCAAAGCGGATGTCGGTGCCACGACCCTCGTTCAGTGTCAAAAACGCGTTCGCGTGTTCGTCCGTCAGCGTCAGATTCTGCTTGTGCATGGGGAAGAAACCGGGCATGGCGTTGCCGAGCAACTCGCCGAACTCCGGGGTTGTCATCCACTGGAGGAAGGCGCGGGCCCCTTCGGGATGGCTGGAGGCCGCGTTCAGCCCGATCCCCACGTCCAGGTGGAAGGTGACGTAGCCCGGTTGACCGGTTGGGGGCGGCACGGCGAAGACGCTCCAATCGAAATCCGGTTCTGCCTCTTCGAAATAGGGGATGTCCCAGGAGCCGCTCATCCACATGGCGGCTTTGCCCTGGACGAAGAGCTGCAGGCTATCGATGTAGCCGAGCAGGGCGTGTTTCTCGGGTAGATGGCGTTCCAGCGCTTCGATGGCCTGGAACGCCTGCACAACGTGCTCGTCATCGAAACAGCGATCGCCTTCCAGATACGCCAGCCGCCCTTCCCGCCCGCCGATGTAGTTGGGTGCGACGTTCATAAAGAGAATCTCGGCTACGGCCCAGCTGTCCTTGGTCCCGTTGGCGAAGGCGAGGTAGCCAGCCTCTTCGATGGTTTTCGCCGTTGCCAGCAATGCCTCCCAGGTCTCCGGGACCGATAGTCCCAGGTCGTCAAAGAGATCCTGGTTGTAGTAGATGCCGTGCGACGTCGCCGTGAAGGGCACGCCGTAGGGCGTGCCGTCCTCTGCAGTCCATGGGGTGCGCATGGCCAGGTCGAAGTTCTCTTCCAGACCGGGGAGTTCCGACAGCGGTGTGAGATACCCCCGATTGTAGAGGGCTTCTGAGGCCGAAAATGAGCGCAGATAGAAGAGATCGGGCGCGCTGCCGCTTTCGAGCTGCGCTTCGAGCACGGAATCATATTCCCCAGACGACGAGGGCTCGAAGCGCACCATAATGCCGGGATGTGCGGCGTTGAATTGGGCCAGCACCTCTTGCAATCGCCCAGTGGACGTGCGCCAGCCGCCCAACGTGATGACAACGTCTTGAGGGGTGTCTGTTGGCACCCGCGCAGATGTGGGCGTAGGCGGTAGCGTTGGCGAAGGTTGTGATTGGCAACTACTCAGCAGCAAAGCGGTGGCAAGGGCTAATAGCACGATGGTCTTCAGTTGATGATCCGATATAGGGGCAAACGAAGCAGGGCTCAAACGCCATAGGCGACTTCCAATCATATTTTCCTCCCGCATCAAACCCAGCTTCGTTTGCCTTGCTTTCGTCTACGCAGTTTCTATGGTACGGAGAGCGTTTTCACAGCGGACTTGCTTCGAAATCCCTATAGGCTTCATGAAAGCCTCCTCCACGCCGGAGGGCGCAAAGAACGAAGAAAAATCGATTTATTCAAACCCGTCACTCAGTCATCGCTTAGCAGAGGATCATCAGCCACTGGATTCATGCCCGCATCCTTCAACTGTTTGCGGAGCTTCCGAATGACATTTTTCAGATCAGCCATCCGGATTTCACGACCTGCCATCACGTCAATGACCGTTTGCAATTTCGCCGTGCGTCTTTGAACCTGGTCCTCTAAGCGTTCGTGGTATTCCTGTAGATCTTTTTCTGCCTTTTTGCGTTCGGTGATGTCCAAAGCGGTGAAGGTAACGCCGGCGGTCTGATCGTCAGGATTGAGGACTGTGGATCTCAATACAATATCGATTATGGTGCCATCTTTCCGCTGCCAGCGTGTCTCTACGGCCCCCGTGCCGCGTTCGGCGATTTGTGCATATTTCTCTCTGCCCACGTGCTCGTAATCCTCGTCAGTTGGATAGAGGATGCGGGCGTCTCTCCCGATGAGCTCGTCGCGTGTGTAGCCGACCATCTGGCATATACGGTCGTTGACCTGAAGCAGTTTTCGCTCGGATACCAGTCCTATGCCGATGGGGGCAGCGCGAAAGATACTCTGTACCCTAGCTTCACTTTTCCCTAGGGCTTCCTTGGTGCGTTGCAGGGCTACAATCTTGCCGATGAGCTGTGCGGACGTCTTAAGGCGGTGTTTTGCCAGGTCAATGATGAAGGGGGGGCGAGGTTCGTAGGCGGCCGCTTGCTCGCGCAACACGGCGACGGGAAGCTGATAACGTTCGGAGATCTCACGGAGCTTGTCGGGGTCTGTGGGTGGATTGCCATATCCGAAGTTGATCGCGCCGATGATGTCTCCATCGGCCCAGATGGGCACAGCGTAGAGACGAATACCGCCCAGGCATGGGACATCAACAGGTTGGCGCCGCTTGATGGCTGCATGTGAGGCGTCGTTCCAGCAGGACTCATGGCAGAGCCAGCGACCGCTTTTCAGCGCTTCTTCATTGTCGTCCGTGTTGCAGATGCGACGAGAGGTCGCGTCAAGCAGCCTGCACCACCCTGAGGAGAAGATTCCCAGGGCATAGTCGCCGTTGCGTTCATAGATGGCGGCTGAGCTTTCGAGCAGGACGAGGTAATCCAAGGTAATGTTGTAGAGCGTCTGTTCTCCAAGCGCATCTCGGATGACATGCGAGGTGTTGAGCTCGGTCAGATCTCCATAGAACTGTGGGGGGTATGTCTCGTTGAGCGATGTCGGATCTATTGACTTTGTCAGAAGCCATTTCAACTGTTGTAATTTAGCTTCTGATCTTTCCAGCTGGGCAATCCGCTGCCGGGCTGCTTGTAGGGATTGCTCAAGCTCCTGAATGCGATCTGCGTCGTTCATGTTTAGTCTCCCTTTTGGAGCAAAGGGTTTATGGCTCTTTTGGCCTTCGCATGATCAGACTGAGAACTTAACCACGGATTTCACAGATTCACACAGAAAATGAAAAATCAGTGAAAATCCGTGCCATCCGTGGTAAAAATTTAAGATCGTTTTTGGGCCACCCGGCGAAATCCCAGAGACCCATTGCCATCTGTGCCGGCTTGAATTTCAAATTGCGGAGCCCTGTACTTACCCCCCGGCAAATTTCAAAAGAGCCACAAGCTCCAATGTTCGCTGGCGCCTCACTCGTCTCCCAGCAGTGGATCATCAGCGATGGGCTGTATCCCTGCCGCTTCTAGCTGTCTCCGCAGGTGCTTGATCACGTCCTTCAACTCCGCCATACGCACTTCGCGCCCGGTCATCGCATCGACCATGGTGCGGAGTCTGGTCGTGCGCCTGGCGACCTCCTCTTCCAGGAGATCGCGGTGGCGGCGCAGCGCCTCCTCTGCCGCTTCGCGGGCTGCAATCTCCTGTTGGGCCTTCTCATACAGGCGCGCGTTCACGATGGCGATGGTTGCAGACGTGGCAAAGGACTCCAGCAAGGAAAGATCCTCTTGGTCAAAACACCCTTTTGCTTCGTCGACCGCCTGGATCACGCCCAGGGTCTCGCCTTTCAGTCGCAGCGGCACGCTGAGGATGGAGCGCAGCCTCAGGCCTGTCTGCTGGTCGATACCCGCGAAGTGACGCTCGTCCTGCGTGGCGTCGGTCACGATGACGGCTTCGGTGTGTGCGGCGACCCAACCGGCGAGTCCTTCACCGGGCGCCAGCCGCCACCCTAGGGCGATCTCGCGTCCGCCGCCGGTCGCCTCCCGGCAGACCAGTTCCCCGGTCTCGGGCTCAATCAGCCAGAGCGAGCACGCCGTGACGTTCAGAAGGTCACGCATCGCCTGCAACACGATGGTGAAGACTTCTGTAAGATCAAGCGTTGCGCTGAGGGTCTGGGTTGCCTCTTGCAACAATAGGAGCTCTCGGTTGCGAAGTCGCAACGCCTCTTCCATCTTCCTGCGCTCAGTGATCTCCTGCACGAACGCAAAGCCGCGTTCTGGCTCAGCGTTGGAGCCGCGTAGAATCGAGGCGCTCACGTCCACCCAGACATCGCGCCCCTCCTTGTGTGCGAAGCGCTTGACCATACGATAATGGTCCACGTCGCCTTCCCAGAGCGGCTTGATGAGAGACCATTCTTTCTCCAGGTCATCTGGATGGGTGAGATTTTCAAAGTTCATGTCGAGTAGCTCGTCTTGCGTGTATCCCACCATCTCCGCTAACGCTTTATTGCAGTCCAAAATCACACCGCGTCGGTCGACCACCCCGACGCCCACGGACGCACGTTGCACGATGGAGCGGAACTTCTCCTCGTTGAGGCGTAGGTTCTCCTCGATCTCCTGCCGCCGTGCAATTTCCTCTTCCAGGGACTGGGTGCGGCGTGCAACCTCACGCCTTAGACGCCACGACCATATCAACACGCCGCCCAGGATCAACAGCAGCACGCCCCCGCCCCAGACGAAATAGCGGGCAGTCTGCCAGGCGTCTTGCCGTTCATAGACGCCGAACCAATGATCATGGATTTCTCGGTAACGTCCCGTTGCCTTGAGGATATTGAGGCCTTCCGTCAGCAGCTGCGCCAGCGCCTCGTCACCTTCTTGAACGGCAAAACAATACTCGCGTGGTTCAACATCGACGGGTAGGGTCCGGAGGTTGTCAAGTCCATATCTGTCGATGAGATACTGTCCCTGGATTTTTGAAGAAAGTAGTGCGGCGTCATGCCAGCCGGCGGCAAGCAACTTCAGCGCGTCAATGGGGTCGGTGACGGGGACAATCTCCACATCTGCGTGTTGTTGACGCAGGTAGTCGTGCATGGCATCGTCCTGCTGAACCAGGATGGTACCGGCGCGAGCGTCTTCTAAAGAACGGATAGACGTGTTGGCTCGGACGAAGAGACCTGGCGACACGCGGGTGTGCGGGATCGTAAAGTCCACGTTCTCGTCACGGGAGGCCGAGTAGTACATGCCTGCCAGCGCATCGAGCTCTTTCTGTTCAAGCGCGCTGCGCACTTCACTCCAAGGCCCCAGTTGGAATTGAACGTCGAGATTGGTAACTTCTGCAACCGCATGCATCAGGTCTATATTGAACCCCGCCGCCTTGCCGTCAGCAAGGAACTCATAGGGCGGATAGTTGTGATCGCCGCCGACGATCAGCGTCCGCTCGGGACCCTGTACGGCGGCGGGGCGGTGATCCAGGGCCAGCAGCAGCGAGAACAGCAGGATGAGGAGAAGCGGCGCGGTTTTCTGGTCGCGCGGCTGATATTCGTTCACGAGCCCTCCTCAAAGAGCGGATCATGGGCTGTCGGCTCCAGCCCAGCCTCTTTTAGTTGCTCGTGCAGTTGTCGGATGACGTCTTTCAGCTCGGTCATGCGAATCTCGCGTCCTACCATGGCGTCCACCAGCTGGCGGAGTTCGGCCGTCCGTTCTGCAATTCTCTCCTCCAGATGGTTGCGGTGTTCGCGCAGGGCCTTCTCTGCCTGTTTGCGCTTGGTGACGTCGGTTGCCATACTCATAACCAGGCGGCGACCATCGGGTAGATGGCCCAGCGGGACAGAAGCGAACTGCCACGTTCGCTTCTCACCGTCGCGGGTCGTGATGGTGTACTCGCCCTCGTCCACACGCTTGTCCAGCTCGTAAAGTCGGTCGATGTCACCCCGTACCTGTTCTTTGCCCTCGCCGTAGGCTTTCTCCGTCCACGCGGTGATGGTCGGAATACTCTCGATTGTGTAGCCCGTGATCTGGGTCCAGATGTTGTTGATGGTGATGACGTCCCCGTCCTCGGCGTGCAGCATCGCCGGATAGGGCGCGCCCATGACCGCGCGACGGAAGCGGGTTTCGCTTTCGCGCAGCGCGTTCTCCATCCTCTGCCACCGCCCGACGTAAAATCGGAGCACGCCGTAGAGCAGGGCGGCGGTCACGAGGACGTAGCCCCAGCCCTTGTACGTCTGCCAGCGGATAGAGGTTTCCACGGTGGGCGCCCATGATGCCAGCCAGCGGTCAGAGACCATGATATAGGCGATGCCCGTGATCAAGTAGGCCAGCGTGATTCGGAGGGGCGCCTGTGAATTCGTCATGTTGCGGGCGTCCTTTACTCGCTTATCGTGCATCTGCTGCTCCTCCTCTCGCGTAACGGTGACCGCGCACCTGGGCGCGTCACTTGGCGCTGCTCACCAGCGGATCATCGGCCTCTGGCGTGATGCCGGCAGCTTCGAGCTGCTTTCGCAGTTGCCGGATGACGTCCTTGAGCTCCGCCATGCGCAGCTCGCGCTCGGTGGTCGCACCCATCACGGTCTGCAGCATCTCAGTCCGCTCTTGAACCAGCTGCTCCAGCTGCCTGCGGCTTGCCCGCAGTTCGCGCTCCATCCACTTATGTTGGGCCAGGTTCTCTATCCAATGCCGGAGTTCCGCCCTCTGAGAGCTCTCTCCGAGGAGGTCGTCCGGAGGGATGTAGTAGAAATTGTCGAAGATTTCGGCGCCGATCACGGCCAGGGGGTGGGTGCGTAGCACTCCCATAAGCACGTCCGCATCGAAACGGCGGCGATCGTATTGGCAGATCGCCAGGGCGCGGTGATGGGGGAAGAATCTGTTGAGTTTGGCCTCGTATTCGATCAGCCTTTCGGAGCCGGGGAGTCCACGGAGTGCCCAAGACATTTCTCCTGTTGTCCGCAACGCCGTGTAGCCATCTGCCAGCGCCTGTTTGGTCTCTCGTGCCAGCAGCGTGAGCATCGTGTCCGGATCGAAGACACCGTTCTGCGTGTAGGCGTCGTCCTGGGTGAGAATGGTCAATTGGCCTTGCTGAAGATAATGCGCGAGATCCAGACCGTCGTTTCGTAGATAGTCCAGGATGGTTTCGGCGGTGTGAGCGTCTACGATATATAGCACTTTCTCCCTACGTTTCAGTCCTTCGCGGAGAAAGGGAGCTAACACGATACGATGTTCTTCCTCAGAGTTGTAGAGGCAGCAGAGATGGTCGCCGGGCCGTAGATCTTCTATAAAATCCGGTTCACGCAGAGTCTGCATCTCGTTTCTCCTTGTATCTCCTATTTGAAATTACGGCATTAGGAATTAGCCAGGGGCAACGCACCTGCGAATGCTCGAAAAACGACGTGTGCATGCCCTGTGGGATGCATTGTGACCAGCAAACCCGGGTTAGCGGAGGTGCGTTGCCCCTTATACCGTAATTCCAACTCTTATACGTCCTCGCCCAACAGAGGATCGTGGACCGCCGGTTGGAGTCCCACCGCTTCCAGCTGTTTGTGCAGCTGCCGGATCACGTCTTTGAGCTCCGCCATGCGCACCTCGCGCCCGGCCATGAGATTGACCATCTTCTGGAGATCAGTGGTGCGCTCTCTGATCCGCTGTTCCAGCTCTTGGGTATGCTGCTCTACCTGCTCGCGGAGCTGTGTCTGGCGCAGCGCGATGGCCAGCTGGTCGGCGACCTCGCGCGTGATCTCGACGTCGGCGGGGGTGAAGGCGCCGGGTTTCGCTGCGGCCAGGTTGAGCGCGCCGATCAGCCCCTCGTCGGTGGCGAGCGGCACGCTGAGATGGGACCGGATCCCCCGCGCCAGCAGGCGCTGTTCGGCCCGATTGGGCTGCGGGCGTGTTTCAAGATCATCCACGACGTGAGTCTCTCCCTGTTCCAGCGTCTTGAGAGGCCGGAACCACGCCCGAGGGGTCTCCGTCGCATCGAGTATCTCTCCTTGTCCCGATAAATCCATCAGTGCTTGGGCCTTTTCCCTTGTCCGGTCAAAAAGTATCACGCTGATATCCTGGCAGGCGATGAGCTCTCGCAGCCCCTGGAAGGCGGCGTGGGCAATGGCCTGCGTGGAGCGGGCTTCGAGGATGGCCTGGTCGATCTGGTGCAGCGTCTCCAGACGGCGTATGTACTGCTGCTCCCGCGTCGCGGCCTCTCTGCGCGCGGTGATGTCCTCGTACATGCCCAGCACGCCGATGACCTCGCCGGACGCACCGTGCAGTGGCACCTTGCTGGTTTCCAGCCAGATCGTCTCGCCTTCAGGCGTTGTCTGTGGTTCCTCGTACCGCAAACGGGCCGTTCCGGTTTCGACGACGTGTTGATCGTCTGCCCTGTACATCTCCGCCTCTTTGCTCCAGGACAACGCAAAATCGTCCTTGCCGATGACTTCCTGAGGATCGTCCATCCCGGCGTCCTCGGCGAAAGCGCGGTTACAGCCGAGGAAGACCGAGTCTCTGTCTTTCCAGAAAACGGCCTGCGGAATGTGATCCAAAATAGAGCGCAGCATGTGCTGAGACTCCCACAGGGCGGCTGCCGTCTCTTTGCGCTCGGTGATATCCAGACCGTAGATGTTGATGTATCCTTGATTGATCACCGGCGCAAAGGTCAGCGAGAAGGTGCGCCCGTCACACGTCTTCTCTATGTCCTGGGGGCTGCCAGATGAGAAGGTATCCTTTGCCAGCTGCTGCCATGCTGCCGGGAGAGACCGCCGGTTTCCATGGCCGCACGCCCGTAACAGCGACCAGGCGGCTGCGTTGGCGTAGCGGATCCTTCCTTCGGGGGTGACGCGCAAGACGGGATTGGGATTTTCCGCCGGAAAGCGCGCCAGATTCTCTATCTTGCGGGCGGCGCGTTTCCGCTCCGTGATGTCGCGCGTGACGCCCTGCAGCGCCACGGGCTGTCCCTGTGCGTCTGTGAGTACCCGCCCGGTGATTTCCACCGGGAGCGACGCCCCAGTTTTCTTGAGTATGGTCGTCTCGAAGACGATCCCCTCCGTCGCAGGGAGCCGGGCAAGCGCCTCCTGGATCACCGCTTGCATCTGGGCGAAGTCCTCGGCTTTGCAGTGTTCACGCAAGGTGCTGCCGATCCACTCCTCCGGCGTGAACCCCGTCATGGCCTTGATAGCAGGGTTGATGTAGGTGAAGGTTGTGTCGAGGTCCATGCGCCAGATGGCGTCGACAGTGTTTTGGGCCAGCAGGCGGTACCGTTCTTCGCTCTCGCGCAGGCGTTCGGCGGCCCGCTTGCGATCCGTGATATCGTGCAACGTGGCAAGATAGACACGCTCGCCATCCCATTCCGTCTCCGCCACGCGCATCTCCGCTACGCAGGTCTGGGGGGCGCGGGTGCCGCACACGAGATCAATCTCCGCAGTCTCGCCTGCAACAATGGGAAAGCCAAAGATCGCGCCTTCCAGGGATTCCGCCGGGCGCGCCAGCAGAGCCTCGGCGGCGGGATTGGCGAAGCGCACGATACCGTCGGGGTCCACGATCAAGATACCGTCCGCGCTGTGGTTGATGATATTGCGGAACCGGGCTTCGCAGGCCTTCTGCGCCTCTTGTGTCTCTTTTAATGCTTGTCGAAGTGCGGCTATTCCCTCTGTTTCCATACGCTCTGTTTCCTTGATCTAAGTGAAATACGGTGATGAAGATCAGCCATTGCCAAACATATCGCGCAGCCGGTCGATCTCGCTGATGTCCGTGTACACGGGACGCCCGGCCAAGATGCCGGTGACGTTGTGGAAAGGATGCCCGATGTGCATACCGTGATCGTCGATGGCAAACTCGCGGATCTCCTTATCGTGCATGGAGCCGCGCATCTTGAGCACTGTCACGCCACGCCGCATTTCGCCGAACATTTCCACGTACCGCAGTAAGATGATGGAATCGGTGATGGTGGAGATGTGGGTCTCGGTGACGGAGGTGCCGCCCATCAACGTTGGCGTGGTCGACGTGAAGAGACCGGCGATCTCCTGGTGCTTGATAAACGAGGTCAGGCCGATGACGAACTCCCGGAATCCCTTGACGGTGGAGATGCGCTCCAGCGCCGAGAGGCTATCGATGGCGACCCGATTGGGTTGATAGTCGCGGATAATGGCCCGCATGCGCAGTAGATGGTCTTCCAGCCCGGCGACCTCTGGGTATTCGCAGACGACTTTCAGCTTCCCGTCTTTCTCCATCTGCTCGAAGTCGCGACCCCAGCCCGTGGCGTTGCGGAAGAGCTGTTCGCGGCTCTCCTCGAAGGCGAAGAGCAACGTGCGCTCGCCCTGATTGACGCCGCCGGCGATGAACTCGGTGGACATCAATGTCTTGCCGGTGCCGGTCGCTCCGGAGACCAGGATGATGGAGTCGCGGAAGAAGCCGCCGCCACACATGGCGTCCAACTCCGTGTTGCCAGAGGTGATGCGCACGTTAGAAGAGCGCTGCCGCAGTTCCAGAGAAGAGAGGGGGATCACGACGATGCCGTCGCCGGGCGTGATGGTGAAGGGATACTCTCCCTTGTTGTGGTCTGTACCTCTGAATTTGAGGATCTCCATGGTGCGCCGCCGCTTGCCCTCTTCCAACACGTTGCGCAGCACGATGACGTTGTCGGCGACGAACTCCTCGACGCCGTAGCGTGTGATGTCGCCGTAGTCCCGGCTGCGCTCCGCCGTCATCAACGCTGTGACGCCCATGCGCTTCAGGGCGGCGGCGATGCGTAGCAGCTCTGCGCGAATCAGATTACCGTCGTTGAAGCGGCTGAAGACCGCGCCCAGGGAGTCCATTGCCACCCGCTTGGCGCCGATTTTGCGCACGGCGTGCTCAATGCGGGCCATCAGCGCGCCCAGATCGTACTCACCGGCGATGATGGTCTCTTCCTGCACCTGGGGTGAAGCGTCGATAAACCGCCATTTGTCTTTTGCTTCCCACTGAGGGACGTTCCATTCCAGAGAGAGAATGTTCCGTCGGATGTCCACCGCTGATTCCTCGAAGGTGACGAAAACGCCATTTTCGTCTGCTTGGAGGATGCCCTCGGCCAGAAATTGGGCGGCCAGCACGGTTTTCCCGCTGCCGGCGGTGCCTGCGATCAGCGTCGTGCGCCCTTTGGGCAGGCCGCCCTTCGCAACGAGATCGAATCCTTCGATGCCCGTGGTCAGTTTTTCAATGGGAGTTTGGCTTGCGTTGTGCTTCATGATGTTGCTCCTTACGTCTCCTCTGTATGCCTCACGTCGTCAGTGCTCTATAATAACCCCAGTCCGTTTAGGACTTTCTGGGTCTCCGAAAGATCGCCGATGATCCGCCGTATGGGCGGGGGGGTTGTCTTGATCAAGGTGGGCGTGGCTACGATGCCGTCTTTCTCGGCTAGATGGGGCTGTTCGAGCACGTCAATAATGTCCAGGTCATACTCATCTGGCCAACGTGCTTCGCACAGGCGATTCAAGTTGTAGATGGCCTGTTCAGATCGCGGCGTCTGCCCGGTGATGTACAGCTTCAAAGCAATGCGTCTATTCTTCATCTTTGTCTCCCTCTATTTCGCTGGATTGGGTGACAGCTTCGCGACGGTTCATCGTGGGGGTGACGGCGTAATCTCGATAATAATGGGCCAGATAGCCCATCAACTCCAGGGCTACCAGATGTCCCGCTTCTACGTACGCTTTCGCCTTGCGGGGATGGGTTTCTTCTATTTTGGCATAAAGCGTCGCGCTGTGCAAGTCGATGACATCGCGCGGACCGGCGCGTAGCGCGCCCAGCCGTCGCGCGATATCACGGAGAGCGTCGGAGATTTCTACGGGGACCTTGTACACTCGCGCCGTCAGCGCGCGGTCGAGGAGGTCGCTGTAGGTTCGGCGCAGCTCGTTGAAGACGTCTTGGGCAGCCTCTTGCAAGGGGGGCGCGCCGAACATGGAGGCGGTGACGCTTGTATCTATGGGCGAGGCCAGCCCGGCCAGTGTAAGCAGCTCCTGTTTGAGCTGCTCGCGCCGCTGCTCCTCCTCCTGCACCTGTTTGGTCACGTCCTCGATGGTCGAGACCATTCCGGTCATGTGGCCCGCCGCGTCGCGCAGGGGCGCGGAGTTGATGGAGAGCAGCGTCCGGTGGCCATCAGGATGCTGGATGGCGTGTCGGACGTTGTACACTGCCTTTTCCGTGGATATCACTTGGTTGAACGGTAGTTTTTCCTCTGGAAAGGGGTTTCCCTCGTAATCCGTGATCTGCCATGCGGACGCATTGTAGGTCAGCTGAGTTAATGAATCTCGGTTCAATCCCAGAATTTCCTCGGCGCGCGCATTGGCGAAGGTCAGACGCCCATCACAATCCACCATCGTGATGCCCACAGGGCTGGTCTCCATCATTCGATCCAATACGTCTCGTTCCCGGCGCAGGTCGGCTTCGATTCGCCGAATGCGTAGCCCGGCTCGGATACGGGCCAGCAGCTCGCGGTTGGCGATAGGCCGCACAATGTAATCGTCGGCGCCGGCTTCCAGGCCGGACGCGCGCGCGGTTGTCTCTGTCTTCTGCCCAGAGAGTAAGATGATGTAGGGGGTAGGCAGATTGAGGTCGGATTTAATCCGTTTGCAGAGATCCGTGCCGTTGACGTCCGGCAGCATCACGTCCAGGAGAATCAGGTCGGGCTGCGTCTCGGAAAGACAGGTCCGGGCTTCTTGGCCTGTGCCGGCTTCGACCACGTCATAGCCCGCTTGTTTCAGGACGATCTTACTGGCGAGGCGCAGCTGCGGATCGTCATCCACGAGGAGGATGGTTGCATCTTTGCCCGCGTCTCTTTTTTTGATCATTGTATTTCTTTGAAGGGATCATTTGCCACGGGCGTGATGCCTGCCTCTTCCAATTGTGCTCGAAGTTGCCTGATGACGTCTTTGAGATCGGACATGCGGACTTCGCGGTCTACTGTCGCGCCACGGAAGGTCTCCAACGCCTCGGTGCGTTCTGCGATCAGCTGCTGTAACTCCTGTTGGTGTTGCTGAATTTGCTTATCTACCTGTCTCAGGCGCAGGACAGCCTCCACGCGGGCGATCAGCTCGCGGTTAGAGACGGGCCGTGCGATATAGCCGTCAGCGCCGAGTTCCAGGCCCTGCGCCTGGCTCTCGGACGCTGTTTGCGCGCCAGACATGAGAATGATCGCCGTAGAGGCTGTTTTTGGATTGGATTTGAGACGGCGGCACACCTCCAGACCATCAATGCCAGGTAACACCACGTCCAGTAAGATCAGATCGGGTGTGGTTATCTGGGCCTGTTTTAGGGCTTCCTCTCCACTACTTGCCTGAATGACCTCGTAGCCGGCGCGCTCCAATATCAGAGTAGTGCTTTTCAGAATGGCGGGGTCGTCATCGACCACTAACATCTTCGCTTTAGCCATAGGTTATCTCTCCTCCGCATTGAGGGGCAGAGAGACGAAGAAGGTTGAGCCCTTTCCTACTTCGCTCTCCACCCATATTTTGCCTCCATGTCCCTTCACAATACGCTTGACGATGACCAGCCCCAGGCCGGTGCTCTTTTCCCCGGCGATGCTTCTGACCGAGGTTTTCTGAAAGGGCTGGAAGAGCCGGTCGATCTCCTCGGCAGGGATGCCCTGACCCTGGTCTTGGACGGAGAGAACGACGCGCTGGTTCTTCTGTTGGAGTCGCACGTCCACACGGGTGTGGGGATGCGAGTACTTGATGGCGTTGCTGATCAGGTTATTGAGAACCTGGTCAATCTTGTCGGGGTCAATGTCCATCGTTGGGAGCGGCTCTGTAGTCAGCCGCAGATCGATCTCTTTGTTGGACGCGATAAGCCGGTTGCGGTCCACGTTGCGTTTCACCAGGGCGACGAGATCCGTCGGCTGCCGGTGCAGCTCCAGTTTGCCCGACTCGATCTTGGCGACGTCCAGCAGGTCGTTGATCAAGCGGGTCATAAACAGGCTCGACGTCTGGATGGTTTCCAGCAGCTCTCGATAATCCTCCTCCAGATCGCCGCCGATTTCATCTAGCAGAAATTCGCTGAAGGAGAGGATCACGTGCAGCGGATTCCGCAGGTCGTGGGCCGCCATGCCCAGAAACTGGTTTTTCTGTTCGTTGAGGCGCTCCAGTTGCGCGTTTTTCTTGGCTAACTCGCGCTGCATAGCGACCAGCTCGTTGTTGAGCCGGGCGATCTCGTCGTAGAAATCTCGCTCTTCGGTCTCGCGTTCCTGTGATACCTCCGTATGGGATTTAATCGAGGTGCGTAAAGAGTTCATCTGTTCATTGTTGATGCGCATCAACTCCTCGTAGAGCGTCTGCAAACCGTGATTGGTTTTTGCGCCTACAATCAACATGGTCTCGTTGCTGATAAACCCGGCAAAGTGCAGGGACATCACCTCGTCTTCGCAGGGAACGTTGATCTCCCAGCCAAAGGTCGCTTGCTCTTCTCGAATCTTGGCCAAGAAGCTGAGCGCTTTTTGGAGGCTGCCACGGTCGACGATCTGGGTTAGGGATCTGTGCGGTGCGGGTTCAGCGCGTAGATTCAGGTTGTTGTGCAGGCATTCTAGAATCCGTCCCTGAAGATCGCATATCATCGCGATGCCCGGCATCTTATCGTCTATCATACGCTTTCCTATGAAGGTTGGTGATGGCCATATCTGGTTACCCGTTCGTCATCTCGTTCGCCAGCGCGATGGCGTCCTGCGCGTTGGAAGCATACCCATCGGCACCCACCCGCTGCCAGAGATTGGGAGAGGTGTTGAACGGATAGCCGCCGACCAGGATGCTGATCTGGTCCTGGGAGAGGGTGGAGCGCACGTTTTCGATGAGCGCAGTGACTTTGCTGACGTGATAGGGGATGGTGGCGGAGATCGCCAGCACGTCGGCGTTCTGTTCCTCGATGGTTTGCAGAACGCTCGACATGGGAGTGTTTGCACCCAGGTAATAGGTGTCCCACCCGTCCATCTCAAAGAAATCCGCTACCATGCGCACGCCAATCTCGTGTAGCTCGCCGCCCACACAGGTCGCCACCAGTCGTTTGCCCGAGCGGGACGTGCTGAAGATTTTGGGATAGAGCTGAGACATGATGAGCTGCGTGGCGGCGGTGCAGTAATGTTCCTGCGCCACACTCACCTGATTCTGCTGCCAGAGCCGTCCCACCTCATGTTGCACCGGCTGGAAGACGTTGAGGTAGATCTGCTTGATGGGGACGCCATCCTCTACAGCGTCCATGATCAGCCGGCTGGCGATGCGCCGCTTTCCCTGGAGCAGCGCGTCGAGGTATGCTTGCGCCAACGTGTTCAAGGGAGCGTCCGGCGGCAGAAAAGAGGGTAATTTGGACGGCGCTCGCTCGCATTGATCCAGTCCCGCGTCCAGGTAAGGCGCGGTGACCGCCCACGTGTCTGGCGAGAGGGTGGTCTGGAGAACGTCCTTCATGCTACGCAGCGTGGTAAGCAGGCTGTCCTCGGGTAGATCCAGCCCGGCAAAGAGCACCTTGACCCAGGCTACGTACTCCGTGAAGAGCGTCAAGTCCGAGGCTTCCAGCGCTTCCGCCAGATAGGTCAGGTGATAGCCCACGTCACGCACGCTCTTCTCCCGTCCCGTGGCGCCAAAGGGGGTCCAGTCCGAGGGGTGCTCTCCGTAAATCTTGGCGACGACAGCCTTCGCCAGGTCGGACATCTGCTTGCGGATCGACGTGGCTGCGTCTAAAGCGTGGCGATTTGCGTTCTGTGGGTTCATCCTATCCTCCTTAGCTGTGCTCAGTTGCTTGCACTGAAACGTTGAGCGGATGTTGAGATATTTTAATCCTGTCCATCTTGTAAATCCTGTCTATTTTTGGCGGAGTCAGAATTCAGCCACCTGGCAGCCAGACTGTGAACGTCGCACCCTGGCCTTCACTGCTCTCCACGGTGATCTGACCGCCATGCGCTTGCGCCAAAGTCTGCGCGATGCTCATGCCCAATCCCGTGCCCGGGGCGTTGCCGGAAGCTGCCAGCCGTCCCCGGAAGAAGCGCTCGAACACCTTCTCCTTCTCTTCTGCCGTGAGACCGGGGCCGTTGTCCTGCACGGAGATACAGGCCCACTCGCGATTTTTGCGGTGCGCTACCTCCGACGTAATCGTCACCCGTCCGCCCGGCGGCGTGAAGTGGAGCGCGTTTTCGACAATCTCCGACAGCAAGCGCAGGAGCTGCGAAGGATCGCCCTGCACCATGGGTAGAGATGCGGAGGGCGGCTCCATAACAAAGTCCACGCCGACGGTTTCTGCGGAGCTCTGATAGTGCTCGAAGAGATTGTCCAGCACGTCCGGCAGTGAAACCGGCTGCCACGTGTTCAGCGCTTCCCCACTGTCCAACCGGGCGATAGTCAAAATGTCTTCGACCAGGTGTTTGAGGCTGTGGACCTCGGTCTTCATCATCTGGATGTAGTTTTGGGGGGTCTCGGAGGTAAACTCTCTGATTTCCTTCTGATTGAGCAGATCAAGCAACAGGCCAATGGTGGTGACGGGCGTGCGCAACTGGTGCGAGACGTTGGTGATAAACTCGCGGCGCGCACGGTTGAGCGCGTTCAGGCGGCTGACGTCCTGGTAGCTGGTGATATAGCCGACACTTTCGCCCTCGGCGTCGTGAAGCGCGACGATGTTGGCGATCACTTCTCGGCTCCGACCATCCTTACGTTTAATGACCAAATCACCCTGCCAGTGCCGGGCTTGGGTCTCCGCCAGCATCAGGGCCACCGGCAGATACTGCTGGAACGCTTTGTCTTCGACGAGACGGTCCATACGGCTATCAAGCAGCTCTTCCTCTATATATCCGCTCAGGGTAGTGAATGCCTCGTTGACATATTGAATGTTGCCTTTCGGCGAGATAAGGGCGATGGGATGGGCAACGCTCTGGAGAATTGCGTTGCTGTTATCACGTTCTGCTGCGATTTCGGCGGTGCGCGCTTCCACGGTGGCTTCCAGGTGCTCCACAAGCCGTGCGTTCTCAATGGCAATCGCCGCCTGGTTAGCAAAGGTCTCCAACGTACGGATGGTATCCATATCTGGAATTCTGCCATCTTCCGGATCATCCACCGAGATCAGGCCGATGGGGGCCCGTTGACTGTCCCACAGCGGGACCAGGAGCGCGTCCTGAGGACGCCAGAAGTCCCTGCCGCGATCCGCCATCTTGGATGGAATCACGTTTCTGCCTGAGAGCGCTTCATGCCACTCGATCTGTTCTTGGCGCACCAGAAACGAATGGCTGATGCGGAACCGTTCTTGAAAGAGCGCCTGCACGTCCCGCCAGCGGTAGGTGTTCTTTTCTAGCATTTCCCGTTCCGCCTGCGTAAGCCCAATCACGGCTTTGGGATGAATGAGACCATCTTGGGCGTCATACAGGTTGAGCACGGCGCGTCTAAAGCCCAAGGACGCCGCACCCTGGGCGATTTTCTGGAGCACTTCTTCCGTGGCCAATCCCTGGTGAAGCAGTTCACTGAGCAGCAGCGTTTTGCGTAACCGTAAAGATCGCTGCTGAGCCGTCTCCAGCAGATCGGCGTTTCTCATAGCCGTGGCGGCCTGTGCGGCAAAAGCTTCGGCCAATTGCGCGTGATCCTCCGTGTAGAAATTTGGCTGCTGTTTGTCCAACGCGATCATCCCGATCAACGTCTCATCCGTCAGCAACGGTACCCCCAGCCAGGAGCGGATACCTGCCTGCGCGTGCGGTTCGCGTTTGAACTCCTCGTAATGCTGGGGCGCGTCGGCGACGATATAGGGCGCCCGCCTGCGCACAACTTCGCAGTTGGGACTGTCCGTCGCGGTGATGTCAAAGGAAACGCCCAGCAGTTCTTCTAGATTGGGAAAACCGCGCCCGCCGACAATCTCCAGATGATTGCGATGGAGCAGTTGCACCGACGCTGTATCGTAGGGCACAACTTCTTGCAGTTGGGCCAGAATCCGCTCGATGACCTCATCCCGTTCCAGCGCCTTGGTCAAGGTCAGCGCGGCCTCCCGCAGCGTCTTCTGCTCCAGGGCGCGATGTTGGGCTTCCTCGTAGAGCCGGGCATTGCGCACGGCGATGGCTGCCTGTCCTGCGAAGAGACTGAGCAGCTCAGCGTCGGTCTCCGTGAAGAGGCGCACATCGGAACTGCGATTGGTAACGTTGATGACGCCTAGAAAATCATCGCCCCATTGGATCGGCGCGCCTACCACAGAGACAAGGTCTTGGCCTTCCAGGTCAATGGCGGCCCCTTTCCACTGCTGATATTCTTCGACGTGCAGAGGCTTACCTCGTTCCCAGATGGTACCGGAAAGTCCTTCACCCCGGCGCAGCGTGATCCCCAGCGGAATGGCGTCTGGCCCGGTGGAGATAATCCGCTCCAACACATCCCGTCGCGGGCGATACAAGTAGAGGCCGCCGTGGTTGGCGTCGAGCAGCTCGACGGCGTGATGGACGATGGAGTGCAGTAGGGTATCCAAGTCCAACTCCGTGGTCAGATCCAGCGATATAGCGCGGAGAGCCTCTAGCTGCGCGTTACGCTCGTGCATCTGGGCTTCCGTTTGCCTGTGGTGGGTGACATCCTGTAGGGTTTCGATGGCGCCGATGATCTCCCCCGCCTCGTTTCTCAGGGGAGCGGCACTGAAGAGTATCCAGGCTTCGTGGCCCTGATGAATGAAGTCGGGGAAATAGACTTCACCGGTGTACGCGCCGGTGGTCAGATTCGATGATTGATACCCGTTTGGGTAATATCGACGTATTTCCGCTTCTTCTGCCCTATCCAGCACCAGATCCGCCATAACCGGACGTTTCTTTCCGTAAAACGTTATGCTTGCATCCTTTGTTCCGAGTATCTTTTCAGCCGGGACGCCCGTCAATCGCTCGATGGCATGGTTCCAGTGTGTAACCCTGTGTTGGGCGTCGAGGACAAAAATGGGCGTTGGGTTGCTCTGAATGACCTGTGACAATCGGGTTTCACTGGCCTTAAGGGCGTTGGCTGTCTTCTGGCGGGCGACAACTAGGGCACGGAGGATCTCGGCCAGGATTAGACTACTGAGCGTTGAGATAATAATAGTTGTATGAGAGAGTTGAGGGTCCTTGGAGACTTGAGAGGTCACGACAAATGCCACAACGGCGGTCAGGAGATGGAGGGTTAGATAGAGACGCCGTTTGAAGAAATAAGCGGATAGGATAGCGGGGATGGTGAAGAGAAAAAAGAAGGCGTCGTTGAGCCGACTGCTCAACACAAACGCACTTATCAGTGCTAGCGCAGCACCGTATCCCACCAACACCCAGACACAGGATGGCGTTCTTTTCATTTGAGACAATCTTCCTTTCACATTAATGGACGCTACGCTCTCCCTGGGTTGCGATGGTGCCATTTCTGGATTTACGGGAGTGACGAGCCCGTGACGTGGGCGGTTGGGCAAGTTGCTCTCAGTATACGTTTGGTAGGGGTAGGGTCAAGTCCCCTATGTGCTAAGATGAGTGACACAACTCTGTACTATAATTTAGAGTGCCATATAGAGCAGAGGAGGACATCATCATGACAGGCAAAGAAGCCAAACGGACTGCCAGACCAGACCCAGAAGTCAAGCCCCCGGTACAGCGGCGGACCTTCAGCAAAGCAGAAAAACTGCGTATCCTGGCGGAAGCATATGCCTGTACCGAGCTGGGAGAAATCGGAGCGGAGATGTGCTCGGTGCCCGGATAAACCGGTGACTGACTGCCACATTGGGGTGGACGGGGCCTTCGTGTATCACGCAGGCGGTTAGCCTGCGTTTTATTACAGCCCGGTCAGGCACTTTGGTGCTCTCGCTTGATACGTTTCGATTTATCATTTACACGCTGCTAGAGATGAGCGTTTTGCGTTACTGCATGTGCCTCTATCACAGATACTATCATCACTGCAATTGGAAGCGTCACCTCCGAGCGACATGTCACTAATTCTAAAATCTACGTTACTTCTATTAAAGCGTTTTTATAAAAAGTCACCTATACTAAAGAATAACATGGCTGCCCTGAAAAAGGGTCAGCCAAAGAAAATATGGGGTATATGTTGCGGTTGGGTGCAGCCCAACCACAACATATAGTATCCCTTTCTCTACTGAAACCCTTTTTTCAGTAGGGTCATACATGCTTCCCTGTAGGTTTGGTGGATTGTGCGGTAACAGCTTCGTTTCCGTCCGGCTTTTGCCCAGCCAGTGGGGAAAGCAACGCAACCTGGTCATCAAATGGGGCACCAGCCCTGAATTTTCACAAACGTATACAAGTTCACACATAGTCCGCATGAAAGGATAGACAAACGGAGGTGTAGAAAGATATAAGTTAACATAACTGGATT
>CAYVKR010000010.1:0-12191 GCA_964452025.1 uncultured Anaerolineales bacterium
GGTATTATACATGTTTTTTGTTTATCTTCATGTCCACTTTTTCGGGGGAGTATCATGTTTCATAGTATTTGATTGGCAACGGGCTTATGATACCACAGATAGGGGGAAAGGGAAGGGAAATCAGATTTCGTCATCTTTGTCTGTATGAGAGCCGTAAAGCATACGATGGCTCCGGTAGAAGTCTACGTCACCAGAACCATCATGACTACCAAAAAGACGTCTATTGAACATTCATGGTTGTCGCACAATATATATGGGGCTTGGGCCGATATCAACTGCACCAGAAGTAGCCAAGGTTTCTCCATATCGATCATAAACAGCAGCGTCAGTGGGTAGATCTACCTCGTAAGTACCGCCATCAGGCGACCAAACAACTTCGATATGCTCTCCCGTGCGCCAGGAGCGGAAAGCATAGCCTTCCACACCAGAATAACTCGTGGCACCTACAAAGTTGACAGAGCCAAGGTAAGAAGAAGCAACCTTATACGCCTCGTACACGGGTTTGGGTTCCATGGTATCAGGCCAAAGCAAACTCGTGTTCTTCCACGAACTGAGCATGGAATAATAAACCTGACTATCCAATCCCAGCACGATGGCTTCTGCATAAGCTCTGGTCACATACATGGCCTGGGTTTCAAGACAATCTTCAATCAAGTCTTGGCAATGTAAAGCACTTTCAGTATTCATGAATCCCTTATCGGGATAGCCATAAGACACCAATACACTTTGGAGAAAGGCTTGTTTCTCCGGTATACTCGTTGTCTGCCTTTGGGACCAGGCGCTACTCCAGATTTCTCCCCGAGAACTACCTGGATAAGCGTAAGCATGGAAGCCCACGAGGTCAAAGTAGCCGCCCCCACCACCGTGTAGAATGCCTTCCAAGAATTTGCCAGAGCTCTCCCGACCCGGGGAACAGTAGAGACCAAGCGACTCATGATCTGGGTGACAATCAAGAAGCAAACTGCCAATCATAACCTTCGCGTTTGGATCTGCTGACTTGATAGCAGGATAGGCCACTTTCAACATTTCAGCGTAATACTCACCACCAAAATAGGGTTCTGCATCATCACCCCAACATCCCCAAGGTTTTTCATTTGTGTTGGCTCTGACATCAGGTTCGTTGCCTAATTCCCAATACCTCACATCATAAGGGGAACGACCATAACGCTGCACGGCTTCTTCAAGGAATCGAGCAAAATCGTCCAGCGCGCTTTCTTTTATAGGCCCGCAGCGTGACCCTTCCACTTTCTGAGCCCACCCTGGCGTGTATTTCACGACAGCAATGACCTCCATGTCATTTGTTGCAGCCCGCTCCAGACTAACTTCATCCACAACGTCCCAATTATACACACCTTGCGTTGGTTCTATGGCATCCCATGGGAAAGCTGCCAGACGCACCCATTTTACCTCGGCTTCTTGGGCTGCCGTCAATCCTTCCCCCTCAGTAAGCGCGCGCATCTCAACACCAAAAACTGACGGCGGTGGTGGATAATGCCGCATAACTAACGGTAAATGGACCGTGAAAGCATCTGTGCTATACAGATTTGTATAATCATGTACAAAAAGTTCCTTGGCAAAGTCATCGGGAGATGCTTCAACCAGGTCACTGTCTGCAGTTGACAACAAATAAAAACCCCCCATGAACAAACCTACAGCTACAATTACAACCCATATCCACCACATTTTACGAATACGCATCTCTATCTCTCCCCCTTGAACAAGTAGGAATGAAGGCATACTCATTCAAAAATAATAATACGTTACATTCCAATAGATAGCAAGCAAAGCTAATATCAACATAAACATCCCCACTGCCCAAGAGAGCTTTTTCTGATGCTGCCCATTTCCCCAGGATAGCCAGCCTCCAGTCAGTATCAAAACGGTTGGAATGATGGCGGGATAAGCATAGCGCGCGCTAGATATAAAGAAATCGCGCCCGTTTATTGGATGAACGCGCAGAAGTGCCTGTGTCCACAACAAGCCAGCGGCTAGAGCCAGCAATAAAAAAGACCTTTGTTGATACGACTCACCTCCTGAATAATAGAACGCATATTTGACTGCTCCGACCACGCCAAGGACAGTAACCAGAAATAGACCTCGGTAGACATAGGGCGAAAGCCGCACATTCCCCCATCCAAAGACAGCCCAGAACGTCTGAAATAGATTACGAGATACGGGCTCATAGACCCAGCAAGTGCGCTCCCAATCAAAGATAGATGCAAAGAACAAGGAAATAGACATAGGGAGACGCCCGACATATTTACGAAAAGCACTACTAAACTCTGAGCGCACCCGAAACCATGTCTGTTCCGCGGATGTGTTGCGCAAATAATTGGTGAAAGTTCCTCCATCTCCAGATTCAAGCATAATTTTACCGACGTCAGCTGCTGTCGATAAAACCATACCATGCGTGCCGGAATACAAGCCTACCCCGTCATAGTAGAGCATAATTGACTCTGTTATCGTCGTCCGAGCAGTAGGAGCATGTAGAACAACGCCAATTTGATCCGTATCTGCCCGGATTGTCTTTGTCACCAGATTAAAAGTGGGCATAAGATCGGCCGTTATGTTGGCAGATTCCTGATTCTGCGCGCCTATAAGGGTGGGCAACTCAACACTTACCGGTTGAGACGCCCAAATCCAAGCCGCCACCGTGACTTCCTGCCCCTGCAAATTGTCAACTTCAGTATAGGGAATAAATTGCCGTAAAGCAGTAGCGTCATTAGTTTCTGCACTTGAATCCACTACAAAAGCCCGTCTCCCTAATGGAGAATCCGCAATCCTCATTGAAGTGTTGCTTGATTGGTACGTGTGTCGTTCCCAAAGAGCAGCATCCCCCCACGTAAAAACGGTCAATAGGAATAGCCCAGCCAGTCCCAAAACAAGTCCCCAGATCACAATAGGCTTGCGGATCAACGCGAGCATGAGCACAAACAGCACCCATAAAGGAGTTAACGCCAGGGTATTTTTTGTCACCACAGAGAGAACAGCCGTGCAAACGACCCAAGCCAATCGAAAAATAGAAATGCCATGTCTAAGGAGCCTAACGCATCCCCAGAGAAATAGGGAAAAGATGAACGCTGCGCCGACATCATCTCCGACCATGGTCATGATATCAACGAAGGAAGGCAACAGAACCATGACCAGAACCACTGTGCGCCTGAAGAGCCGTCCGCCTCTGAGGATCAAGTCGCCGATCAACCCCCAGGCGATTCCCAAGGTTGCAATATAGAGCATCAAAGAGACAAGACGCCCCACATACAACTGGATCGTCAGATCGGTATGGCGCAATAGACGCAAGGGTAGAGCGACCAAACTGTAATAACCAAAATCATGTTTCAGTTGAGATATGCCGATCCAAGGCAAAGAAGGATCAATAAGGGATGGAACATGCGAAAGGTTCTGATGCTCAAAAAAATCCTGGGCGACCATTGAAGCCAGTAGTTCACGGCGCATCGAGGGCGATTCGTCACCAGGCTCTGGTAATCCCGGTTGGTTTGCAATCAACCAGGCATACTCAAAGCGTCCTGGTTCGTCATAATGCTGCCACGGCGGCACGAGGAAGACGTAGAGCAGACCATGGGCCAGCGCCAGGCATAATATGAAAACCAGGAACGCTCGATCCTGCCTCAAATCGAAAAATCGTTTGAGCGTATACTCCATATCCCTAATACGCCCCTGTGCCGCGCACGATGACCCAGGGCGTCTTCAACAAGATGTAAATATCCAGCCAGAGCGAGTAGTTCTGGATATAGTAGAGATCTTCACCGGTGTGGAGGTGCATAGGCTTATCTGATCGACCGTTGACCTGCCACCAGCCCGTCAACCCCTGGGGCACAACGAAGCGCTTCCGCTGCCAGGGCTCGTAGCGCTCCACCAGCCAGGGCAATTCCGGTCGGGGGCCAACCAAACTCAATTCCCCTTTTAAGACATTGAAAAGTTGAGGAAGCTCGTCCAAACTCCAGCGACGTAAGAACCTTCCGACACAAGTTACACGAGGGTCGTCTTCCTGTTTGTGAATGAGGTGTCCATCTTCATCTATGTGGTTGATCTGAAGTTGAAGAGCCACTGCATTGCTGACCATAGAGCGAAATTTGTACATCTCAAAGAAACGGCCATTTTCTCCTACGCGCTTCTGCTTGAAAAGGACGGGCCCGCGCGAATCCAATTTGATCGCGACCGCAATGATTCCCATAAACGGCAAAAGTAAGAGCGTCAAGATTCCACCAATAACCACGTCAAATAACCGTTTGACCAGACGCTGGGTATCGTTGAGCGCCGGATCGCGCAGATTGATCATGGGAATCCCGCCAAAGTCATCCACCGTCGCCCGGTAGAGGGCCAAGCTGAAATAATCCGGTACCACCCGTACGTTCACGGGTAGATCGTGCAAGGTAGCGACGACGTCGTTGAGCTTGGCATGAGCCTGGGGCGGCAGCGTCAGGACTACATCATCAACCTGATGCCGTTTTACCACAATCCTAATATCCTCCAATGCGCCCCATACGGGCAGTCCATTATTCCGCTTACGGGGATCATCGTCCAGGTATCCAACCAGCTGGAGACCGGTCCAGGCATAGGAGCGAATCATAGCTGCAACTCTCTGCCCGACCTCCCCTGCGCCCACGACCAACACGCGCTGAGGATTAGGATGGTCACCGTTGCGCAAACGAAAAACCACCCGAACCCCCGAACGCCAGATGAAGGTCAATATACCCAAGAGGATCAAAGCATAAACTACAAGAAGGCGCGAGGTTTCCCGAAACGTGAAGTACAACACGCCGGCTACCGCCAGCGCGAAGAAGAGCAAAGCGATGGCCAGAGTCTGGTACTCATCGACCATCTTGTATACGCGTCGGGGATCATAGAGGGAGACGGCAAAAGCCGTGAAGGCCCATAGACCCGCCGCGATCAGATAGAACTCCAGACGTAAAGGATCACGTCCAAGCGATTTGCCGTAGGGTAATAGCAAGCGAAAGTAAGCTGCTGACCAAAATGCCACCAATACTAAAATTTCATCCACAACCAAGGAAAAGAGCAGGTACTTCAAGGTAAAGCGCTTGAGCATGACGGGCTACTCCTAGACTAGAGATCGAGGTCAGCGATAAAGACGATGGTTATCGACACACGCAGATTCCCCTCAGTTCAATCGAAGAACACTTTCCCCATCACCTTGAGGAAGTTAAATCGCTACGTCCTCTCTCAAGACTTCAAATCCAAGCCCGCTCATTATAGCATTCTCGTAATAAAATGCGAACGCTTGATCGCGTCCGCACAGCATGACGATGGCATCACACGTTCACAATAGATTCTCACATCCGGTCCCAACCCATCAAAGCACGCTCACCCTGGTCATTTCCTCAAGCGTCGTCGGAATGCAATAAGCCCAACCGCTGCTTGAACACCCGCCAGATGAAAAGCGGATTGCCGATCAGGTAGCGCTTCCAAAGGCGGCGGGGTTCGATAAGGAGCCGGCCCAGCCACTCCAGGCCGTTGTCCGTCATCCAGCGGGGAGCACGCTGGAGCTCGCCGGAGACGTAATCGAAGACGGCTCCGCCGGTGAGAGCCACGTTGGCGTCAATGCGATCCCAGTTCTCCATCAGCCAGCGCTCCTGCAGGGGCATCCCGAAACCAACGATGAGGATGTTGGGCTTGACAGCGTTGATCTGCTCGATCACGGCCTCGTTTTCCGCGCTGCCGGGGGTTTTATCGAAGTAGCCGTGGTGAGTACCAACGATACACAGGTCGGGGAAGCGGGCTTTGAGGTTGGCGGCGGCTTTGTCCGCCACGCCGAGGCGGGCGCCGAGGAAGAAAAAGGTGAAGCCTCGGGGTTCGGCAAATTCGGCTAGATCCCACGCGAAATCGGCCCAGGTCATCCGGCTGGGGGATCGATGGCCCAGTATCCAGACACCTAATCGCACGCCCGCGCCATCTAAACGGACGACATCGGCTTGATTGAAGAACTCCCGTAGCCATGCCTTTCGATAAGCGAGGTTAAAGGAATGGACGTTACCAGAAAGGACCGTCATCTTACGATCTGCCATTATGGCTTGCTTAAACGTAAGTAGTAAGGCCGCTTGATCACAAGTTGAAAGTTGGACTCCCAGCAAGCATGCACGTTCCATTAGGTTAGGCATCGGCGACAATCACTGAGCTCGATTCGCATAGGACAATTCAATGATGAGATCAACGAAGCACCATCCCTACAAACAGTGAACGCATATAGGAAGGAGTGACCCTCCGTCGTTTTTGAATCATCTTTCTATTCCGATGTGTTTCAGGGAGGAGTCGGATGAAATCAGCCAGCGCACTTACATGCTGCATAAAACGACATGGATTGGATACTAGTATATAAACCTGCCATAACAATTGATAACTGACAATATAAGGCAAGTCTCGTAAGAAATGTATCAAGAAATCGTTTTTATAGATTGCTATCCAATTATTCCGAGCATATTGAAACTGAACACGAGAGGTATTGAAACCACCTGAGCCTTTTCCCTGATGGTAAGCGATAGCCTTAGGCAGGTATACGGCCGTCCACCCAAACAACTGAGCCCTCCAACCAAGATCCCGATCATCGCCATATAGAAAAAAAGTTTCATCAAAGTACTCACCTTCGATGGCAACATTCTCCAACATAGCACGTTTATAAAGCGGACACGCGCCGTTCACACCAAAGATATAATCCCTCTGATCATATTGACCACGATCCATTCGTTTGTAACCACGATTCGATGGCTTGCGATTTCTTGTAAGCAAATGCCCAGTGGTATACAGTTTCCTTGAGTGTTGTCCTTTCTCATCGAGAAAGTAGACTTTACCCGAAACGGAACCAACTGCAGGATCTTGTTCAAATCCCCGGAGCATCTCTGCTACGAAAGTTGGGGTCAACCTCACATCGGGATTAAGCGGCATATAATATTCTCCGCTAGTCTTTCGAATCCCCAGATTATGTGCTTTGGCAAAACCCAGATTTTCGCTGTTTTGGATGATTCGCAGGTCGGGATAGTTTTCCTCCACCCAGGCGACCGAGTTATCTGTAGAAGCATTATCCATAAAAACAAACTCTATCGGTTCATACGTTTGCGCTAACACACCTTCTATACAAGAAGACAGGAACGACTGACAGTTCCAGTTCAGAATAACAATTGACACAACCTGATTATTGTATGACATAGATGCAGATCATCCGCCCAAACAAATATGTATACAAAAAGTCAGACGATTCCTTTTGCTAATAAAATTCCATAAAAGATTAAATAACCAAGAAAGAGTAAGCCCCTGCAACACAACTGAAATCGGTACCCAAGGGAAATAATACCGCTCCCAGGCTAAGGGACTCCATAGCAGCACGCCACCACCAACAAGCAAACTCCAAGTTAGAAGCAAGACAATAACATAATCACGCTCAGGTTGTTTTCCAATTTTAATCAAGTAACCTGAGAGAACTAACAGGCCTAGTATAACAAGTGCAACATCTGGAAACGACATAGATAGCAATCCTTCAAATGGACCAAAACCAATAATCAAAAAAGCCCCCAATTTTTGAGACAATGAATAAAGTGCTTTTCTGGGATTGTTTTCTCGGTATCCAGCGACTCTAGAGCCTAAACTAAACATATGTTTCGTATGTTGCACCACGTTTCCATAGAGAAAAGGATTAAGGGCTATAAAAATCAAAATAGGTATCAATACTACAGATATCACTTTAACAAGCACCCATTTTTTACTTTGCCAATCGGCAGAAACGACTAGAAATTCCCATCCTAATATTGCGAAAACAACTATCCAAACCAATAAAGAATTTAGTTTTGTGGACAAAGCCAGACCTAGCGATGTAGACGCTAGAACCATCCAAACCACACTTACCTCGTATCTCTTTCTAATGTGGAGAATCCCAGAGTTAAAAACCGCAAAAATTGTTAGTACAGAAAAGAAAACAGCGGGGATGTCCAACCCTGTCCGTCTTCCTAAAACAGGAGTTAAAGGATGGACAAAGAAAAGCACGGACACAAGAAAACCCGGTAAATATCCTGTATCAACTGAAAAGTAATCCCAGATAGTCTTGGATAGCAAGAACAATAAACTAGAAATGCCTGCTGTTAAAAAAACCATCGGCAATCTAGCTGCATATAACGTTTCCTTTGAAGGTACAATCCCATTTTCGATATGCCATTGTAAACCTTTGCCTTTTTGCCATTTTATTATCCCTTCAAAATCACGATATTCATGAAGCCACAGCGAAGCACCAATGAGAAATTTACCCACATGTGGATTATAGGAACCGAAAGTTCTAAAAGATTCTGCCCAACCCTCATCAGAAAAATCGCGTTCAATGAAAAAAGTACGAAAGGAATAAACACTTACTCTAATCCAATTAACTTCATCAGGATGGAAATGCCGAAGATTGGGGAGTCTAATTAGCAAGAATGATCCGAACACAACAAAAACCAAAAGTGCAGCAAAGAAGTCGCAGCACCTCCCAAGTCCTAATGGCGATGAGCTATGCTCGGGTTTCAACGATCTCATGATAAACCTCTTCAAATCTGCCAGCAATTTGAGACCAACTAAATCTGCTTCTCACGAAATCTCCGCCATTCATCCCCAATTTTCGTCGACGTTCAGGCATAGCTAACAGCGATAGCACCTCTCTTGCGAAAGCCTGCGGCGCATCCGCGATAACCAAATCACGACCATCCTGCGCGCCGATTCCCTCATTCCCAATAGTAGTTGTGACCACCGGTTTTCCCATTGCCATCGCGTCTAAAATCTTTGTTACCACGCCCCCCCCAATGGTAAGCGGTGCCACAAAAACATCCGCTTTGAGATAATAGGGCGTCAAATCCTCAACAAAACCGGTCACTTCAATGCGGTCATCCAACTCCGCCAATTGACGAATATGCGCGGGTGGTTGACTGCCGACGATCCAAAACCTGACATTCGGCTCTTCAGCAAAAATGAGGGGCCAAATTTCCTCGTAGAAATACATTACTGCTTCTACATTATAAGGACGCCCCATCGCCCCGACAAACAGAAGGTTTTTACCCTTAGAACTATATTTAAAAGAAATACTCGAGATATCCGGCAAGGTGATACCGAAAGGTATCACCTCGATCTTTCGCTCAGGTAGGTACTTAATCAGCTCATTCTTTGCGACCTGTGAAGGAACAATAACCTTCTGGAAACATTGTGCGGTTTGGATCTCGTACCGACGCATCCGTCGCCATTGAATAAGATGGTAAAGCTTGCGCCAGAGCACATCGGTTGTCCTCACACGACGAGCATAATGAACATATGTCAGATCATGCTCACGAAAGATCGTATTTGGATACCCGTCTACTGCATCAATGTACTGACCCATAGAAGCAAACTCTATCTGGACGATATCAAAAGCCATTTCTTGTACTTTTCGCTTGATGAGCTCAAACATTTCACTAGAACGTAACCGCCATACTCCATAAGGAAGTCTAGAAAAAAGAAAGTTTCGCGCTCGACGAAATGGCTTGAGACGGAAATCGCTTGATACAGAGATATTAGATTTCAACACCGTCTCAAGGGAAGCACAATAGCCCCTAAGAGAAGTAGAAGACTGCTCTTTCTTTGTGCGAGCAAAAGCGATCAAGTGGAGTTCATAACGCAAAGATAATTCTTGAATCATGCGCCATAGCACAACACCACCCGCATGACCAGCATCAGGTTTTGGTAAGAAGGGAGCGATAATCAGAATACGCATGACATCTACGAAATTCTAACCACTGATTCTTGCCAAGCACGTCGCACAAAACGGATGTCTTCGTCAGGAAAGACCTTGAAAATAAAGACCAGCACGCTATATGCCCCTACAGCGAGGAAAGGACTCAGAAGCGGCGACCAAGAACGCAACATGTATAGCAGTCCCCCGGATAATAACGCTGCTGCAACAGGTTTTCCCACCAATCTCCACCAACGGATATGGAACAGATTTCGGGCGATGTAAGAGTAATTTTGGATCACTGCAATGAGAGTAGTCACTAAAGAGACAACCGCCACGCCCACCGCGCCCCAACGTGGTATAAAAAATAAATTGAGCATAATGCTAACGATCATATTCACACCTGCTACCCGCATGGTCACGTGCTCATTATCGCTCGCCAACATAGTCCGGTAAAGTACCGCGTTCACAAAAAAGAGCACCAGCATCCAAACAAGAATTCTTAGAATAGGCACGGACTTCTCGTATCCCGATCCATAGACTAGCAGCAATATATCATCTGCTAGAATAGTTGACACAGTCGCAACAGGTATGATGAGTACTAGCAACAACCGCAAAACCCGCTCAGCAATCATCCCTAGATTTTCAGGTAACGTCACGTGTACTTCAGACATATAGGGAAAAAGCGCAAGCATAAAAGAAGGCAACAACTGCATGCCAATTTGAATCATGCGAAAAGCTGCCGAATAGATTCCTACGGACTCTGGATCACGCAATCGTCCTAACATTAAAGTATCAACTTGTTTAAACACAACCCCAAAGATACTGATAACGATAAAAGTTCCAGCCATGCTTAACAAGTCATAAATCTTATTTGTATCCAAAGAAATATCGTTCAAAGAAAACTTATACCCAATCATCCAAAGATATGATGCATATAGAATAATATTAGACAATATAATAACCCAAAACACGATTGATAATTCAAACCCAAAATAAAGCAGCCCTAGAGATAAAACCAGCTTAACAAAACTGCTGAGTGTCTGAGCAGCCGTAATATAATGCATCTTCTGGCATCCTTGTAACACAGACTGGGCTACCACAGCCAAAACACCGGGAATTAAGGAGGCACTGGCGATGTATACATACTGAATGAGTTGATCCTCATAACCAATAAGATGCGCTGTTACAAGCATCAGAAATGTGCATACTAGTCCTCCCAACACAACAACCAAACTGCCATTTAAGAGGTAGCTTCCCAGATCCTGTGGAGCACGGGCGACCTCTCGCACTGCTATATGTTGCTGGCCCATGGAGGCGATGGTTTGAAAGATAAGCACCAAAGACATAACAATAGTGAATTGCCCTAGCGCATCTGCGCCCAGGACACGGGCAATGTAGAGCGTCAAGAAGAAATTTGATAGTCGCTGTACGCCAGTGGATAGCAGCAAAGCGAAAAAATTTTTCGTAACTCTAAAAGCTCTTGATATACTCATTGCCTCTCTTTAATCAAAATATCTCAACTGCACAATAAAAAGATTTCAAAATGTATGGGGGTGGTTCAGCAGTAGGTTGACACTTTCCGCAAAAGATTTTCCAAGAATCTGTCTAGACGATTCCTGATGAAGAATCTACCTAATACCCTATTCCTCCACTCAAATTGGTGAAGCAATCGCTTGAAATCCAGAATACTCCTTATTTTTGCATCGAGCAAATCATTGCCAAGCTTGAATAATTCCAGATCAAACTGGTTATATTCTTCGATGGTATGCAGAGTACTATTATCAAGATTTATATCAGCACGAGTTCGGTTAGCCCTCGAATAATATGGAGCCTTCCAACCCAACTCATAGCTCAAAGCTAAGATCGACTCGTCAAAACGTGAGGTAATGCCAACTACAGTAAAATACGTGGTCAGATTCATTTTGGCTATATCAAAATGCACATTACGCACTTGACGATAGGGAATCTCAAACATATGTTGATGCCCTGCCAGTAAACGAGTCATACCGTTGTCAAGCATGACATTTCTTCCATATTTAAGATATTCCATCAATGAAATTGATTGAACTAATTTATAATCCTTATGATCCGGATGCCCTCTTGCATATTTATACGTCGAAATTACCCTCCCTACAGGATCACGCAGAAATGTAAAATATTTACACGGTCGAGCTATCCATTCATGTGTTCCAAAAGGCAAATGCCCCTTAATCAATGATAAGTCGTTGATACGCTCACTCGGGATACGTCCAATTTCAGATTTGGCATCGACAAATCTTTCTACATCAACGGTTTTGCTTAGTTGATATTGTCTATCCAGTATATCGCGAAGTGTCGTACCACCAGTCCTTGGAATATGCAAAAATAGAATCAACTCATCTATAACTCTACCATTCATCAGCTATATCCCTGAACCTTACCGCTACAGATAACCAAGATCATCGAGGCGTTGACGTACCTCATCCGCCTCTTCATCCGAATAAACATCAAAACT
>CAYVKR010000010.1:12291-28531 GCA_964452025.1 uncultured Anaerolineales bacterium
ACCGTGGGGGCAATATCAATGATCTCAGCATTTTCTATCTCACGATTCTCTGTGATTTGATCTCCCCAGGCCATTAGTATACCATCTCGCCGGTGAAATCCGCTCGGATCTCGAGCGTCACGTAAATATGCCTGACTCGTAAACCGAACACTATCTATCGATAGAAAACTGTAATCCCGCATGACAACCAACAAATCTGGCGCTTTGTCAACGTGAGGACCAACGTAAAGGTCTTCACGCTTGTAAATGGCATCCACCACAGGCCTATTCGTTTCAGGCTCCCGCAGATCCACAAGCGCTGACCGGATCGTATCACGCACGTGCTCATATTCCGCTCCGGGTTCAACTGTTCCCTGAGGTTCCCTCCCCTTGAGATTAACAAATATGCCTTGACCGGACAGTGGCCCTGCAAAGGCCATCGTCCTTTTCCAGTCGATACATGCATGCTTGGTCGGATCAACAGCGACGCCGCCGTGGAGATTTAGCAACCGCTTCCTCTTCAACCCCAGGCGTTTTCTCAGCTCTCGAACCAAAACCTTTCCCTTACGCAGACATAATAAACCCTGATCAGCCAGCCAACGATTGATGTCAACATGCTTATCAAGCGTTCCAAAACCATGATCTGACATCAATAGCAACGTTGTCTGATCGTCAGCCTTCTCCATTAGGTGTCCTACCGCACGATCTAGCTGTTGATAACAAGGTAAGATCAGCGCTCTACAACGCTTGGCCATATCTGTGTGATAAGCTGGCTGCTTCTCATCCAGGTATTTCCAGAAGACATGCTGGAGCTTATCCATGACCATAAAAACTACCATCATGAAATCTGTCGGATGGTGATCAATGAAATAATGAACTGCTTTCTCTCGCTGGAGGGCAGCGCGTTTCATGTCCTCAATCAACGCCTTGATCTTTGCCCAGTCTCCCTTTTCACGTCCCGCGATTTTTACATTGATGATATAATTACCAACAGCCCTGACTAGCTCATCTTGAAGTGCGGGAGGATACATAAACGGACGGGCCCCTTTGGGCGTGAGGAAACCCGGAATCAGATAACCATTCACCGGTTCAGGTGGATAAGTGACGGGCACGTTGATAACGCCGACACGTACATCATGGTGACTAAGGATTCGCCATAAGGTCGGAGACTGGACAAATCTGCTGTTGGCCCAAGTCAAGCCGTTGGTACCCCGCACTGTAAAATCAAAAACGCCATGTTTGCCCGGGTTGACCCCCGTCATAAATGACGACCAGGCGGGGGCCGTCACCGGTGGAACAGTGGATTGGAGATGACCATGTACACCCTCTTGTATGATTCGGGCCATATTGGGTAGGAGCCCTTTAGCAATCAACGGCTTCAAAAGGGTGAAGGTCGCCCCGTCCAGTCCAACAATCCATACTTTCGATGTTGCTTTGTTATTATCCATTATCACGCCAGCTGCCTTGTCGACACAAATCGAATTTAGCACTAATCAAGGTAACCCAGTCCTCGTAATCTATCTTCCACTTCCTGAATCTCCTGCGTGGAATACTCATTTTGCTTGTCTTTTTGTATTTGCAATGGGGTTTCACGATATCTCACAGGATGTGCGTCGGCATAAAAGGATGAAAAGATTTCACTGAGTACCCGACCGTCCATCTCTAACGGGATCGACTCTCCCAGGACATATAGGACGGTAGGCACAATATCAACTATATGCGGTACAGAAGTAAATACAGTGGCTGAGTCAATGTACGGACCAGATACCATCAACACACCTTCGGGTCGATGGTCACCCTGCCGCCGCATCTTATGAGGTGTCACAATCTCCCCGTTTCCTAAAGGCGCCAACCCCACATAGTCATGCTTGAGTTCGATGATGATATCCGGGACCTGTTCGATATACCGCCCCCTGTATAGATCCTCACGACGATAGGCTCGCAACACGACCTGTTCTCCGGTCTCCAGGTCAACCAGCGTCTCCAAATGCTTCAGGATAAGATCACGTACCTCTTCATATTCTGCACCGCTCCCGATGCAACCTTGACGTTTGCGACCCTTTACGTTAATCTCAATGCCGCAGATATGATTGTAGAGCTGCACGGCATAGGCACTTGTCCTGGACCAATCTGCGGGAATCTCACGTCCCCCCTGCGGATCGACGGTCACATCTCTGAATACCTTGCGAGGGATCAAGTATTTCAACACCTCCTTGATCCGGGGTCGCCGCAGACCGAGCCGCGTTGCCCAGTATTCCGGCGTGAGCCACGCTTTGCTCCCGGTTTTAAGCGAGAGCAAACCCAGGTCCAGAAGCCAATCATTCAAATTGATCCGTCTGCTAGGCGCCGGCCCGAACCCATGATCTGACATGATAAACACGGTGGTTTCGGTGCCAACGGCTTCGAGGAGCTCGCCAATCGCTTGATCTAACTTGTAAAGGTAGGCCTCTATCGCACGGCGCACGCCCCTTCCTCGATCCGAGTGATAAGGTTTGCACTCTGGATCCAGATAATGCCAAAGCTCATGAAACAACCGGTCCGTGCCGACAAAGACGACGGTGAAAAGATCCCACGGCCTCCCTGACACTAAACGCAAGGTATGGGCAAGCCTATGTTTAAGTAGAATGGTAACGTCTTTGATCAGTGTTTCAGGTCTAGATTGCGTCGTCAGATCAAATCCCGATTCGGTGCGGGTTTGCTCAAGATCGATCCTGTAATCCTGTAACTCCTGTCTCAGCTCTGGAGGATAGGTAAAGGAAGTTGTGCTTGGAGGCGTGAGCATGCCGGTGATCATAAAGCCCCGCACAGGACGAGGAGGATATGTCATCGGAACATTGATAACCCCAACATACTTACCTGATTGACTGAGGATCTCCCAAAGCGTTGGACTTTTTATGGAGCCAGCGTTGACAAAGCCCGTTGTATCCTCGTAAGTGTAACCTGAGATATCCCGCTCAAAGAAATTGAAGATGTTATGCTTTCCGGGATTCACACCGGTCATAAAAGAAGTCCACGCCGTGGGGGTCATGGGCGGCACAGTGGATATCAAATTACTTGAAACCCCTTTTGATTGGAGAGCTGTCAAATTGGGCATGCCACCTCTATCCATGAGGGGTTGCAACACATCAAAGGTCGCGCCGTCCAAACCGATAATAAGCACTCGACGATTACAACCGTCCACCTGATGCCCCCCTCTTCAAATCATCACTCAATAATGCCTGGTCAACCGCCCTGGTCTGCCAGCGCCAAAATCTCCTGAACCTTGACCTTCAAATCATCACTCAATAATGCCTGGTCAACCGCCGAAATTAATCCCATGATCACCGTCAAGGTCACGACGTAAGACGGTTGCATGAATATAGGAACGACCAGCGCACTGGCACATAACCCAATAAGACTCAAACCCAGGCCAACGATAAGCCCTTGGTCTTCCAGCGTGACCGCACGCTGGAAATCACGTCCGACCCATATTAACGCTCTTGCCAATATCCATAACAAAAGGAGAAACATGGGAAGTCCCAACTTAAGCGCAACCCACGCATATCCATTATGAATAAACCGAGGGAGGAAATTCTTATCTTCAGAATACCGCCATATTTTATGCCCGTCCTCATAATAGCGGTTTCCCAGACCTATGCCCAGCATAGGATACTGCGCAATCTTTTCGAACGCAATCTCCAATTCCTGTACCCGACCGCCCAAAGTACGACTTCCCTTGAATAAATCCCGTTCAAAGGGCTCCATTAAACGCCCCCTTAGTCCCTCAACAGCTGTGATGTCTTCTCGGGCCGTGGGAAGTAAGCTGAGTCCAATCCCCAATAGTAGAACCAACAACAAGAAACCCACAACAAAACGGATCTTTCTTCGCAATCCACTGAATAAGAAGAAAAAGAGCAGCACTATACCATCGGAAAACCATAAATTGCGACTTTGCGTAAGCGCCACAGCAGCCCCGAGCAACGCAATGATCGGCAATCGCAACATCAGGGATTTAGGACCGTGATTGAAGCTTAATTGGGCTATATTGATAATCATCATCGCATTGACAAGAAAAACACTGGGCAGCAGGACGCGCGTCAGGCCTTGGGTAGCCTGACGGACCTCAACGCGTCCCCCAGCAAATGCAAGTTCCGTTCCTACAATATATTGCGCGATAGAAATAACGGCTAAGATACAGGCTAAAAGCGTGAGATAACGGACGACAAAATGAAGTTTTTTTCTTTCTTGTGCAACAATAAGTAATAGAAAAAACGTCGAGTAAGAAGCCACAGCCCGAAGCTCACGGAGAACATAGAAAAGATCTACCGAAAAACGGACCAACGCCCACATAGCAGAGAATAAACACCCCAACAAGAAAACCAGCAGCCATCTTGATAGAGGAGCCGTTATGACCCGCTTGAAACGAAGGGGACGATAACGCAACAAAACAATCCCCCACATGGTCATTAGGAAGAGGTCTCGCAACTCTAAACCACCGCCCAAGACGCGCAGATCAATAAAATCATTTACGTAAAGCACATCCGCCGCAAGGAAAAACAAAATGGCAAGGCCAAATTCCGGCTTTATGTAGACAAGCCCTAGCATCCCCATAGCTAACCCTACGCCGAGAGCATATACCTGCAGGTCAGCGTATAGTAAGCCAATGAGGCCCAAGATGAGCAACCCTAATAGACTTAGAGCGCCCCCCAGGGAGAACATTTCTGACTTGTTATCAATCCATCTTGCCAACATCAAATCCTCTGGTGAATTCGAGCATTTCAGACAAGCTATCAGATAACGCCATTGGAGGTATTCCTCGCATAACCAAAGGTAGATGAAGCCAATGATATCTTGTCAAATTTATCTTAGCGGTGGATATGTTATTGTTCATATCCACTTCTTGGGAGGAGGTGGTGATTTCTACGGTGTTCGTCACGGTCGTCTGCCCCCAGGGTACGTCCTCATCTACAAAGAAGTTAGTCGACCATGCCCCGCTCTGACCCATCGACAGATCTCCAACGCCATAACAAATCCGAGTCTCGCTCGCTTCAACCGTTTGAATCCACGGCGGTGTTGAGATATAAGGCGAGAGCATGTTACAGATATATACATCCTCAGCAGTAACAAGTCCAGTATTACTGTAAGTGATAGTATATGCCAGTGACTGCCCAGGCGAAAGCTCACGGGGTTCCACACGCACGTTCACGTCCAGATCAGCCGTCGGTGTGATCCAAATTGGGCTCGACCACGCCATCACATCTCGCCCCCCAACCTTGTCGGCCTGCTTTAACCGCACATAATAAAGACTGGGATGTGCCAAGGCAGGGTCGACAAAATCGAAGGTGAAGGTATCCTCAGCTAAGCCAGAAGCGCCATACACCATATCATAGGTCTCGCCCGTGTACTTGATTAGTTCTACATAGTCCAGGGCACCTGTGCCCGCTACTTTAACTGTAAACCTGGGCGGAGCATCCGTCACATACGATTCGCCCATCCAGTGATGGTCTGCCGTAAATTCCAGCAATATCCTGGCTCCCGTGGTAGCATATGTATGTCCGTCGGCGATAGCGTCGAATACAGCCTCCCTGGTCAGCCCCGGAGCATACACAGCGGTCAACCCTCCGTAAGGCAATCCCGGTTGAGTTGTATGATTATCACTTGAACCAATCACCCCCAATCGCTGTCCTCCCGCCCAACCGTCACGCACATAATACGGACCCAAGTTACTGGAACAACCGGGGACAAAGTCTACCTTTTCGTAAGACAGAGGACTTCCATAATATTCGTCTGAGCCGTGCAGCGAATAAATTTCGGCTGCGTTTTGGAATGCATGATGAGAAAAACTCCAATCCACATAAGGCGAACGGCCACCACAGACCGTCATCGACCCAAGCAACGTATTATCACCCCATACGATAGCCGTATGATGGGGTATAGTCAAAGCCTCAACCCCGGCATCCGCGAAGGCTTGCCACATTATCTGAATCGTAGGATACGCTCGTAATCTGAAGAGGGGACCAAATGAATCTCGATAAATAATATTGCGGTGCCCATAGGGTGCACAAGCAGACCATTCATATCCCAAGAAGGTTACGAAATCGTCCGGCTCATAGAGATCTTGTACCAGATTTTGAACGGATCTCCACTCTGTATCCGTCAAACCTTCTGAGCCATCATCTGCGTTGGCATGATCCGTCAAAGCATAAAAATCCAATCCTGTCTTTTGTGCATACGCAAAGGCGTTTTCAGGCTGCCCAACACCATCGTGACTGATGGCGCTATGAGAATGAATGTCACCCCAGAAAACTTTCCTATCAGGAAGGGAGGCCTCGACCCGGATCGGATTACTTTTAATGGGACCGGATAAGCCTGTGCCTCCAGCGATACTTAGGTATTGAATACCGGTCGTATGCAACGTGGCCGTGAATATTTGAGCGCCGTTATCCAATTTACCAAAAGGCGGAAGAGGTAAATCAGCCTTAACGTCGGTTGAATGAAAATCGATATTCCTCGGGAGCGAACTAGCTATATTTTCATATTCATCAAACGCCACCACGCGGAAAGTGAAGGGTTCACCGATCGCAGCCTGAGAAGGCGCGATGACTCGTAAACTGGTCATGGGGCCCGGCTGGATATCAAGCAAAGGGTCAGATACCTGACGGAAATCACCGTCTCCATTCAAATCCAAGGCTATCCCGATCTCATCTACCCCAGAAATAGTTGGGGCTTGCGTATTTGCAAAGGTGACTGAAATCAGTTGCCCCGTTTCCAGAGCTTGTCCTTCCAAGATACCTACGAAGGTGCGCCCGAAGCGATGATATTGGCCATCTACACCATGATTATCCACAGACAATACAATACCCGCTCCCGTTTTTGATGTGCGAGCCATCACACAGTGCGGCTGTTCAACCCCACCGATTTGCACCGGTTTTCTATAGGGCCAGGGGAATACAAACCAACTAACGGGAAACTGAACCTTAATCCCCCCCCCCATTTCCATATCTTCGTCCAATCTATATATGACGGTCCAGCTACCTAGCTCTCCTACTGTCGAATGGGACGGAACAACACCCTCTTCTTGATCTACCACCTGCGCACGCACTTCACCATGCCAGCCAAAAATTAGCAAAAAAAGCACCCCCACAAGCCAGACCAGGCCAACCCTAGTTTTCATATTCTATTAAGGGCAACAGCGTGGACGCATATCGGATGACGGATTCTCAGTCAGGCGCTGCTGATTTGAGCCGTCGGCATGCATGACGTAAAGTTCCCGGTTTCCCTCTCTGTCCGAGTCGAACAAAATTTTTCCACTATTTGGTGTCCAGCTGGGATTCTGATCATTGCCGGGACTCTTGGTCAGACGGATCACTACCACATCCTCGCCTTCAGCGCTCATCACGTAGATGTCCCAATCCTCACCATCTGGACGATCAGACACAAACGCGATATAGTTTCCATCCGGAGACCAGCTGGGCACTCGATCATCAAACTCATTGCTAGTCAGGCGTCGGATGTTACTTCCATCAACCGCCATCACATAAATCTGATAGTCATGTTTGCCTACGTCTCGATTGGACATGAACGCAATCTCGCTGCCATCAGGCGACCACGATGGTGCCCAATCACTGGCATCATTGTTTGTCAGACGCCGGACATTAGTTCCATCACTATTCATCAGATAGAGTTCGGGATTCCCATCGCGGTCTGATTCGAACGCTATCGTCTGTCCATCGGGCGACCAAACAGGTTTCATATCTATAAAGTCATTTTCGGTTAAACGTTGTAAAACGCCGCTGTCCCGTCTTTCCAAGCTATATATCTCCATATTGGAATCCCTCTCAGATTGGAAAGCCACATACTCCCCATCCGGAGAACAATCCGGTCTGATATCGGTAACCTGATTATCCGTCAGCTGCGTGAGCTCTTCAGTCTCAGCATACCACAAATAGACCTCATCATCACCATCACGATCTGAATGAAATACAATATCACAGGGCAACACCGACGCCGTTTCACCACCGGATGCCTGGGCATCCTCTTCAGTGATATACCTGACCAGGAAGTAACCCCCTAAAAAAAGCGCCAGGAGAACGAATATGCCCCCTACGATGCCCAACAACCATCCCAACCGTCTCCTCTTATCCGTTCCCCCCGCAGAGGATCCGGTCCGATCTGAGGGCGCATTGGGGGGGAGATAACCGCGGTGTTGATCTGCCATGGATGGCACCGGTGGCTCACTGAAGCCGGATGACATTACCGCGGTTTTAGCGACCTGTCCAACTTCTTGCAAGTCAGCCAACGCATCGACAAAGGCGCCGGCGCTCTGAAAGCGAGCCGAGGGGTCCTTAAATAACATTCTGGACAACACACCTTCCACATGCCCAGGCAAGGATGGATTGAGTTGGGTAATACTGGGAGGTGGATTATTAACCTGAGCATAGATAAGTGCTGTGGTCGTGCCCTCAAAAGGAACCCGCCCTCCTAACATCTCATAGGCAACAATACCCAGAGAGTATAAGTCTGATCTATAATCAGTATTCAAATCTTGTATTTGCTCAGGTGACATATACGCAGGCGTGCCTAGTACTGTCCCAGCTCTGGTCAACTTGGCCGTCGCCCCCGAACCTTCAAGCGCCTTAGCAATTCCAAAGTCCGTGATAAAGGGTCGCTCATCATCCGTCAACAAGATATTTGCCGGTTTGATGTCACGATGTAGAAACCGACGCTCATGAGCGAAATCCAAAGCCTCTGCAACAGGTCGCAAAATCCGAATTGTACGCTCCAGGGACAAAGATCTTTGACTTAGGATCAGATCCTCAAGAGAACGACCCTGAACATATTGCATGGCAATAAAAATGTAACCTTGCGTCTGTCCCACCTCATATATGGTGACAATGTGTGGATGATTGAGATTAGCCGCAACTATTGCTTCCTGACGAAAACGCTGAATGAATTCAGCATCATTGACCCACTGCGAGAGTAGGACCTTAAGCGCTATCTCTCGCCTGAGCGACGGTTGCCAAGCCTTATAGACAACAGCCATGCCTCCCCGTCCGAGCTCATCCAAAACCTGATATTGACCGAGAGATTGGCCCACCAGATTCTCGTGATTTGCCATCATTCACCTCATTCTATAACTTTTAATTTGTTGAGCAGTTCTTGTGCCTGATCGAATTTTGGGTCAATGTCTAGAGCTTCTTGACAGGTCTGGATAGATTTATTAAGCAGTCCCTCCTGCTTGTACACCACAGCCAGATGATAGTATGCCCACTTGTTATGGGGAGTAAGATCTATAGATTTCCGGAGATTCTCTTCAGCTATTTGGAAATCTCGACCCTGTTCATAGTAAACGCGTCCAAGCATCATGTAAGCTTGAGCATGTTCCGCATCCAAATGAATCGCCTTTTTCAGATGTATAATCGATCGGTCGAGTTGAGTGCGCCGCCAATACAAAGTCTGCCCCAGACGAAAATGACTGTCGGCAAGTGTCTCGCGTGTATCAAATTGTCCTTGATCTAGCGCCTTCTCATACGCGGCAACTGCCGCGTGCAATCGTCTAGGTCTCACATCCAGTTGATAAATCATACCTATCCTATAAGAGGGCATGCTGGAAAATACATATTGAAAATGGCCGATCTCTCCAGCACGCTCATAAGCATTCAGGGCTTGTTCCAAGTTATGAAGATTCTCATAAGTCAAACCTACATAATACCACGGGTCACCAGATCCTGGGGCAACCCACGCCACCCGGGCATACCACTCTAGCGCATCTGCATACCGCTCCGACTTACGCGCCTTCTCTCCTAGGGCCATCAAATCTTGCACTGTGACGCCCGCACTCTCCCAAACTGCCCGTACCCATGTCGAAGGCACTACATCGACATCGGCTGCTACCATCCGCACATCCCCCCACCCGGCCCAGTCCCCGGCGCCATCCCCGTCGGAGCCCGCGCCCGTCGCCAGCGTCAGGCGGACCGTCTCCCCGGCCCAGGCGCTCAGATCCGCGCGCCCAGGTCTCCATCCGGCTCGTGCCTGTTCCGCCGTCAGATGATGTGCGAACGCTTTTTCGCCTTCCACCAGCACGCGGAAGGTCACGCCGTCGCCCCACCAATCTTCGGCTTGCGGATCTAGCCCCATCCAGAACGTGACCGCCGTCGGCGTCACTGGCAACGTGATCTCCCAGGTGGCCTGCGAGGGTGGATGCATGAAAAGCACCTCACTCTCGACTGGCGTTGTGATGGGCACAACAGCGTCCGGTGCCGCCAGAGGCATCGACCAAACATTCTTAGCGACAAAGCAAGACGCCGGTGGGTCACCGTCTTCACAATACGGCGTCTCAATCATCAGATCCGGCGTCTCAAGATATGCAGATGCTAAAGAGTCTGTTAAGGTTTTTGTGACCTCAGGCATTATAGTCCAATCCATGACGTCGTCAACCCCAAGATCCAGACGCCAGTACGTGGCATCAGCAGCTCGTCGGGCCAAGCGCTCATAAGCCAGGCCCAATTCCCAATATCCCAAGGGATTATCGGGCTTCAAGCGGAGGTAATGGGAAAAAGCGCGCTCGGCTTCCTCAGGGGCATCCAACAGCAACGCAGTTCGTCCTAACCAGCGATAGGCTTGCGCGTGATCTTCTTTGACTGCAGTGGAACGTCGTAAAAGCACTCGCGCTTCCTCGGCTTTTTCCAGCGCGTCCGTAGTCTCTAGGGGCAGCGGCGCCAGCCAGGGATCCTCCGCCGAAGCACGTCCCTCCAGTACCAGCGCTTGATCCAGCGCACGGCCTCCGCGCTCCAGATAGATGATAGAAAGCACGGAAGGACCAAACACCGTGCCAATGACGAGGAAGACCAATCCTATGAAGAAGTATATATAAACCCGTTTCATGCCATAAAGACGAAAAGCCCACTATATCTCAATACAAACGCTAAACTCTCGATCTTTCTGCTTCCTTCACTCTGCTATCGCCGAGTGACACCGCAATCCCCGCGCCAACAACGCCATCGCCGACTCGTATTCTCGTGCCGCTAAAGAGACAAAGGCCGCACAGCCAGCCCGATCTCGGCAGAGGACACGTCGACCGGAGACCGCTTCAAACCGCGTGACGGGCGATGCATCGTTCAAGACAACCAGATCAATGGTCTCGATACCCAAAGCCAATTGTAGGTTAGCCCGTAACGTTGTCAACGTATCCAACACCGGCGCGGACCCAAACCAAAGGCCGATATCAAGATCGCTGCCGGTCTTGACCTCTCCATGCTGCGCAGAGCCAAAGACCCATGCGGCGATTAAGTCAGGGGGGTCGATTCAAGCGTCTTCTTCAATTGTTCCCAATTGACTTGAGCGCACATAGGCCAAGACCTCTTTGAAACGTTCAAAATCCTTCAAGTGCCGATTCGCGATATCAAAATGACAGCAAGACGAGGTTAGCATCACAAAGAAACGCGCAGATCTCCTCCAATGCTTATCTCTGAGATTCCAAAAAACGTGCAAATGCTATCAGCTCTTCTTGCAAACAAGCAAAAACCGTAGGTAACTCTTCAACAAGTGGTCTCATTTTGCCTGGATTAAACTTATACGCATACACATTGCGGACAACATGCCGAAACCCCAGGTAGATCTCCAACATTGACTTCGTCTGCGCTGAAATCACGGCTGGACGCACGCCGGGCAGCTCTTCAGCCATCTGACTCAACAGCATTTGATGCCAGTTCGCACCGTTAGGCAAACCCCCGTCAATCGTCGCAGCGATCAGGCTAAATACTCGCTCCAATCCAGCGTAGAAATCATGTAAATTTAGCGCTACGCTATCCAAATACAGATCATCTCCGGTATCCTGGGCACGCCGCCATCCAACTTCAATCCTTTCCAATATGCCATCCATCTCTTTGAGTTCAGTTTGAAGCCGATGGGAAAGGTTCATACCGCCACCCCCTCCCTTTGAATAACTTCGCGGAAGGTAGAACGACAATCTTCAACAGCAACAACATCAATTTCAAATTCCTCGCTCAATCCAGTAACCACTGCGACGGCCCGATAGAAATTCTGGGCAGGTATCCCCACAACGGCCAAATCAATGTCTGACCAGGCAGTAAATCGCTCAGGATGCACCAAGGATCCAAAGATTAGCACTCGTTTTGCACCGTAGGTCTCCCGCAACAATACCGCAGCCTGACGAGCCACGTCCATAGCCCGCTCCCATCGTTTCGGGTCTGGTTTTGTAGCAGACTCAATACCCGGACGGTAATCCTGCCATGCATCGGGAGAAAGATCCAGCGCCGTTTTGGCTGCCATACATCTACCTCTTAAAAACTACCCCGTCTCCACGTCCTTCGCCCACTCCCGATTCTCCCGATACCACGCAACCAGCGCCGCGATGCCCGCCTCATACGAAGTCTGCGGACGCCAGCCCAGCAGCCGCTCCGCTTTCTCGATGCTGGCCCACGTGGCGAAGACGTCGGCGGGATGGCGCGGCTCGTAGACCAGGTTCGCGTCTCTGCCGCTCAGTTTCTCAATGAGGCGCACGGTATCCATGAGCACTACGGGCGTATCGGAGCCCAGGTTGATGACCTCGTAGCCCAGCGGCTTGAGCCCAGCGATAGTGCCGCGGGCGATGTCGTCGACAAAGGTGAAGTCGCGCTGCTGCGTGCCATCGCCGTAAATCGTCACCGGGCGGCCTTCGAAGATCCACTGGGTGAAGCGGAAGAGGCTCATATCCGGGCGACCTGCCGGCCCGTAGACGGTGAAGTAACGGAAGACGGTGACGTCCAAATCATAGAGATAATGATAGGTGTGACAGAGCGCCTCGGCGCCTTTTTTGGAAGCCGCGTAAGGCGAAAGCGGACGGCTGGTGTCCTGGGTCTCGCGGTAGGGCATCTCGTTGTCCTTCCCGTAGAGGCTGGACGTGGACGCCAGCACAAACTTCCCTACGCCGTGCTCCTTGCAGAGCTCCAGTAGATTGAGCGTGCCAGTGACGTTCGTGTCGATGTAGATCCAGGGATTCTGTACGGAACGCCGCACGCCGGCCCAGGCTGCCAGGTTGATGACGGCATCGAAGGGCGTCTTGCGGATCTCAGTATGCAAGTTGAACAGGTCGGTCAGCGCCGGACGGTCGCAGATATCGAGCGCGTGGAACTCGAAGTTGGGGTGATCCTTGATCTGCGCCAGGCGCCACTCCTTGAGGCGCACGTCGTAGGCATTGCTGAAGTTGTCCACGCCCACGACGGTGTGTCCCTCGTTCAGCAGGAACTCAGCGACTTTTGAGGCGATAAATCCGGCGGTGCCGGTGACGAGATAGTGACTCATGAAAACTCCTTGTGGAATGAAAAATTACAAAGACTGATCGATCTTCTCCGGGTGGGCACGCAGCCAGCGTTGGTACGTTGATAAGAGGGCTTCTACGTCTTCCAATTGATGAACGCAGATCTGGTAGAGCTCCTCTTCAGAAATCTCGTGGTAGAAATGCACCATACGATTGCGATAGCCCGCCATTTCTCTCAGCAAAGTGGATTCTTCTGGCGTCAGAATCCCCACGGCGACCAACTCTCGGGCGATCTCCTTGTACTGCAAAGGCGCACGACCAAATCCCTTCGCCAGTGTGTGCCTCCCCAAATCTAATAACGCTTCCAACGCACGACGTAGATAAGACTCCGCCGCCGCTGGCGTTCGGGGATCAGCAGTAAACGCAGAAAAAGACTCCAAGGGCAACGAACGAATTTCAGAAAGCATACGCTCAATCCAGCCCAGGCGTTCTAGCACAATCTTGGCGGACATCTGACGTGCGTTCATCCTAGAAAGCCTCCCCATCCAGAATCATTTGCAAACGTTGTCGCTCGAAGGGCGCCAGGTCGCCGGCGCGACGGAGCACGTAGAGCTGATACTCCGCCTCGGCCACGGGGTCCATCGTACAGAGCAATGGCCCGCGCACGACGTCCAGCGCCAGGAAGGGCGGCGCCTCCGGCAGGATCACCAGATCGACGCGCGGGACGTCGAAGAGGTCCTCCAGATCCAGCATCAGCCGCACGCGATCACGGGCGGACAGCGGACGCTCACGAAATGGCAAAACGCCGATATCGACGTCTGAGGAAGGATAGGCGGCCTCCCTGACCTCGCCTTCCAGACAAGACGCAACATCCTCCGCCCGGCTACCAAAGGCATAGACCGCGACGAGTTGATAGCGTTCACACAACGCGCGTAGCCCCTGCGCCGGGGAACTTTCGACATCCATATACCTAAACCTCTTGCTCCAGCAGCCAACGACGGCACGCGGCAATCAGCCATCGAGTCGCGGCAAGTCCACGTTCAGCATCCTGGCGGCGATAGACTTCCCCTGGCGTTAGATCCGGTAGGCCATTTGGGTAGCGTGTGGGAATGTAGAACTTGTCCAGAAGCGCCCCTCTGTCAACCCACGCCTCGATGTTTGGAAGCTGTTCGAAAAAAGGAAATTCCGTCACCAGTTGCTGGATCGAATGCCCCCACGGCAAGATGTCCAGCGCATACCACAGCGACTTCACCGCCTTTTCAGCACTCTGCTGAGCATAGAAACATGCTTGCGCATAGAATTTAGCAGCATACAGCGCTTCTGCTGCCTGTAGGTCCTCCTCGGCGGTTTGTAGCCATCGCCGAGCCTGATGCATCGCTTTAGTCTGACTCATAGATCACCAGACCTTCCTTCAGCACCTTGCCAATAAAAGGACGTTTAGCCATTATCTTCAACTCCTGCGGGGTGTAGATCAAGAGATCCACGCCATGACCGGGAATCGCCGCTGTGATCTCTCGCAAGATGCCCTCGTAACGGTCCAACCACCGCTTTTCTGTCTCCTGAACGATGAGTAGATCCACGTCGCTGCGCAGCGTGGCTTCGCCCCGTGCCAGGGAGCCAAAAAGCACCGCCCGCTTTACGTCCCAGCGCTCAAAGATCAATTGTAAACGCTCGCGTAGTGCAACATGATCCAACTGCAACTCTGGTATCGCCACAAACGTTCCTACCTCGAATTTCTTCAATGGTATCTCTGGCGAAAAACGCCCCACTAACGTTCTAGCGCTTTATCGCATGCCGCGTGTCTACAATCAACTCCGCCTGCTCGACCACGTGCGCCCAATCGTACGCAGCGTGGTCCGTCACGATGACGGTGCAGTCGGCCTCGTCCAGCGCCGCGTCCAGATCCGCCACGCTTTCCATCGCCATCCCATCGTGATGGAAGGCGGGCACGTGGGGATCGTGGTACTGCACCTCCGCGCCCTTCTCCTGCAGCAGGTGGATGATGTCCAGCGCCGGGGACTCGCGCAGATCGCCGACATCCGGCTTGTAGGCGACGCCCAGCACCAGCACGCAGCTCCCTTTGACGGGCTTCGCCGCCTCGTTGAGCGCGTCCTGTACCTGCTGCGCCCAGTATTCCGGCATGCTCGTGTTGACCTCGTCAGCCAGCTCGATAAAGCGGGCCGTGTACTTGAGCGACTTGAGCTTCCAGGAGAGATACAGCGGATCGATAGGAATGCAGTGCCCGCCGATGCCCGGTCCCGGCGTGAATTTCATGAAACCGAAGGGCTTTGTCGCCGCCGCCTCGATGATCTCCCAGACGTCCAGCCCCAGCTTGTCGCACATCAACAGCATCTCGTTGACCATGGCGATGTTCACCGCGCGGAAGGTGTTCTCCAGCAGCTTGACCATCTCCGCTGCCTCCGTCGAGGAGACCGGCACGATGGTCTCAATAGCCGCACCGTAGAGCGCCGCGCCCGCCGCCTGACAGGCCTCCGTCACGCCGCCGATGACCTTGGGTGTCGTCTTCGTCGTCCAATCCTCGCGCCCCGGGTCGACGCGCTCCGGCGAGAAGCATAGGAAGAAATCCTCGCCCACTTTCAACCTGTCTCCGGTGCCCTCCAACCGTGGCAGCACCACTTCCGTCGTCGTGCCCGGATAGGTCGTGCTCTCCAGCACCACCAGCATGCCCGGATGCAGATACTGCGCCACCTCGCCCGTGGCGCTGACAATGTACGAGATGTCGGGATCGCCTGTCTTGCGCAGCGGCGTGGGCACGCAGATGCTGACGGCGTCGCAGGTCTCCAACGCCGCAAAATCCGTCGTCGCGGTGATCCGGTCGCCCAGGCGCGCCAGCGTCTCTGAGGCGATGTCCTCGATGTACGACGTCTGCCGGTTGAGGGCATCCACCTTCTCGGCGTCCACGTCGACGCCCACCACGCGGAAGCCCGCCTCGGCGAAAACCACCGCCAGCGGCAGCCCTACGTAACCCAGCCCCACGATACCAACCACAGCCTCACGACGCTC
>CAYVKR010000011.1:0-27195 GCA_964452025.1 uncultured Anaerolineales bacterium
CAGACTTTTTCACGTAAGACGGGTTAACGGCTTCACCTAATTCCCAATAAGAGCCCCCAACCATACGCACCAATGTGTTGGAAAAGAGAGCGGAGAGACATCACACGTCGAGCGATGGAACAACACATTGCGGCAGAGATTGGCTCGATTTGTGCGGAAAGCCTTGTCGTTCTCTAAATCCGATATTTATCACGAAGCGGTGTTGAAGTTGTACCTCCATTATTACAATACTGTGTGGTGTCGTCGGTTTATCAGTTAACATGTAACCACTACCTAAATTTTTACCACGGATGGCACGGATTTTCACTGATTTTTCATTTTCTGTGTGAATCTGTGAAATCCGTGGTTAAGTTTTCAGTCTGATCATGCGAAGTCCAAAAGAGCCAAACAATTCTTCTCGCTGGCTCATCATTCACCTCCTGGCGTCGTAGGATCGAGTTGCCCTAATCATACTCAGCGAGGTAAATTAGTCAATTCTAGATGTTCAGTTCCTGCTCGGAATGACGGACTCCCTGAGTCTAACAGAGTTTAGCGAAAGTCAAAACCTGCTATCGATTGCGACGCAGGAACGCGGGGATCTCGATGTTGTCCTGATCCAAAGCGCCCGGTACCGAAATGTCCTGGTGTTCCCGACGCTGCGTCTTCACCTGGCGATGGGCCATCTGCTCCTGTTGATCGAAGCCCGTGGCGATAACGGTGATGCGCACCTCGTCCTCCAGCGTCTCATCGATGACAGCGCCAAAAATCAGGTTGACGTCCTCATGCGCCGTCTCGCGGATCACCGACGCGGCCTCGTTGACCTCGTAGAGTGTCATGTCGTTGCCGCCGGTGATGTTGAAGAGGATACCGCGCGCGCCGTCGATGGTGATGTCTAGCAAACGGCTAGAGATGGCCTGCTGAGCGGCTTCAATGGTGCGGTTCTCGCCGCTGCCACGCCCCACAGCCATCAGCGCCGCGCCACCCTCTTGCATGATGGCCTTGACGTCGGCGAAGTCGAGGTTGATCAAACCGGGCACCGTGATGACCTCTGTGATGCCCTGGATGCCCTGTCGCAGCACGTCGTCGGCCACGCTGAAAGCCTCCGTGAGGCTCATGCGCTTCTCCGTGATCTCCAACAGCCGATCGTTGGGAATCACAATAAGGGTATCGACCACCTCTTTGAGGTTCTCGATGCCCTGCACGGCGACTTTGGCTCGCTTCGAGCCCTCAAAGGCGAAGGGACGGGTCACGACGCCAATCGTCAACGCTTTGACCTCCTCCTTGGCGACCCGCGCGATGACCGGTGCCGCACCGGTCCCCGTGCCGCCGCCCATCCCCGCCGTGACGAAGACCATGTCAGCGCCTTGCAGCAGCTCGCGGATCTCATCTGCAGACTCCTCGGCCGCCTTCTGCCCTTCCTCAGGGTGACCGCCGGCGCCCAGCCCGCGCGTGACGCCATCGCCCAACCGCAGCCGACGCGGCGCCTGCGACAGCATCAGCGCCTGCGCGTCCGTGTTGACGGCGATAAACTCCACGCCCTGTAAGCCCTCCGATATCATCCGGTTGACGGCGTTGCTGCCCCCGCCACCCACACCCACCACTCGAATCTGTGCGAAGTTCTCTCCCACTGCGCCCATCTCCACACCTCCTCTGGATATACCGTTATCACCTGACATAAGTCCGTGTTCCATTGCGATCCTCCTCTCTATCAACCGGGCAATAAAGTCCGTAACCAACGACGTATCTGCTTCCAAAACGATTTGCGGGAGGGTTTCCACCCGCCATGATCTACCCAAAGCGGCTCCCATTGCATCAGGCCGACGGCGACCGCCGACGCTGGGTTGCTGACCTTGTCGCTCAGCCCCGTCAAATCCTTGGGCGCGCCAATCTGCACAGGCAGCCGAAAGACCTCTTGGGCCAGCTGTTGCATCCCCGGCAGCTGCGCCACGCCGCCGATCAACACAACCCCGGCCGGCAGCAGACCATCGTAGCCCGAACGTTTGATCTCCTGCTGCACGCTCTCCAGAATCTCCTCCACGCGGGCCTGCACAATCTCCGCCAGCTTCCAGCGCGGGACGACGACCGGGCTATTCTCGCCGTAGGGCGAGATGGTGAACTGCTCATCCTCAGCGACCTGGGCCGCCATCGCATGCCCGTGCCGCAGGTTGACCCGTTCCGCGGCTTCCGGCGGCAGGCGCAGGCCGATGGCAATGTCGTTTGTAACGTAATCCCCACCCAGCATCAAGGAGCGCGTATACCAGACCGTCCCTTCGATGAAGATAGCGATATCGGTCGTGCCCTTTCCAATATCGACCAGCACCACGCCCATGTCCTTTTCCGTCTCTGAGAGGACGGTGTTGCCTGCCGCGAGGCTGGTCAACACCAACTCGCTGACCTCAATCCCGGCGCCGGTGACGCACTTGGTCAGGTTCTGAAGCGCCGTCGCCGCGCCCATCACCACGTGCGCTTCCACCTCCAGCCGATAGCCATGCATGCCCAACGGATCACGCACGCCTTCCTGCCCATCGACGGTATAGACACGCGGGATGATGTGTAGGAGCTCCTGGTTCTGCGGCAGCGCGATGGCCCCCGCCGCCTCCAGCACCCGATCAATGTCATCCGGCGTGATACCGCGATCCCGACGGGAGACACCCACCACACCCTGGCTATTCCGAGAGGAAATGTGCGCGCCGCTCACACCGACGAAAGCCCGCTCGATATGATAACCGGAGGTCTGCTCGGCCTGCGCCAGCGCATCGGCGATGGCAGCCGTGGCCTCGGTCACGTTGACGATGGCGCCCCGATGGACACCCCGCGACGGGAGCTGCCCGACCCCTACGATGCGGGTCTCGCCGTTCTCGGCGATCTCACCCACCAAGACCTGGATCTTGGCGCTGCCGATATCAATGCCTACAACCGATCGTTCCATCTTCCCCCCTTTACCACGATCCCTCCAGCGAGTACGTCACAGCCTCCGGAAAACGCACGTCGAGCGTCTGGGGAAGGATCCCCCGCTCTCTGAGATCCAGCATGATCGCCTGATACGTCCGCCAGCGCAAGCCCATATCCTCGCCCACCCCAAAGGCCACCCGCGTGCCCTCAGGATGATGCCAGACCAGTCCCCGCCCCGCATGATAGGTCAGCTCTGCAGCGGGTACGCCCCGGACCAGCAGCGCCTCGATCCCCGCCAGCACGTCGGCGGACACCCGCTCGGTTTCCGGCAGCGGGCCGCGAATCGTCGGCACGTCAGCCGCTGGATCGGTAGCCCGGAAGATCACGCCCTCCACGTCGACGGCCCACAACTGTTCCCCCGTCTGCCAATGGAGCACCGCCTCCCGCTCGTCGACGGTGAGCAGACAATCCGCCGGGTAGAGCCGGCAGTTGATCCGCACGTCAGTCACCGCCGGCACCGTGTGGACCACCTGGCTCACCACCTGGTTGGGACGAATCCAGAAGCGGTGCAGTGTCAGAACCTCCGCCGCCAACGCGATATCTCGCACCGTCTCCAGAGAGCCAGTGCCCGCGATCTTCAGACGGCTGGCGTCAACGTACCAACTGGGATCAAGCCAGAGCCAGAGCAACAAGCCGACGATCACGCTCGCCAACGCCACCCACCGCCAGGGCACATGGACGCGCAGTCGCGCGCGCTGTCGCCGCGCCGCCTGCGGCTGGGCACCCAAAAGCGCCGCTGTCCTACGGTACTGTCGCTTCGCCATCGTGCTGCCCTCCGTTCCCCTTACCTCTACGTCTCGTCCTGCGTCGGCCGGAAAACCCGCTCCGACCGTGCGTTCTCCGCGTGCCGCTCTAACGCCAGATCGATCAGCCAGCTCAGCAGCCGCTCGTAGGGCACGCCGGTGGCCTCCCAGAGCTTGGGATACATGCTGATGGACGTGAAGCCCGGAATGGTATTGATCTCGTTCAAGTAGAGTTCGCCGGTCTCACCGCTGAGCAGGAAATCCACGCGCGCCATTCCCGCACAGTCGATGGCTCGATAGGCTTTCACCGCCATCTCGCGGATGCGCGCGGTCATCTCCTCATCCAGCGGCGCCGGGATCAGCAGATCCGAGGCGTCAGCGCCCGTGTCCAGATATTTCGCCTCGTAGCTGTAGAACTCCCGGCTGGGGACGATCTCGCCGGGCACAGAAACCGACGGCGCTTCGTTGCCCAGCACGCTCACTTCAATCTCGCGGGCTGCAGGCACCGCCACCTCGACCAGCAGCCGCCGATCATAGCGCGCGGCCTCGTCCAGGCCGCGCCGCAGGCCATCGCCGTCGTGACATTTGCTTATGCCAACGCTGGAGCCCAGATTCGCGGGCTTGGTGAACAGCGGATAGGTCAACTGCGCCTCGATCTCATGGAGCACGGCCTCCGGCTGGTGCTCCCAGCGCCGGCGGCTGCAGCTCACGTAGGGCACCATGGGCAAGCCGACGTCGTCGCAGACGTGCTTGAAAATCACTTTGTCCATGGCGACCGCCGAAGCCAGCACGCCGGCCCCCACGTAAGGCACGTCCGCCAACTCCAGCAAGCCCTGGACGGTGCCATCCTCACCAAAGGTGCCGTGCAGCACCGGGAAGACCACGTCGACGCGCGAGAGCAGCGAGAGCCGCCCACCCTGTTCCTCCAGGCGCGGCTGCAGCTGGTTGAGCCCGCTGCGGGTCGGATCGGGCAGAATGGCGACGGGGCGCGTCTCTTCGAAGGACTCCTCCTCCAGTGCCTTCATCGGGTCCGCGCCGACGAGCCAGGCCCCCTCGCGCGTGATGCCCACCGGGATCACCTCGAAGCGCGCCGGGTCTAATGCCCCCATCACCGAGCGCGCAGAGACCAGGCTGACCTCGTGCTCGCCAGATCGCCCTCCGAACAGTACCGCAATCTTCAACCGCTCTTCCATCTCACTCTCCGTTCGCCATCTGCTTCCGTTATATTTTGTCTTCGCCGATCAACTCAATTTCTGGTTCCAGCCGCACGCCAAATTTACGCTCGACCTCATCCTGCACCCGCCGGATGAGCATCATATAATCCGTCGCTGTGCCATCTCCCTCGTTGATAAAGAAGTTGGCGTGGTGCGAGGAGACGACGACGCCCCCCACTCGCGTGCCCTTCAGCCCCGCCGCTTCGATCAAGCGACCTGCATAATCGCCCTCCGGATTCTTGAAGGTCGATCCCAGCGTCCGCCCCGGCGGCTGCGTGCCGCGCCGCCGCTCCGTGTACTCCTGCGCTTTCGCTTCCAGATGCTGCGGATCTCTGGGACGCAACTGGAAGGTCGCCTCCAGCACCACCCACGCCTCACCGGCGCCTTTGAGCCGGCTGCAACGGTAGCGAAAGTCAAACCAGTCCGGCGTGACCTCGTGCACCGCGTCATCGGGGCCGAGCAGACGCGCGGCGTGCAGCGCCTTCGACGTCTCCTCACCGAAGGCGCCCGCGTTATTGATCACCGCGCCGCCCACGGTGCCTGGCAGGCCCACAGCCCAGGTCAGCCCGCCCCACCCCCGCGCCACGGCGGCTCGCGCCACCTGGATCATCGAGGCACCCGCGTCGGCGTGAACGCGGCAGTCGGCGGCGAAGCGGACGTCGCGCGCCCGGTTGAGAATCACCACGCCGCGCAGCCCACGATCCGAGACCAGGCAGTTGGAGAGACCGCCAAAGACCTTGTTGGGCAGTCGGAGCGCGCGGCTCTCGACGACAGCGCGCCGGATATCCGCCGGAGTGCGGGCGACCACCAACACGTCGGCAGAGCCGCCCACGCCGGCCGCCGAGTACGGCGCCAGCGCGGCCTTCCGCCGGGCGATATCGCCCAGACGCTCCACCAGCTGATCCAAACGCGCTTCGTAGTTAATCATCGCTGTCCCAAAAAAATCTGATTTTTTCCACAAGGTTGAAGATGTACTGCGCAACGTTGACTTCATCACCGTCGGCTTTTATCAGCATGTCCCCTAAAAAATCGGGTTTTTTATTGGGTTTTCCTCCTACTGTTCTTCGCACTTCTTATCTTTGGTGCGCGTTTCCCGCTCCACCAATTCCATCTTGAAGGCTATGACCTCCGAGCGATAGGCGCGTTCTTTCGCCTGCTTCCGATCCTTCGCTTTCGCCGCCCGCTTGAACAGAGACGACAACCGCGTCATGCCGTCCCCTCCTCGTCTTGCAGCGCCACCAAGAGCCGCTCGCCGACCACGTACTCGTCCCCCGCCCCCATGAGCAAGATCACGTCACCCGGCGATGTCAGCGTCTGCAGACGGATCGCCGCGCCCTCCAACGAGGCGGCCGCTTCCGCAGCCGGATGTCGCAGGGCTTCTGCCAGCTGATAGTGATCGACGCTGCCGTCGTCCACCTCGCGGGCCGCGTAGATGGGCAGCACGAGCACGCGATCCGCGCCGTCAAAAGCACAGACAAAGTCATCCCAGAGCGCCTTGATTCGGCTAAACGTATGCGGCTGCCAGACCGCGACAAGCCGCTGCTCAGGATAGCGCTGTGCTGCCGCCTGGAGCAGCGCCCGAATCTGCGTCGGATGGTGAGCGTAGTCGTCGATGACGGTGACGTCCTGCGCCGCGCCCAACACCTCGAAGCGCCGCGCGGTGCCGGAGAAGCCCTCCAGCGCGCGGCGGGCCGTCTCGAAGGGCACACCGCACTCGCCCACGGTGACCGCCAGCGCCGCCAGCGCGTTCTCCGCGTTGTGATCGCCAGGGATCTGCAAGTGCACCTCGCCCAGTGGCGCGTCCGCCCGCAGCGCGGTGAAGGTGACGCCGCCCTGCACGTTGGGCCGCACGTCGATAGCGCGCCAGGCCAGCCCCTTGCCGGGACGGAGACCGTAGAGCGCCAATCGTCCGCCGTTGGCGTGATACGAAGCCGCCACGGCGTGCGCGACCTCGTCGTCGTTGCAGGCCACCAGCAGGCCGCCGGGGACGATCTGATCCACAAAATCGCCGAAGGCCAGGCGCAGGAAACGCGGGCTGGGGAAGCAGTCCGGGTGATCGTATTCGACGTTGGTGACGACAGCGATGGTCGGCTCCAGCGCCAGGAAGGTGTTCCGGTACTCGTCGGCCTCGATGACGAAATGTGGACCGGCGCCGGCGTGCGCGTTGGTGCCGAGGCTCTCCACCACGCCGCCGACAATGCACGTGGGATCGCGCCCGTCGGCCAGCAGGAGGGTCGCGATCATGCCGGTGACGGTGGTCTTGCCGTGCGCACCCGCCACAGCGATAACGTCGTGGTCGGCGGTGAGCAGCGGCAGGAACGCCGGGCGCCGCATGACGGAGATACCGCGCTCGCGGGCTGCGACCAGCTCCACGTTATCCTCCGGCACGGCGGACGACGCCAACACCAGATCAGCGCCCGCGACGTTCTCGGCGGCGTGCCCGACGGCGACCGGAATGCCCTCGGCACGCAGATCCGCCACCAACCGCCCCGCTTTCAGGTCGGAGCCACGCACGTCCACACCGCGCCCCTTCAGCACGCGCGCGATGGCCGACATCCCCGCGCCGCCGATGCCGACAATGTGGACTTGCTCAAAACCCAACTTGCCCTTCACATCCACCTCACACAAAGACAATCAGAACGAACGCAAACGCTACGGCCACGGCGACAAAGAGTGGCGGGCCAGCCAGCCAATCATCGAGCAAGCTCTGAGCAATGGCCAGTCCCGCCGTCACCTCTTCTGGCTTGGTGATTTCCCATATACCATACCCCAGCTTATCCAGAAATCCCCAGAAAATGCCGACGATGAGGCCGCCATTGATAAGTCCCAAGAAAAGCCCTAGCAATGTGTCCTGAAACTTATCCTTACGGGCCTTGCTGCCCAATTTCGACGAGATGACGGTGGTCGCGTACCCAAAGGCCACGATAACAATGAAAATCACCAGTCGGATATAGAACCAGTTCTGCGGATCTTCAGCTTCTATGCCCTTGAAAACAGAACTTACACCGGGCACGTATTCGAGCAACACAAACTCGGTGAAGCGTGCTAACACCACGCTGAAGGCCACCAACAGCTCTTTTGCCCAGCCACGCAATGCACCAATCAACCCGAATAAACAGACCAGTCCAATAAAGACCGTCTCCAAAGGTACCATTATGTTCCCTCCCCCAAGCGGCACAACAGCTCTGCCAGCTTGCGACTTGCATTTGGACGGGCCAAGCGACGCGCGGCCTCCGCCATCTCTTTGCGCCGCGTCGGGTCCGAGAGCAGCGCATGCACGGTGGAGACCAGCCTGTCCTTCAGTTTCGCATCCTCAATCACCAGCGCCGCGCCCCGGTCGGCCAACCACTGTGCGTTCACTTTCTGGTATCGCCAGGCGTAGGGATAAGGCACCAGCACCGCCGGCAGCCCGAAATAGGGAAACTCGCCTAAGATCGACGCGCCTGCGCGCGAGACCACCAGGTCAGCGGCGGTCAGTGCCGCCCCCATCTCCTCGTGCAGATAAGGATAGATGTGATAGTGAGCGCGTTGTTCGTCCGAAAGACCCACACGCGCCTCGGCGACCTCATCCCAATCCAACTGCCCGCTGATGTGCACAACCTCCGCTTCTGCCAGCAGCGCCGGCAAATTCGCCAACACGGCGCGGTTGATGGAGCGCGCGCCCCGGCTCCCACCAAAGACGAGCAGCACCAGCGCCGAGGCCGGCAAGCCCAGCGCCCGCCGACCTGAGACTCGATCCCAGCGCGTGATCTCCTCACGGAGCGGGTAGCCGGTCACATCGACCTTGGGGTCCGGCAGAAACCGTTGCGAGTCCTCCACCGTCACGCCGATGCGAGCCGCCAGCCGCGCAACGAACTTCACGGAGAGCGCCGGTTCCACGTCGGGCAGAAAGACCATGACCGGCACCCGCCGGAGCCGCGCCGCCAACGAGACGGGCACGCTCACGTAGCCCCCCGTCGTGAGCAGAGCGTCGGGGCGCTCGCGGCCCAACGTGCGCAACGCGACACCCAGTCCAGCAAAGAGACGGATCGTGTTGTGAGCCATGCGCGTCAAGCCCACGCCGTGGACGCCGCCCGCCGGTACGTCGAGAAAGGGCAGACCCGCGCGCTCAACCAGCGCCCGTTCCATCCCGCTCTCCCCGCCGACCCACGTCAACGTCGCGTCAGGCGCGACGGTTCGCAGTGCCTGCACGACGGCGAGACCTGGATAGACGTGCCCACCAGTCCCGCCACCGACGATCCAGAATCGCATCCCAATCTCCTCTAGGACGTCCCCGAGAGACAGACAACAACACCCCCGCACCGGACAGCGTGACCAACATCTGCGATCCGCCGTAGCTGAAGAAGGGCAGCGCCGTCCCCGTAAAGGGCACCAATCCAATCATAACCAGGACGTTCAACATCGCCTCGATGACGATCATCGTCGTCACGCCGAAGGCCAATAGCGAGCCGAAGGGGTCCGGCGTCGCCAGTGCGATGCGGTACCCGCGATGGGCCAGGAGGGCGAAGAGCGCCAGCACCGCCAGCGTGCCCAGCAGCCCCAGCTCCTCGCCGATGACGGCGAAGACACTATCCGTGTGGGGGAATGGCAGATACCCCGCCTTCAGCCGGCCGTTACCCACGCCCAATCCAAAAAGCCCTCCCTGCGCAATCGCCATCACCGAACGGTAGCCGTGATACGACATCTCGGCCATATCGCGCAGCGAGGCCACGTAGTTGACCAATCGCCCACGCGCGTGGGGCAGCTGCCACGCCAACGCCGCGAAGGAGCCGCCTGCGATGAGCAAGAACAGAAAGATCTGCACCGGATCGCCGCCCGCATAGAAAAACATCAACACCGCCGTGATGGCCAGCAGCAAGGCAATGCTCAGATCCGGCTGCAGGGCCACAAGGCTGGTGACCACACCGGTGATGATGGCGAAGGGAACCAGGCCATAGCGCACTCGTCCCAGATGTTCGCCCTTGGACGCCAGCCAGGCCGCGATGTAAAGCACCGCAGTCAGACGGACTAGAACGCCGGGTTGCACCGAGATGCTAAAAATCGAGATGGAACGCTGAGCGCCCAGCCGTGTTGTCCCAAAGACAAGCACCAGGATCAGTAAGGCCAGACTGACCAGCATCAGCGGCGTCGCCAGGCGCTGCCAGATGGGATAGGGCAGGTACGCTATCAGCGCCATCACGAGCACGCCCAGCCCGGCCCAGAGCAACTGCTTGTGCCAGAACGACGTGCCCTCCGGCACGTAGAACGTAGCACTGTACATCATCAACAAGCCGAAGAGCAACAACGCCAGCAGCGTGACGACCAGCAACGAGTCCACCGAAGAAAGTACGGAGGTGCGCTTGCTACGGCTCATCGATCCCCCTTCTCATCCACGTCCAGCGCGTTGACCAAAGCCCGGAAGTGCTCCCCTCGCTCGGCGAAGTCGCGGTAAGCATCAAAACTGGTGCCGCCCGGCGAGAGCAAGACCACGTCGCCGCCCTGCGCGCGTCGCGCCGCTGCGTTCACGGCACCGGTCAGAGTCTCCGCTCGGACGATCTCCTGGAGCATGCCCAGGCGCCCTACCCCCTCCCAGATCCGGCGGACGTGCCCTCCGATGAGAGCCTGCGCCTCACCAAACAGGATCAGCACGCGCACCCGCTCCACAACGCGGCGTGCGAAGGTCTCCCACGGCAAGTCCTTGTCACGTCCGCCCGCCAATAAAATCAGCGACTCGTCGAAAGAATCCAAAGCCGCCAAGACCCGTTCCGGCGCCGTGGCGATGGAGTCATTGACCCAGAGTACGTCATCGCGGCGTCGGACCTCCTCAAGCCGGTGTTCCACGCCGGTAAAGCTAATAACAGCGCGGCGCATCGCTGCCACCGGCACGTTGATGGCAGCAGCCAGGGCGATGGCAGCCAGCACGTTGCGCACGTTGTGGGCGCCGCGCAGCCGCACCTCGTCGCGCGTGCAGACACGTTCGCAAGCGCTAGGTCGGCAGAGCATCAGGATATCGCCGTCCAGATAGCTTCCAGCCGCCACGGCCTCTTCGTCGCTGAAGTACCGCACCTGCGCCGGCGTCCGCTCGGCCAGCGCCCGCGCGTTGGGCTCGTCGTAGCCCAGCACGGCCACGTCCTCCGCCTGCTGATGGATGACGATGTTGGCTTTCGCTTCGATGTACGCCTCCATGGTCCCGTGACGGTCCAGGTGATTGGGCGTGATGTTGAGCACGCCAGCCACCTGCGGGCTGACGTCCATCAGCTCCAGCTGGAAGCTGGAAAGCTCCATCACCACCTGATCGTCCTCCTGTATCTCGCCCAGATCGTTGAGCAGGGAGTTGCCGATGTTGCCGCCGACCCAGGTCGTGTATCCAGCCTCCCGCGCCATCTCGCCTACCAGCGACGTCGTGGTCGTCTTGCCCGCCGACCCCGTGATGCCCAGCACCGGCGCCGGGCAGCGCAACAGGAACTCCTGCGCGTCGTTGCTCAGCGGAATACCCCGCCTCCGCGCCTCCTCGACGATAGGCAGGTCGGTGGGCACACCGCCGCTCAGGCAGAGTAGATCACAACCATCCAGCAACGTCAGCGGATGCGCGCCCAGCACATAATCAACGGGCAGATCCAATGCCTCTGTCTCCGCCTGCAGCGCCGTCGCCGGTCGGACGTCGGAGATGGTTACCTCAGCGCCCTGATCGACGAAGAAGCGCGCCAGCGCCTTCCCCTGCCGGGCCAGTCCCAGAATTACCACGTGCTCAACATCTCGCGCCATAAATTGGCAAATCCTCGTCTATCTCTACACCAGCGCCAACGCTACACCCGCCATCGCCGCCAGCAATCCCACCAGCCAGAGCCGTTGCACCACCTGCGTCTCCGACCATCCCAACAGCTCAAAGTGATGGTGGAGTGGCGCCATCTTGAAGACCCGGCGGCCTTCTCCGTGCTTCCATTTCGTGTACTTGAAATACGCGACCTGGATAATCACCGAAATCGTCTCCGCCACCGGCACCAGCAAAATCACGGGCAGGATCAGCCACTGTCCCGACAACAGCGCAACAACGCCCAACGTCGCGCCCAGAGCTAGCGATCCCGTATCTCCCATGAAGAGCTCGGCGGGATGCGCGTTGTACCAGAGAAAGGCAAAGGACGCGCCTACCACGGTGAAACAGAAGCGCACCAGGTAGATCTGCCCCTGCAACTGGGCGATGACGCCGTAGGCTGCGAAGGCGCTGGCCATGATGATGCCCGCCAACCCGTCCAACCCATCGGTCAGATTTGAGGCATTGGCCGATCCGATCATGATAAACATAGCAATGGGGATGTAAAAGAGACCCATGTCGATCTTCTCGGCGATGCCGGGAATCGCGATGCTGTGAATATCTAAGCCATAGTAGATGACCAAAGCGACGAAGAGGGTGAAGACCATCTCAATCTGCATCTTAAATCTGGCCGTGAATCCTTCACCGCGCCGCACACCACGCACACCCGCCAGATCATCCAAGGCGCCCAGCAGGCCATAGGCGCCCATAACGCCCAGGGGCACCAGAATCGAACGTCCGATCACCGTCTGGCCCAGCAGGTTGTAGATATTAAGCGCCAGGGTAATCAACAGGACCGGGATGGTGATCAACACCCCGCCCATGGTCGGCGTGCCCATCTTGGTAAAGTGCTCGTCGGGTCCATCAATGCGGATACGCTTCCCGATCTTCCAACGCCGCAACAGGCTGAGATAGGGTCGCCCCCAGAAAACAACCATCAGAAAAGAGATGCTGGCCAAAATCAGTGCAAACCCCATGATCAGGCCTCTCTCTGCAGCTGCGCCACGATGTCTTCCATCTGTAGGGCACGAGAGCCTTTGACCAGAATGACGTCGCCGGGCTCCAGAAGTTCCTTGATCACGGCAACCGCAACTTCGTTGTCCTCCGCCACGTGGATTCGGTCACCGGGCAGATCGCAGAGCCGGGCGCCCCGGGCCAGCGTCTCCGCCAGCTCGCCTACGACGATGAGATGTGCAACCACATCGGCGGTGCGGCAGCCCACCTTGAGGTGTCCTTCCTCCTCGTAATCGCCCAGTTCCAACATATCGCCCAGGACGGCGATTTTGCGTCCCTCTAGATCTTCCAGCAGGTTCAGCGCCGCCAGCGCCGAGGGCGGGCTGGAGTTGTAGGTATCGTCCAGGATGAGCGAGTCATTCGGCCCCGGCACGGAGACCAGGCGCAACTGTGCGCCCGGCGCCCGCAACCCCTCAACGATCTCCTGCCAGATCAAGTCAGCGAGAAGGCCGGCGGATGCGGCCCGCAGCACGGTGTGCACGCTGTGGCGTCCCAGCAGTGGCACCCGCAGGTAGAGTTGCTCGCTGCCGTGGTGCAGGCGCACGCGGATGCCGTCCAGGCCCAGGCTCTCCACCTCGTCGGCCCAGAGATCCGCTTCTGGCGAGAGTCCGTAGAAGAAGATGCGCGCCTCCGTCGCTTCCGCCATGGCTCGGACCCGCTCGTCGTCGTAGTTGAGAATCGCCACGCCCTCCGGTGCCGCCGGCAGCGCCTCGACCAGTTCCCGTTTGCCCAGCGCGATGTTCTCGACGCTGCCCGCCCGCTCGGCGTGCACCGGCTCGACGTTGGTCAAGATACCCACGTGGGGACGGGCGATCTGCGCCAGCGCGCGGATGTCGCCGCGCACGTACATGCCCATCTCCAGCACCACGTAGTCGTGCTCGCCGTTCAGCTGCAGCAACGTCAGCGGCAGGCCAATCTCGTTGTTGTAGGAGCCGCGACTGCGCAGCACGCGATAGCGACGCGCCAGCACACGGGTGACCACTTCCTTCGTCGTCGTCTTGCCTACGCTGCCCGTGACCCCAACAACGCGCGTCTCAAACTGCGTGCGCCAGAACGTCGCCGCATCCTGAAGCGCCTCCAAGACGCTGGGCACGCGGATCAAGAGCGGCGTCGCCAACATAGCCGGCTGGGCGCCGTTAGTCACGTCGATCACCGGCGCGGCCACGTCCACCTCGCGCTCGATCACGGCGGCAAGTGCGCCGCGAGAGAAGGCGTCCGCGACGTAATCGTGCCCGTCCACGTTCTCTCCCTTGAACGCAAAGAAGACCGAGGTACTCTCCGCCTTACGAGAGTCCAAAATCGGGGAGACGGGCATCTCCAATCCTGCTGGACGCCCGCCCATTACCCCTTCGATCAAATCCGCCAACGTCAACTGCTTGACCATCTCTGTGCAAACCCCACAATCTCTAAGGCTGCTGTGCCATCGGATAAGAGGGCGGAATGCCCAGCAGCACAAACAGCCGCGACGCTATCTCCTGAAAGACCGGCACAGCGGTATACGAGCCCCAACGCTCGTTCGGCGCAACGTCAGGTCGATCCAACTTCACCAATATCATCACCTGCGGGTCCGGCAACGGACCATATCCGATAAACGACGCGATGACGTGCTCAGGATCGTAAATGCCTTCGCCGGGCACGGGCACCTGCGCCGTGCCGGTCTTCCCGGCGATACGGTATCCGGGCACCTGCGCCTGGGTAACCTCTTGCTCTACCACCTGTTCCAGCAATCCCGTGACCGTGTGCGCGGTTTCCGCCGAGATCGGTCGCCCGACCTCGCGCGGCGGGATGGAGACCACCCGCCCGTCAGCGTACCGGCGTTCCGCCACCACGTACGGCTGCATCATGATACCATCGTTGGCGACGGCACCCACCGCGGTCAGCAACTGCAACGGCGTGACTGCAACGCCCTGCCCGTAGGCATTGGTCGCCAGGTAGCTGTCGCGCCAGTTCCAATCCGACGAGACGTGCAACACCCCGTGCGCTTCACCCGCGAGATCGACGCCCGTGGGCTGACCAAAACCGAAGGCGCGCACGTAATCGTAAAACGGCCCGGCGCCCAGGACGCGCGTCGTCAGCTCGGCGACGCCCACGTTGAGCGAGTGCACAAGTATGTCCTCGACCCCCTGCTCGCCATAGGCCGCGCCGCTCCAGTTCCTGACCGTGATCCCACCGAACTCCAGCTTGCCGGTGTCCTCATACGTCCAATCCAGATCCACCCGCCCGGAATCCAACGCTGCCGCCACGGTGACCACCTTGAAAGTCGAGCCCGGCTCATACGCGTGGCTGATGGCCGGATTCTGGAAGATAGCGTGTTCACCTAATTCCATGTAATCCGAGAAGCGCACGGGCTCGTACGTCGGGCGACTAGCCATAGCCAACATTGCGCCCGTGCGCGGATCCATCACCAGAATGGAACCACTCCGTGCATTATACCGCAAAAGGGCTTTGTCCAATTCGCCCTCAATATAGGCCTGGATCGTGCGATCTAACGTCAGCCTCAGATCGGTGCCTGGATACGGGACACTGGGATCGTTGGCCAACTCGTCGGGAAACGGCTCAGCCAGCCCGCTCACCCGTCCCTCTTTGACGATAGGCTTACCTTCCAAAAAGCGTCGATGGTATGCCTGGACCCCCGTCCCCGTGCCGGATAGGTTGACGAAACCCAGGAGGTGAGCCGCCAGTCTGTCCTCTGGATAGTAGCGTTTCCAATCCGGTGCCAGCGTCAGACCGGCGATGTCCAACGCTTCGAGCTGTTCCTTGGTCTCCAGGGTGACTTCTCTCTCCAAGCGGCGCCAGAGCACGCCATCCTCCTTGTCTTGGCGCGTCAAGATCAGCCGGGACTGGACCTCATCCACGGGCCGGCCCAGCACCGGCGCGAGTTGCCGCGCCGTCTGCCAGGTATCCGTAACGGCAGTGATCGCGATGCCTACTTCATAAACCGGCTGGTTTCCCACCAGCAGATCCCCATCCCGATCCCAGACAGAGCCCCAGGCAGGCTTAGGCAGACGATATTGGCGATTGATCAGCTCCTCTACCTCGTCGGTGAAGCGCGGATGTTCGAAGACCTGCAGTCGTAGAAGCTGCACGACGATAGGCAGCAACAGAGCTAGCAACAACGAAGTAATCAAGCGTAAGCGCGCATCAGGTCCTCGTAACATCTCAAGGCTCCGTCAGTTCCAGATATTCGACCGTATCCGCCTCCACATAGCCCAACGCCACAGCACGCTGCTGCAGCATAGGGATGGAGCTGAGACGCGAGATTTCCATCATCAGTACCTGGCTCTCGCGCTGCTCCGTGACCAGTTCTCGTTCCCACTCCCAGACTTGAGCGGCCAGCTTGGCGTTGGCGCCCGCGAGCGCGACGTAGGCGCCCGCCAGGATCAGCACGGCGACGACGACAGCCAGGAAGAGGAACGCAATAGAGCGGTTCTCACGTTCTTTGCGCTTCTGGACACCGTGGGTACGCTGCTGCCACAGGACGCTCATGATTCCCCCGTCTTGATTCGTATGAGATGTATGTTAGCCGTTAAGTTCGTACCTTTCAGGAAGATAGCGACCGCTTTTATCATCCCAAAAGATCTGGCCTAGTTATCCCTGGTCCAAGCAGTTAAGGTCTTTACAGTCGTTCGATAATCCGAAGGCGCGCGCTGCGGCTGCGGGGATTTGCGGCAACCTCTTCCTCAGAGGGACGAAGCGGCTTCCGCGTCAACACCCGGAGTGTAGCCTGGTGCTCACACCGGCATACGGGCAACTCCGGGGGACAAATGCAATCTTGCGCTTCTCGTTTGAAAAAGTGCTTGACGATACGATCTTCCAGCGAGTGAAAGGCAATCACGGCCAGGCGCCCGCCCGGTCGCAGGACCGACGTGATGGGCGGCAGCGCCTCCCGGAGCATCTCCAACTCCTGGTTCACGGCGATGCGCAGCGCCTGAAAGGTGCGCGTCGCCGGGTGAATCCGGTCATCATGACGTCGCCCGACGGCAGCCAGGATAATGTCTGCCAGCTGCTGCGTCGTCTCCACCGGCCGGGCCCGCACCATAGCCTGGGCGATCCGCCGGCTCTGACGTTCCTCGCCATACTGCCAGAGGAGATTCGCCAGTTCCTCTTCCGACAGCGTGTTCACCAGATCAGCCGCCGTGGGCGTATCGCTCGATGGATCGTATCGCATGTCCAGCGGGCCATCAAATCTGAACGCGAACCCACGCGCAGGATCATCAATCTGCAGCGTCGAGAAGCCTAGATCCAACAGCACCCCGGTCGCTGGAAAGAATCCTCGCTCACGCGCCACTGTCTCCAGCCGAGTGTAAGGCGCGTGGACGATCCGCGCACGCTCGCCAAACGCAACCAGGCGCTTTCTGGCGTATACTGCCGCCTGAGGATCACGATCCAGGCCCAGAAGTTGCCCGTCAGGGGCAGACGCTTCCAGAATAGCAGCCGCATGCCCCCCCCCGCCGACTGTGCCGTCGATGTAGAGACCGCCAGGATGAACTTGTAACCCTTCAAGCACCTCATCCACCAAAACGGGTATGTGTTCCAGGGACGAGGCAGGTGTTAGATCTCTAGATTCTCCCATAGCGCCGGAGTCTCCTCCATCATCTCTGCTTGACGGTGGTTCTCCGCCTCCCACGTTTCAGGCGCCCAGAGCTCCATGAAACGATCCAGGCCCACCACCACCGCCTCGTTAGACGTTGACAATCCGGCGTATGCCCGCAGACGTTCCGGTACCAGAATACGGCCCTGTCGATCAGGCTCAACGTCCACCGCGTCGGCGAAAAAGATGCGCCGTAAGGCACGACCCTGCGGAGACGTGATCGGCAAAGCATTGACTTTCTGAGCAATCTCCTCCCAGATCTCCATGGGATAAATGGTGAGGCAGGGATCCAGCCCTCGGGTGACGACGACGCTGCCCGTCAGCTCCTCGCGGAAGCGCGACGGAATGGTCAGGCGCCCTTTGCTATCTAGCGTGTAGACGTGATGCCCTAAGAACATTTCCCCACTCCAGCGGACAAAAACCGGCTCTTTGAAGGTTCAACTCCCCACTTTACCCCACCAGTCCCCAAAATCACCCACATTATACCCCACTTTCCCAAATAAATCAATAGGGAAATCCCAAATAAACCTTAAAATTTGGGAAAATTTGTGCAAACAAAAAGCCGAACCTTGTTGATCAGCTCACTTCGGCTATAATAGGATTTTAAGGGGACAAAACGGATGTTATATCTTGAGCGCTTAAGAGCAAAAATAGCGATGCTTGGCGAACGGGCCATCGAGCAGCAACGCCGACGGCGAGATGCCTGCGACCAAGCCCTGGCCCAGCTGGCGAGGTCACCCGATCCTGAACACCTGCGGGAGTTGGTCGCACATCAAGAGGAAGAGGATGCGGATTTCGCCCTGCCGGTCACCGAGGCACCGCTCGACCGGCGCTTCACTGTGGAGCCAGCACCACCCGTGGGTCTCACGGTCATCGCGGTGGACGGCTCACAGATCATGCCCGACCGCCACAGCGCCGTGCTCTACTATCTCATCCAGGTCGGCGGGCTGGTCTTCTGTTACGACGGCTCGGCGCCCACGTCGCACCGCGACGCGACGCTGCACTACGACGAGACGGAGCTCTACGACAGTGACGGTCGGATCATCGGACATCAAGTGGGGATGCGCCGCACGGTGGCGGAGTTGGCGTTCTTAAGCACGCTGGCCTCAGACGTGCGCGCCGAGGGCGATGCCGATCCTCTCGTAGCGCTGACCGACGGCCCACTGCTTTGGCCGTACAGTGGACGCAGCGAAAAAGAGCGGACGCTGCTACCGGCGTACATGGAGGCGCTAGCGGGATTACGAGCGGCGCGAGCGCTGCCCGCCGGTTTCGTGGAGCGACCAGGGGGTCGGCCACTGCTCAACACGCTCAACCTGCTACCTTCCGAGACGACATCGGATACAGGTAAGGAGAGCGATGGCGTCCCGGCGCACCTGGACGACCGCGCGTTGATGGCGCGGCACCTGTCACCCGGCGAACGCACGGTCTGGCTAAAGCGACACTCGCCCATGAACCGCCAACATGCCCAACAGGGCCACGAGATCTGGTTCTGCTATCTCAACGTCGGCGAGCCGGGTCATCCCGTCATCGGCCGAGTGGAGATCCCCCAATGGGCGACCACAGTCCGAGAAGGGAGCACAAACCTGCACGCTGTGCTCGTGCATCAGGCGCTGATCCTGCATGGGTATCCATACGCGCTGGCCCGCGCCCACGAGCTGGCCCTGGTGACGCAAGAGGACAAGAACGCCCTCGACGCCCTGCTCCAGCGGCGACTGATGGAAGCCGGTCTTCCGACGCGTCCATCTGAGAAGGCGCGCCAGAAATCTTACCTGGGCCGCCGCCGATAGCATGATCCTCAGGAGGCAGTTGTGAACAGATCAGATCGAGCGATACCCATCGGCAACGTGTTGCGCGCCGACATTCGCGGCTTCACCGTCGCTTCGCGCATCCCGGAGCCGGACGTCCCGACCTTCGGCACCTTCGTGCGCGTCCCCATTCAGCAGGAGCGAGCACAGCTCCTGGGGCTGGTCTACGACATTCGCCTGCAGGACGACCCTTTTCTGCGCCACCTGGCCGTCACCGTGAGCGAGGACAATCCCCAGCATCAGGAGATCATCGCAGATCAGCGGGAGCGGGTGATCCCCGTGGAGATCGGCGTCGCCGCCGTCGGCTACAGCGACCAAGACGATCGTTATCACTACGGCCTGCCGCCGCAGCCGCCGATGATCCTCAAGCGGATCACGGTCTGCCATGGCGAGGAGGTGGCTCGCTTCACAGCCCAACCCGACTGGATCCAGCCTCTGCTAGAAAATCGAGAGGTGCCGGTGGACGCTCTGGTCGCGCGAGCCCTTGAACGGTCGGCGCGGCTCTACGGTGACGTCGACTCTGATGCGCGCAAAACCTATCTACTGCGCGCCTCCCGTTACCTGGCCCGCTTCCTGGCTCGCGAGCCACTGCGTCTGGAGACCATCCTGCGTCAGTTGGGTTTTGAGAGTTGATCCTGTTTTTCCTCTGACATTTGATGTAAAATAGATGAAACGTCCTGCCCACCATCGTAATCACACGGGTCAAGGGGTGAAGGTTACCCTACGCTGTTAACAAAACTGGAACGTTGACCCTTACAAACTGCGTAAGCGTCTGAAATGGGTAGGGACATTCTTTGGATATTTCTCTGCACTCGTATCAGGAGCGTAAGGAGCCTATGGCCGATTACAAGACATTGATCCAACAACATCGGATGCTTCGCTGGCGCTATGGCGGACAACCGCTGGCCGTGAAGCAGGAAGAGATCCGTGAGCTGCTCAAGCAGATCGAAGACGTGCGCAAAGAGGTCTCCGAGCCGGAACACCGCAAGACGCTGAATGAGATCGAACGTTATTGGCGCGCTCAGCTGCGACCGACTCGTCAACGCATGCCCCTATGGGCCGTGATCGGCGGCGGCGTCTTGCTTTTCATCATCGCGGCTGTGGGCATCTCATATATCCTGGTGCAAGGCATCAACCAACAAGCAGCCGCGCCTGAGCCGACCGCCACGCAGCCCAGTGTGACGACCACTGCTGCGCCCGAGACAGCTGCCACGGATGTGCCTGCGGAGACGTCTGGGCAAGCGACCGCTGAGGCTTCGCCCACACCGACTGCAGCACCTGCCACACCGACTGCCGAACCTACACAGGCACCAGCCGAAACTCCGTTGGTAGACGCCAACACCGATGTCGCGCCGTTGGCAGGAGGCGATGTCATCGCCGCGCCACCGGACGGCATCGACATCGCCACGTGCAACATCGCCACGGACACCACCGCGCTGCCGGCCCTGGCGCCACCGGCGAACCTGACCAACGTGGAGGTCACCACCGACACGCTGACGCTCTGGCTCACACTCCAGACACCGGCACCCGCCGAGCGCGCGCTCACCTATCACTGGCTCGTGGCGTTGGACACGGACGGTGACGCCGCGACCGGTCGTCCGCCGGGCAACGGCTACATCAATCCCGACCTGGGCCAGGACGTTGGCGCAGGCGTCTTCCTCTATGCCAACGGTGACGTGGAACCCTACGTCTACGTCTGGAACCCCGCCCTGGGCGACTGGGACAGTGATACCCCGGATATCGTCACCGCCACGGTGAATGAGACGCGAGACGCCGTTGCCTTCACCTTCTCACTGGCCGATCTGCGCGCCAACCTGGAACAGATCGGCGACAGCAGCCTGAACCTCCAGGCTCTCAAAGGCCGTGTGGCGACCATCGCCAGCTCACAGACAGAGGCGGCCTTGGTGGACTACTGCCCGGACCTACCGTAATGACCTCATCCTTCATTAGGTTGATCTCCCACGTCGGCAAAACGTGGAAGATACTGTATCAAGAAGGGAGGCAGCCGAGGACATTATCGGGCCACAGACCAAGCTCATCGCCATGGGCTTCTGTTTAGGCTTGCGATAGCAGGAGTTACGTATGGGTGATTTCTTCGCCGGAGAAAACTATCAAGGTGCACCGTTCCAACTCTTCGGCCCGTGGCACCTTACTGCATTGTCATCGGTCTTGTTGCTCAACCTCTGGTTGATCGTACGCGGCAATCGGCTGGGGGCGCCCGCACGCCGCAGGTGGCGATACGGTCTCGCCGCCGTGCTGCTCATCGACGAGGCAATCTTGCACGCCTGGAAGGCAGGTACAGGCCAGTGGGACCTGCAGACCATGCTCCCTCTGCACCTCTGCAGCGTCCTCATCTTCCTCAGCGCCGTGATGCTGATCCGCAAGGACGAGCGCATCTACGAGTTCGCCTACTTCCTGGGGATCGCCGGGGCAACGCAGGCGCTGCTGACGCCCGATGCCGGACCCTACGGTTTTCCCCACTTCCGCGCCTTCCAGGTGATGATCTCTCACGGCAGCATCGTCACCGCAGCGGTCTACATGACCGCCGTGGAGGGCTTTCGACCAACGTGGGCCTCCCTGCGGCGCGTGCTCATCGGCACCAACCTCTATATGATCGCGTGGGCTTTATCAACGTGCTGCTGGACAGCAACTACTTGTTTATCGCCCACAAGCCGGAGACGGCCAGCCTGATGGATGTCCTGCCGGCCTGGCCCTGGTACATCCCCTTCCTGGAGCTGATCGGTGCGGGGTTCTGCCTGCTCCTGTACGTACCTTTCGCGCTGCGAGATCTACGCGCAGCCCGCACCCGATCCAACCCGGCGCAATAGGAAGTCGAGGCGATTCCCAGCATCCATGACACATCAACACATGCACGGGCCAGGAACAACTGGCGGCCTGCGGCTGGCCTTCTTCCTCAATCTGAGCTTTGCACTGCTGGAGCTGGTGGGCGGAGTCTGGACCAACAGCCTGGCCATTATCTCCGATTCCCTGCACGATCTGGGCGACAGTGTCTCGCTGGGGCTCTCCTGGTATCTGGGACGCTATGCGGAGCGCGAGGGCGATGGTCAATACTCCTACGGCTATCGCCGCTACTCCCTTCTTGGGGCGCTGTTTAACGCCCTGATCCTGGTCGGCGGCGGCGTGCTCGTGCTCTCCGAGTCCATACCGCGCCTGCTGAACCCGGAGCCGCCCAACGCGCAAGGCATGTTCATCTTTGCTGTGTTCGGCATAGTGATCAATGGCATGGCGGCACTGCGCCTGCGGAAAGATACGTCGCTGAATGCTCAGATGGTCGCCTGGCATCTACTGGAAGACGTGCTGGGCTGGGCCGGCGTGCTGGTTGTCAGCGTGGTGCTTCGCCTCCACGATATCCCCATCTTGGACCCACTGCTCTCCATCGTCATCACCCTCTACGTCCTGTACAACGTGGCGGGCAATCTAAAGAAGACCTCGGCCCTGTTTCTGCAGGCTGTCCCCGACGAATTTGACGTTGAGGAGATCGAAGCGGCCCTGTACGCCATCGACGATGTCTGCGACGTTCATCATACGCACGTCTGGTCGCTGGATGGCGAGCATCACGTCCTCACCACCCACCTGGTTCTTGAAGACACGGTGACAAAGCAAACTGCGATGGATGTCAAATGTGAGGCCAAAGCCGCTCTCGCTGATCTAGATCTGACCCACCTGACTATTGAGATTGAATATGGGGGAGAGAGCTGTTCGATGTATCCCTGAGGACCAACTTGCCAGAATCTCCGAGCACCGGTGTGGATGCTCGGAGATTTTTCGTTGATTGTGCCTTTCTACCCTCAAAACATAGCTCACCTTCAGTGTAGACCAGCATCGCCTTTTCCTATAATGAAATCAGACACAAGTCTCTAACTGGCAAGGAAGGCATTCATGAGCGACTATCGCATCACCGAACATCCCATTTTGGACGCCCCAGAAACGGAAGCCATTGAGTTCACCTGGCAAGGGCAAACGCTGACGGCGCAACGCGGCGAGATGATCGCCGCGGCGCTCTTCGCCCACGGCATCCGCACCTTTGGACACCACCACAAGGACGGCGCGCCCCAGGGCATTTTCTGCGCCAACGGACAGTGCGCGCAGTGCATGGTCGTCGCCGACGGGACCCCCGTCAAGGCGTGCATGACGCCGGTGCGACCGGGCATGCGCGTCGAGCCGCTGGACGGTCTGCCGACGCTGCCCGACGTGCCGGAGGCACCCGCCATGGCGGAGATCGAGACTGGCGAGGTGCCGGTGCTGATCCTGGGCGGCGGCCCGGCGGGCATGTCGGCGGCGATCCAGCTGGGCGCGCTGGGCATCGGCACGCTGCTGGTGGACGATAAACATCGCCTGGGCGGGAAACTGGTGCTGCAGACGCACCGCTTCTTCGGCTCCGTCAACGCCGTCTACGCCGGGACGCGCGGCATCGACATCGCCACGAAACTGGAGCAGCAGGTGCGCGCTCACGATAGCGTCGACGTCTGGCTCAACAGCACGGCCTTAGCCGTCTTCAGCGACCAAAACGTAGGCATCCTGAGAGAAAGTCCGCAAACCGAAACCACGCAATACGTTCTCGTAAAACCCGACGTTCTTTTGTCCGCCACCGGCGCGCGGGAGAAATCCCTGGTCTTCCCCGGCAACACCCTGCCCGGCGTCTACGGAGCCGGCGCCTTCCAGACGTTGGTCAACCGCGACCTGATCCGCGCCGCCGAGCGCCTGTTCATCGTCGGCGGCGGGAACGTGGGCCTTATCGCCGGTTACCACGCGCTCCAGGCCGGCATTGAGGTGGTGGGCCTGGTCGAGGCGCTGCCCACATGCGGCGGCTACAAAGTCCACGAGGACAAACTGCGGCGCCTGGGCGTGCCCATCCACACCTCACACACCATCGTCAGCGCCAACGGCGAGGATCAGGTGGAGTCCGTGACCATCGCCCAGATCGACGAGGAGTTCAACCCCACCCCCGGCACCGAGCGATCCTTCGCCTGCGACACCGTGCTCATCGCCGTGGGTCTCGATCCCGTGAACGAGTTCACCGAGAAAGCGCGCGCCTTCGGCATGACCGTCGTCGACGCCGGGGACGCCCAGGAGATCGCCGAGGCGTCAGCCGCCATGTTCACCGGCAAGATCGCCGGGCGAAAGGCGGCCCGCGCGCTGGGTCACGACGTGGAGATCCCCGAGGATTGGTACCGCACCGCCGAGATCCTCAAGTCGCATCCGGGCCACGTCGTAGAGGAAAGCATCCCAGAGGAAGAGAGTGGTGTCTTCCCCGTCTTCCACTGCTCGCAGGAGATTCCCTGCAATCCCTGCACCGCCGTCTGCCCGCAAGACCTCATCCACATCCCAGAAGACGATATCCGCCAGCTGCCCCACTTCCTGGGGCAGCACGTCGACCAACCATGCGTGGGCTGCGAGCAGTGCATCACCGTCTGCCCTGGATTGGCGATCACCCTGGTCGATTACCGTAAGAACGCGGAGCAACCCACCGTCTCAATTCCCTACGAGTTCTCGGAAAAGAGCATCGCCGAGGGCGATAGGGTGACGGTGCTGGACCGCGACGGGGAAGTGGTAGGCGACGTCAAAGTGACCCATGTACGGGCCACAAAGCGTAACGATCACACCGTCGTCGTCAAAGTCAAAGCGCCGGCGAGCATCGCCAAGCGCATCGCGGGCATCCGCGTGCAGGCGCCGTGGGTCAGCGAGCCGCTGCCGGAGACCGTGGAGCGCCTGGACGACGACACCATCGTCTGCCGGTGCGAGCGCGTCACGACGGGCGAGATCCGCGCGCTGATCCGCCAGGGCTGCCGGGACGTCAACGAGATCAAAGCCGTCACCCGCGCGGGCATGGGCGCCTGCGGCGGCAAGACCTGCGCCGCCCTCATCCACCGCCTCTTCCGCGAAGAAGGCATCCCCCTGGACGAGGTAGAGGAGAATACAAAGCGCCCCCTATTCGTTGAAGTGCCGCTAGGGACATTTACGGGCGCAATGGACGACGAAAACGTGATGCGTGATGCGTGAAACGTGATGCGTGATGCGTGAAACGTGAACATTTTCTCAACAGCACGTCACGCAACACGTTCAATCATGAAATCACCAAAGATGACCTGAAAACAAAGGATATGTACATGCAACCATCTCATCACGACGTGATTATTATCGGCGCGGGGAGCGTCGGTATACCGGCGGCGCTGGCGATGGCCCAGGCCGGTGTTGACGTGTTGGTCATCGATAAATTCGCCAGCCCGGGACAGGGCTCCAACAAAGCCGCCATCGGCGGCATCCGGGCCACGCACTCCGATCCGGCCAAGATCCGCCTCTGCCTGCGCAGCCTGGAGATCGTCTCGACGTGGGAGGAGACCTACGGGCAGAACATCGAGTGGACCGAGGGCGGTTACTCCTTCGTCGCCTACCGCGAGGAGGAAACGCGCACGTTCAAAACACTGCTCGACGTCCAGCACAGTTACGGCCTCAACATCGACTGGTACGACCGCGATGCGCTGCTGGAAATCATCCCCTCTCTGAACCCGCAGGGCCTTATCGGGGGGACCTTCTCGCCGGAGGACGGGCACTGCTCGACGCTGCTGGCGGGCCACGCCTTCTACGAGGAGGCCGTGCGCGCCGGGGCCAAGTTCCGCTTCAACGAGACCGTACAAGAGATCCTGATCGAGGAGATGATGCGCGGCCCGCATAGGCAAGTCACGGGCGTCACGACGGATCGGGGCCCGTATCATGCGCCGGTCGTCGTCAACGCGGCGGGACCATGGGCGCGGGAAATCGGGCGCATGGTAGGACTGGATCATCCGGTCGCGCCTGACTCGCACGAGGCGGGCATCACCGAGCCGGTGACGCACTTCATGAACCCGATGGTCGTCGATATCCGCCCGGCGCCCGGCTCGTCGAACTACTACTTCTACCAGCTGGGCAGCGGGCAGATCGTCTTCTGCATCACGCCCGATCCGCCCATCCCCGGCTTCGACCGGCGCGAGACCAGCGAGTTCCTGCCCATGGTCTCCCGCCGCATGGTCGATCTGATGCCGAAACTGACCAACATCCGTGTGCGCCGCACCTGGCGCGGCCTCTATCCCATGACGCCCGACGGCTCCCCGCTGGTGGGCTGGGCGCGGGAGGTCGCAGGCTACCTGATGGCTATCGGCATGTGCGGACAGGGCTTCATGCTGGGACCGGGCCTGGGTGAGCTGCTGACGCGAATGGTGACGCGGGAAACGACGAAAGAGGATCAAGAGGTGCTGAAAATTCTCTCACCTTACCGTAGATTCGAGGGCGAGGAGGCGCTGAAGTAAACGCCTATGGAAAAGAGATCGGATTTCTGACAGAAATCCGATCTCTACAAATACCGATGCGGCTTAACTTACCCGGATGCTCAGAGCATCCGGGTAGGTGTTCCTAAATTGATAAGACTGGCAAAGTATCTGCTTCGTGATATGCTAGAGGATGAGAACGCGATTCATCCCCTATTATTCTTGAGGAGGCTCTATGCAATATCGAACCTTTGGACCATTGGATTGGCAACCCTCGGCGCTGGGCTTCGGCGCCATGCGCCTGCCCACCACCGACGACGATCCCAAACACATCGACGAGCCGCTGGCGACGGAGATGATCCGTTACGCCATCGACCACGGCGTCAACTACGTAGATACGGCCTGGCCCTATCACCAGGAGGCCAGTGAGCCTTTCGTCGGGCGCGTGCTGCAGGACGGGTACCGCGAGAAGGTGAAACTGGCGACCAAACTCCCCTGCTGGCTTATCGAAAAGCCGGAGGACTTTGACCACTATCTCAATGAGCAGCTGAAGCGTCTGCAAACCGATCACATCGACTTCTACCTGCTGCACGCGCTCAACAAAGATCGCTGGGAGAAGATGCGTAAAATGGACGCGCCCGCTTCAGCCGAACGCGCCATCGCCGACGGGCGCATTGGTCACCTGGGCTTCTCCTTCCACGACGACTATCCCGTCTTCAAGCGCATCATCGACGACTACGACGGCTGGACCTTCTGCCAGATCCAGTACAACTACATGGATATTGACTATCAGGCCGGCACGAAGGGCCTCAAATACGCCGCCGACAAAGGACTGGCGGTGGTGA
>CAYVKR010000012.1:0-1886 GCA_964452025.1 uncultured Anaerolineales bacterium
TTGAGGGGAAATAGTTTCTGGATCTCGATGCATTAGGTTGAGGTTAATATCAATTTGGCTAGCCTCATGACGAACTTCAATGGGTGCAGCATAATCGCGACGCTTCTCTTCCGGCCAATCCAGATGTCGTTGAAGGTGAATTTGCACAACGACTTCACCTTTGGGAGCGGCATCTTTGATAGATTCATCTTCCCATAATACCCGAACATGAACCAACCGTTCTGGGAAGCGCCGATGAAAGCTTCTGAAACTGCCCTCCATCACCATCCCTGCATTACTGACCATACTTCCGGATATCCGCTCTACAACTTTCCATTGATTGTCTGGAAAAACCTTCTCGACGATCAATTTTGAGAAGGCTTTTAGTGTCCGTTGCCGGGTCTTATCCGAATTCTCATGATAAATGCGCCAGAATTCACGAATGGTGGAAGGAAGCCATTCTTCTATTCCGGCGACATTAGCAAGCCCCCGCAGTGTGAATCCCCGATTTTCAACGTCTCCCACCGAAATGATAAGATCGCCTAGGGCACTCTGCGCTAAGTCGTCAAAGGCTTCCGTCAAGCCCAAATCTTTCTGGAGTTCACGAGATATCCCTTCATTGGGAAAGGCGGCAGCCCACTTAATGGCGCGTTCGCGTGCTGGATCTCCTTTAACTAAGCTGTGAGATAGCGCCTGTGCGGTAATCTGGGGAATCTTTCTCACATAAGGAATATCACGATTTAAGAAATCATTGACTAAGTGCAAAGGAGTATAGGCATCATCAGTAGGATACCCCACCTGCATGTAACGCTGGGTTGCGTGGGTGAACACTTTGACCACTGTGCGTGGTCCATCGGCCAAGTCATCCCGGGAAGAAATCTCGCCAAGGGCGGCTAGGCATTCAGGCGAAATGATACGCTCGTGATGTTCTTCAAAATCGAACAGTTCGGCCAATCGATCCCACAAACGTTTCGGGAAATTACTGTCATACACCGTCGATAAATCTAAGCTAGCTTGTAAAGCACGATGTACCAAGTCACCCCGTTGATCTTGTAGAACACTCAACTCCTTAGAGGGAATAACCATGATAAGGCCAAAATGCAGGTGATGACGACGGGTCAAAATAGCACTGATGACGTCAAACAACTCGCTGATAGGATCTTTAACACCTGATTTAATCTCCGGTTCGATGTACTGTTGAATTTCGTCTGCGATGACAAGCAATCCTTCAAAGCCAGCTTCTCGAGAAATCGCGGTCATCTTCTCAAAGAAATCGATATAGTCCGCTGGTCGCAAATTCAGACTTGCGCTTCCATCAACAATCATTCGCTGTACCTTCGCCTGCTCAATATCATATTGTCGCGCTAACGTCTTAGCACTGCGGTGCATTAACTCGTCGTACAAAGTTTGTGCCTGGCCCAGCAATTCCGGACGAGTGCGATCGATTTCATAACGTAGCCAACCAAAGGTAGCAACTACCAAGTCGGAAAGTTTTAATAGCTTGAACGGAGGTACGGCAAGGATATTTTCCTCACGTGCGCGCTTCCATAAGTAGAGAGCTGTGCTGGTTTTACCATGTCCATATTCAGCGGTGATATAACCTCGCAATGCTCCTGCCTCTCTAACCTCCCGAATCACTTTGCGTTCGAAGCGGACCACGCTTTGGCCATTGCTTTTGCTTGTTTGGCGACTCAATGGCACATACGTACGTACATGACGCTTGTAAGCTTCGTCCACAAACTCTGGTCGTTCAAGGAAGTCCAACGCACGCTGTGTTTCGACAATATCTTCCTTATCAAGAACAGATTGTAATCCTTCAAGACTCATGATGCCTCCTTACAGCACAGAATAGATCAAATTCCATAAATTATCGGAGATGATTGGTTCTATAGGGTAATATTCAAGTA
>CAYVKR010000012.1:1986-4266 GCA_964452025.1 uncultured Anaerolineales bacterium
TAAGCCCCAGCTCTCGTCCCAGGCTGGATAATCTCTGGATATGTCGGCAACATCCAATCCAACACTTTATCCAAGGCTGTGGGATCAATAAGACAAAGCTTACTCATTTCCTCGCGGCGTTCTGGTGTTAGTAAGAGATCAATTCCTACTTCACCGCCTGTCGTACGTGCTACCCAGCCAGCCGCAAGTAAGGCGAGTTGCGAAGGACAAAAATAGCGACGTTCGAATTCTTCTTCGTCGTTTATGACGGGTGGATTGACATTCTCAAGCCATTTCCTTACGCCCCGGATGCTTTTGTCGCTAAATGAAGCACCTCCTTCATAAGTGGGCAAATGCCCAAAAGTTGCCTCAGTCCGGTTTACGATTTCTGTCACCATTTCATTGGTCGTAGCAAGTACATCGATGGGAGATCTTTGCCATAATGCGTCGACGACCTGACGGTACCCCCAAAGTCGAGTATTAACAGCCGGTTCTTTGGAGGACCAACCTGTATAAAGTAAGTAGTGCACTATATCAGATTGCGTTTCATTTTTGAGTTGAGCGATAGCTTTGGCTTTAGAAGTCAATTTGATGTTTTTCTCTTGCTCTAAAAGCCCACAAGTTTTAGCCAGGATTTGAATCTCAGTTCGATTCCCAAGACCGCGTTGATCAGTAAATTCTAGCAACGCTTTGACGGTTGAGAATGTTCGGTTTTCGAAAAACATAGCCTCAATCAATGGTAAAACCGCTTGTGGCTCTGCCTCTTGAGGAATATGAAAAGTCAGCCTACCAGCCATTTCTGGTACTCCTTTCGATAACGCGGTGAGCCGTTTTCATATATTTCACGGATAAGCTCATACCTCTCTTGGTTAATCATATCCACCGATTGACGGATAGAGATCAAATTGTGCAAAGCACGATACATTTTCTCACGTTGTAAAAGATCTATTGACTGGCAGTAAGGACATTCATGCTGTGTCCGCACACGTAGCTCCTCGAATTTTCTAATGGTGATCCCCTTTTGCAATTCGGATCGCCCATTCCGATGAGAGATGTTATACCCTCTCGTGAATGGAAGATGAATTTGTCCAAAGCCAGCGGATTTGATCCACGAAGAGGAATCAAATGAACCAGCTCCGATACCTCTAATCATCGCAACGAGAGCTGGCGCTCCAAGGCCAAATAGGTGAACTTGAATCTTGTTCTTTTGAGCAACATCAATCACATATTTGGCCAAGTCTACCGCGCTATCTGTGGCAATATTAACCTGGCTATTCTTCCCAACGGTACCAAAGCTACCAAATCCAAGATATCGAGTCCCCAAGGGCAAATAGTGTTTCAAACAATAATCAACTTGTTCCATGGTATGCCCCTGCACTACTGGCATAGCTCTTGCCTGTAAGTCGGGAGGCAACTCTTGAAAGAACAATGTAGTGTATCTAACAGTATCATCTACTTTGGCTTGTATTTCTTCAATTGTATCTTGCGAAGTAGGAACGTAGTCAGGCAAAGTGTATATATCAGCCCATCGATTGTTTTTGTAAAACTTCAGAAGTGGATAATATAACTCTTGATAAGTTAATCTTCCAATTTGTACATAATAGCCACCACTATCAAACATAACGGTTGAGTCTTGCTGGCTCTTGATTTTTTGGATTTGATCCAAAGAATCTTCTTGAATAAATAGAGGCGTCACTAAAATATTGTCCAAAGGCGTACTATCAACCTTATATTCTTTGAATAATCTGCTAATTTTACGAATATCACTTGGACATAAGGTCAAAGCGGTAAAGAATTTTAACATACCTATTCCTCTTAAAACGATATTAAATCGAATGTATCGAGATCTTCTATTCCTTGTGAAGTCATTTTTACCTCCTCAAAGATATGTGGCGCTTCACCAAATTGAGATGCTAATTCCCGTCCCAGGTTGGTCAACTGAAAACGCGCATATCTAGATTTCTGTAGAGCACCGATGCTGGTCAGTAGCTCCAAGCGGTTAGAGGTATCATCCAATCCTAAAGGGTGTACATCGACAACATAACCTGTGATGTCACAAGCCCTCGCTGGCTCGTAGCGTTTTATAAGCCACCAGAATTCGGGCATTGCCACAAGGCGCTGTGTCATCATTCGCAAGCAATATCGACGGAGATCTTGTAGACCCATATGTGGCATCGTGGAAACAACAATGTTCCCCTTTGCATCCGGATAAAAGATATGAGGGATTACCCCCACCAAATAATATGCGGAAAGCATACTTTGTAAAAGCCAAGTGGATTGTGTCTCCTCTATACCAGCCCA
>CAYVKR010000012.1:4366-27064 GCA_964452025.1 uncultured Anaerolineales bacterium
GCCAGTCCCCTCCCGGTAGTTCCTCAAGAAGGCGGTCCAGCCATTCCCAATCCCGTGACTCACTCAACTCTTGACTTGGGAACAATTCTTTCGCCACAAGCGGGGAATCGGAATCAGAAGCCAGGGACCACACTTGGGTTGAAAGACAGTCGCGTAAGTGCTCTTCAGAGATATGTCTAGCCAGATGATCAAGAATTCGCGTTTCAATCTGCCGAATTCGTTCCCGTGTTAGATCAAATGCCTTTCCCACTTCGGCCAAAGTGTGATCCTCTCCAGTTTCTAGCCCAAAGCGCATCCGAAAAATATCTTGATCACGGTCTGAGAAGCACGACAGCAAACCATATACTTTTTTCATCACCTGTGATCTTGCCATACAGTTGAGCAAATCCGGTAATCGATCAGACGTTTTACCAACCAATCCAACGGCGTTTTCACGGATGACATCCAATGAAAGTATCTCTTGAGAGCTTCTCAGGCTTAAGCGCAATGCTCGAGCTGCTTTTTGATAGCTTTGGTCCAGTTCTTCTGGTAACCGAGTTTTTGTGGCGCGATGTTGTTTTATGCGCGCAATCTCTTTCTCCTCCAGATATGTGGAGTTCATCAACAGTTCATCGAAGGTCGGTAATCTATTTTTCTCTTCCCAGAGCTTCTCATAAGTCTCTTGTATTTTCTGAATTTGTGGCTGAACATAGGCAGGAGTTCGGATGGTTCGAGAGTGGTTAGCTATGGCCCGAGTGGTTCTTTGCCACATCCAAGTTGAAGCGTAGATAGCAAAGCGTGCTTGTTCTCGATAATCGAATCTTTTTGCGGCGTGCATCAAACCCAAAAAGGCCGCTTGGACCAAATCTAGATAAGGAAGACCTTGATCTACGTGATTGCGAGCCATACGTAAAGCATACCGCAAATAGCCAGTGACAAGAATCCGTTTTGCTCTTTCCGCTTGTTGAGCAGCAGCTTGACGAACAGAATTTACCTGTATGGATTCTTCAGCTATCCACGCTTCGAGTATGTCAGGTAAAGGAAATCTCTCGAATTTGCTGATGTAACGCAGTACATCGTCTGGTAAAAGCACCAGTAACTCGGCAGTTTTATACGAGGATTCGGTCAAAGATTGAATTTGCTCAGACTCTAGTTCGAGTTTATTTACACTTCGTACAAAACGACGCAACTTGGAGCGTCGCAAGTCGTAAATATTCTCTCGTGCAGTAAATACATCTGCAATCCACTTCAATACATCTGGTGGGCAGATCTCAGATCTTTTACAGATCTCTTCTAACTCTTGACTCTGAGCATACAGAGACGCGTATATCGCTGATAAAGCGACCTCATCTCCATAGCCGTCGAGTTTCAGAAGCGTTTGCCAGTGTTTGGGAGCTTTGATCTGGATTCCAAGCCATAGTTCTTGGGCTCGGCTAGACAGAATAGGCAGATCTATGATTTCTTCGAAGAGATAATGTACTGATGAAAAACTATCCATAGCTCTTAGAATCTAGGTGAAGTGCACTTCTACTCAACCAGTTGAAAGCAGATGTTTGTGAGTTTATTTTGCCCATAAACAACAGTTCCTATTAGCGCATACCGCAATCTTGTATGTCCATCAATGGCCACACGGATAGGCGATGGTATGCGTAATTCTTTCTATGGCTGAAAACAACAAAGCTCACCAATCAATTGGCTGTCCCCTATGCGATGTTGCTTGCCGTGACTCAGGGGGTAGCCCAATTAAGTTGACACCGGTGGGCTCTAATCTACACTGTGAGTGCTGGACCGCGCCACCGGTCTGGCCGTTGCCCCAGGCGCTCCTACGCTGTGGGGCTTTCTCATTGCTCTAAGTATATGGACGGATTAGAAAATGGTCAAATTTGTGTTGCGAACTCATGGAGCGCATTTTGCATCATGAGACACATGGGCTGCCTTGCTTACACTTACAAGAGCAACCGCCCCGTGTTTACGACGGAAAGTGTGAATAATGCCGTATCGTGCTGTGTCGTGGTTACTTCTCTCTGTTAACAGTTGATCTTTGCATGTAGAATACATCCGTCGACTAGGCTCAAGACACTTGAATCGGAGGGAATTTGCGCGAATCTCGGACTTGCCCTTGACAGGGTTCGGTAGCGAACGTATAATGGGGATGTTTCAGGGAGGTAAGCGATGTGGACGACTTCTCAGTTGGCCGAAGCAACCGGGCTGACACCGCAGCACATCACAAGGCTGATTCGTAAGGGGAAAATCAAAGCTGAACGCATACCGGTCGCTTGGATTATTCCAGACGAAGAAGCTGAACGATTCATCGCCGAGAGACAAAAGGGAGATGAGTCAGAGTCACAAGAGGCTGCAGACTAGTCCAAAATCGTTAGGGGCCACGCGTAAGCCCTCGCCAAAGGATCGCGTAGCCCCATTCGCACCTTAACAGTCCTATATGTTTCAATACGACCGTTCAGGCTTGACCCCATACGCGGGGATGTTAGTTCAAGCCTTGAACGTTTCCCGCGTTTTTTCGGGGTTTAGGTGGGCGATACAGGACTTGAACCTGTGACCTCTGCGATGTCAACGCAGCGCTCTGGCCAGCTGAGCTAACCGCCCTACACCTCGAATTATAGCAGATTTCATTGTTTGCGCAAGCTCGAATTTAGGTATCTATGCTCATTTTACTCGCTTGCATGGATACATTTTCATTGGCCCGATGCGTGCGGCGTCGCAACCAAAGAGCGGTTCCAATCAATCCTGCCGGCGCCGCCAGCGCAAGCAGGAGTAACGTACCGCTGCCAAGCAGCACAGTGAGTCCTCCGGCAACGCTTACGGTCTCTCCGACCATTTGTAAAGAGCCGGCAACCAGGCCGATGGTACTGAGATTCCACAATCCGTGGAAGAAAACAGCGCCTAGATAGAGCAGCGGGAGCATCCAGCGTCGCTGCTGTTGCCAGACGTAACCCCATCCTAATCCTACAAGGCCGCTGGTGAGGGCGTGCATCGCCGTAGCTAAAGCCCGCACCCCTACCGCGCCGGCCCAACCGGCAGCAGGTCCAACGGCGCTCATCAGCCCATTCAACGTCCCTTCGATCAGAGCGAATCCCAGGCCACACAGGACGCCCCAGAGGAAGGCACGTCGTAGATCGAACCGCTCCCAGTAGCCGAGAATAGCGATAAGTGCGGCTTTCCCCAATTCTTCAATCAACGGTGTAGCCACCGCCAGGGTTAGGACTAACACACCGAGCACCACAGGCGAAGAGAGCAGGCCGGTCAGCAGTGTTTCCGACATGAACGATGGTGGCTGTTGTGAAAGGCGCTGTAACTCATCGGCGAGGCGGGTGAGTTCAGCCGCACCCCCCGTGAGAGGTACCGTCAACACGATCACCAGGATGATGCTTACCACCAAGGCGATGATCTCCAGGGTGAAGGCAAAGGCGGTGGAAAGCGCGCCGCCAGTAAGCGCTATTATGATCTCACGCCCTTCCAGGGGGTCATCTCTGAATGCCCCCGCCGCCAGCGCCGTTAGATCCAGGAGGAAAAAAGCGGGCAGCGCGATCAACAGAAGATGGATCGCCGCGAGCAAAATGGGCATCTGTTGCAGGCCGGGCAGGAGGAAGATGAGCACAATCAGACCGATCCAGAGGACCAAAGGAGCGATCCAACCGCGTGGAGTATGGAATGAAAGCGAGGGCTTCTTTTTCAAACCACGCCAGCCGGTCACCAATAACATCGTGGAGAAGCCAAGGATCATCAACCCGCTGACGTTGAGGCCGGTTTTTATCAACGTGGTCTGTGCATCCAGGTCGGAGGGTAAGAACAGGCCCAGCAGCAAGCTGCCCATGCCACTCAGACTCCCAATCAGCGCTAATAACGAGATGAGGGTCCAGAACCGGGGGCCGTAGCGTTTCATCTGTGCTCCTTGCAGGTGGGGAAAGAAGAGGAGATAGCGGTGCTCCTATCTCCTCTTTCTTACGTTTGGACTGCTGCTATTTCTCTTTGACGATCACGGCTTCTACGCTGTCCGGTTCCGTTGTGGGATCGCCGGGACGAACGCGCGCCAGGTCTGCCAGGATGTCCTCGCCCTCGGTGACTTGGCCGATCAGGGCGAACTGCTGGCTCAAGTTTGATGCATCCGTGCCCAACGTGAAGAAGAACTGACCATTGGGCAGCATGCCCACAAGCCCAGCGCGGTCGAAAGCGTTCTGGGTCTCTCCGGTGCAGTAATAGCCCGGATAGCCGATGCCCGTATTGGTGGGATCGCCTGTGAGCGCGACGAAGTTGTCTTGCACGAAGAAGAAGTTCGAGTCGTCGTACCATCCCTCGGTCGCCAGGAAACTGAAGTTGTTGATCAAGGTCGGCGCAGCGTCGACCAGCAGATCGAAGGTAATGTCGCCCTGTGTGGTGCTGACCACGGCTTCATACTCTTTTTCCGTATCCAACGTCAGTTCTGGAGGACCTTCGTACTGATTTTCCGAAGCATCCAGAAAACCCAGGAAAGAAGTCAAGCCTTGATAGGAGAGGCCCAACTGCTCGGTAGGATAGAGGATGCCGTTGAAAATAAAAGTGGGGGTGCCGGGGAGCCCAAGCTCCTGGGACTCTGCTAGCTCTTGTTCAATGTGAGGAACGTGAACGTCGTCATCCAGCTCCTGATCAAACTGCTCAATGTCCAGCTCTAACTCTTCGGCATAGGTGCTCATCTTCTCCCGCGCTTCTTCTTGACTGAGCGGCTGCCATTCGTCTATTCTTGCGAAGAGTAGATCATGCATTTCCCAGAACTTGCCCTGCGCTCCGGCAGCCTCGGTAGCCTCGGCGGTCAGCATCGCCTTTTCGTGGAAGGAGAGTGGGAAATGGCGATAGATCAAGCGGGCGTTTGGGTTTTCCTTCAAAAACTCCGTCAACACGGGGGCCATGGCGCCACAGCCCGGACATTCAAAATCGGAGTATTCAAGAATAGTGAGCTCCGCATCCTCTGCGCTGGCTCCTTTGCTCCAGTCGGCTTCCGTAGGCTCGCTGGCGGGCAACGTGGGCAGCGGTTGGGCTTCGCAGATGCCTGCTTCTTCGACTGGCAGCGCTTCGAAGGGGCCGGTCGGCTCCTGCGGTACAGTCGCTTCTTCTGCCGGCTCCTCATTGGATGGTTCTTCGGTCGCCGGTGCTTCAGTTGGCTCAGGTGTTGCCGTTGGCTCTGGTGTTTCTGTGGTTCCTGATCCACACGCGGTCAGGAAGACCAGAAACGCACTCAACAACAGCGCGGCGATACCATAGGTTCGTTTCTTCATTAGGTTCACTCCTTGCATATGAAATCGGACTTTCGAAGCGCCCGTAAAGCGGGTTATGCCCACTTGGGTTGACCTGTCAGTCCTTCGAAAGTCCTTAAACTCTAACCCTCAAGCGAATTTCTTAGAGTAGTATATCATTAAATCGATGTAGAGCAAAGTTGCCGGATATTTGGGCAAACGAAGCAGTTGTCGGGTCGCTCAAACGCCATAGGCGGCTTCCCATCACGTTTCCCTCCCGCATCAACCCCGGCTTCGTTTGCCTTGCTTTCGCCTACGCAGTTTCTACGGTACGGAGGGCGTTTTCACCAGCAGACTCGCTTCGAAATCCCTATTTGATGCGGGTTGACTTCGTAGGAGGGCTATTTATACTCGTGACGTAGGGATCAGACAGGGGAGTTGCCTATGAAAGTGGGTGTGGGCTCGCAGAATCCGGTGAAGACCGCAGCAGCGAAGGCAGTATTGCGTCGAGTCTTCGGTAGCCACGTACAGGTGCGTGCGCTGGCCGTTGAAAGCGGCGTATCGGCGCAACCCTGGGGGGATAGCGAGACGCGGCGTGGCGCCATCAACCGCGCGCATGCCGTGCTTCACCAGACGGATGCGATCTGGGGCATTGGCTTCGAGGGCGGCCTGCTGGAGGTGGAGGGCGACATCTACACGTCGGCGTGGTGCGCCGTCGCCCATGCCGACGGCGATTTGGGCGTGGCTGGCGGCGAGAACCTGATGCTTCCTCAGCGCGTCGTTGAGGAACTGCGGGCCGGCAAGGAACTGGGCGTCGCCATCGACGTCGTGACCGGCGACCACAACTCCAAGCAGAAGGGCGGCGCCATCGGTGCCTTCACCGGCGGATACCTGAGCCGTCAGACCGCTTATGAACATCTGTTGATCCTGGCACTGGCTCGATTCCTGAGCCCGGAATACTATACTGGAGCTGCACCGTGAGCCGGGGCAGTGAGCATCGTATTGAACGTGACGCCCTGGGCGAGATCGCCGTGCCCGTGGACGCGCTCTGGGGCGCGCAGACGCAGCGCGCGGTCGAGAACTTCCCCATCTCCGGGGAACGGTTCGGGCGCCGCTTTATCGCCGCGCTGGGCCACGTGAAGCGCGCCTGCGCGCTGACGAACGTCGAACTCGGTGACCTGTCCCCCACCCTGGGCGACGCTATTGTCCGCGCCTGCGACGAGATCATCGCCGGCGAGCTGGACGCGCACTTCCCCGTCGATGTGATCCAGACCGGCTCCGGCACCTCGACCAACATGAACGCCAACGAGGTCATCGCCAACCGCGCTATCCAGCGCCTGGGCGGCGAAGTGGGCAGTAAGTCGCCCGTGCATCCTAACGACCACGTCAACATGAGCCAATCGAGCAACGACGTGATCCCCACGGCGCTCCACGTCGCTGCGACGCTGGCCCTGCGCGATGAGCTGCTCCCCGCGCTGGAGGCCCTGCGCGCGGCGTTGGCGGAGAAAGCCGAGGCCTTCGACCCCATCGTCAAGGCGGGGCGCACGCACCTGCAGGACGCGACGCCCATCCGGCTGGGCCAGGTCTTCGGCGGCTACGCGACCCAGGTTGAGTGGGCCACCCAGCGCCTGCGAGCAGCCATGGTCGAGCTGCGTGCATTGCCCCTGGGCGGCACCGCCGTCGGGACCGGGCTCAACCGCGACCCGGCGTTCCCGAAGCGGGCCATCGCCCACCTCAACACGGCACTGGATACGGAGTTCGCCGAAGCAGAGAACCATATCGCCGCCAACGCCGCCCGCGACGGCGTCGTCGCCGTCTCCGGGGCGCTCAAAGCGGCTGCTGTGGCGCTCACCAAGATCGCCAACGACGTGCGCTGGATGGGGTCCGGGCCGCGCAACGGGCTGGGCGAGCTCCGTCTGCCCGCCGTGCAGCCTGGCTCCTCCATCATGCCCGGCAAGATCAACCCGGTGATGGCGGAGGCGCTGGTGATGGCGGTGGCGCAGGTTATCGGCTACGACGCGGCCATCACCCACTGCGGTCTCGGCGGCACCTTCGAGCTCAATACCATGATGACGCTGATGGCCCACGACCTGCTCCAGGGCATCGATCTGCTGGCGAACGCCGCCCGCGCCTTCACGGAGCGCTGCGTCACCGGCCTGGAAGCCAACGCAGAGCGCTGCCGCGCCGCCGTGGAGCGCAGTCTGGCGCTGGCGACGGCGCTGGCGCCCGTCATCGGCTACGACGCGGCGACCGAAATCGCGCAAGAAGCCCATCGCACCGGGCACACCGTCCGCGAGGTGGCGCTGGCGCGCGGCGTCCTGCCCGCCGCCGACCTCGACGCGTTGCTCGATCCTCGCGCCATGACGGAGCTCGGCGCAGACTGACCGGGCACCGGGGCGCAGTGTGAATCTGCTCTCCCGTCCCCGGGTGTCTTTCTAGGTGTAACTTTCCTGAAACCGAATAGTAACGGCTCTTCGTCGTAGCTTTGTTAGGATAGGGTTGAATGGTCGGCATCAATAGCGGCTACGTCGATCCCTGGCTTTGCGCAGCGGTCGGTAGAGGAAAGGTCAACATGCCCAACATCTTGGTCGTCGAAGATCACCCGATTATGCGTCCTACATTGCGTGACATCTTGGCCCTGGAAGGACATACGGTGCAGACTGCTGAAGATGGGCGCGGCGCGCTGCGACTGTTGGAGCAGCATCCGGTTGACCTGGTCATCACCGATTTCATGATGCCGGAGATGGACGGTCTGGGGTTGCTCAAAGCGCTGCGGGCTGACGCGCGATTTGAGCGCACGCCGGTGCTGATTTTCACCGCCGCCGCCAATCCCAATGTGCGCGAGCGGGTCATGGCCGCCGGCGCCGATGATTTCCTTCTCAGACCCATTACGGCGCAGAATCTGCTGCTGACCGTCCAGCGCCTCCTCTCCTGTCACCGTTAGGGTCCGTAAAATATCAGTTCCCGTCGCTGCCAAACCGCTGCGGCAGAGAGTCAAGGAAACTGACGTTTGAGGCTTGTTTACCGGCTTCAAACGCGAATTTTCTGGATGACATTTGTAGAGCTGTTTCAGGAGTCGGGAAGCTATTCTTTAACAAGCCCTTCGTAGGCTCCAAACCTGTCGGAAACATCCAGTACTCAAACAAGTCCTCCCGTATCCCGTATCACGCATCACGCAACACGTTTTCCATTGCTTTTCATCCCACGCTGTGCTATCATAGCATCCTGCGAGGCACGTAGACGATATGGATGATACCGTGGGATATAAGAAACGAACCATGAGACTTTGGAACGTGGCTACCACGTTGGTCTTTCTGCTGCTTGTTGGCCTGTTCGCCGGCTGTGACAGTAACACGCCGCCTGCGACGTCGCAAAGTACGTCCACACCGCTGCTCCCCACGCCGACGCTCTTTTCTTTCGAGGACAAAGCCCCGCCCACCGCCACACCGACAGTGCAGCCACTCTCTGAGACCGAAGCCCAGCCCGTGGCTCCCACGCCCGTGCCGGCGACGCCGCTGCCCATGACACAGCACATCGTCGAGCCCGGCGACACGCTCCTGGCCCTGGCCCTGCGCTACAGCGTGCCCATGGCTGCCATCCAGTCCGCTAACGACCTGGGCACGTCCACCGTCGTGCAGGCCGGGCAGGCGCTCAGCATTCCCCCGACGGAGAGTTGGGAAGGCGCATCGCCTTTCTGGGTGCTCTACGAGGTGGTGCCGGGGGATACCTTACTTGGTCTCAAAGAGACGTTTGACGTCGAGGTTGAGGCACTACGCGCCGTCAACGGGATGACCCATGACACCATCCGGGTGGGCCAAACTCTGATTTTGCCTCTGGACGGGCCCGTCACCCAGGCGCTTGATCCAACGGCGACGTCCGTTATACCCACCGCCACGCCTATCCCGCCGACGGCGACCGCTCTGCCCCCAGCTGTGACCGCTGCACCACCGACTTCAGCCCCCACCGAGGTGCCCACCGTTGCGCCGACGTCGCCCTCGGCGCCGCCGCCCGCCGACGTCGCCGCCTGGCCCCGCGAAGTGGCGCGGCTCATCAACGAGGTACGCGCCGCCCACGGTCTACCGCCCATGGCGTACAACGAGACGCTGGCGGTCGCAGCCCAGGGTCACGCCAACGACTGCATGCAGCGCGGCTGGTGCAGCCACACCGGCTCCGACGGCGCCTACATCAAGGAGCGGTTGGAGCGCGTCGGCTACACTGGCGCAGGCTGGGCCGAATGCTGGGCACAACGACTGACGCCTCAGGGCGCCATCGACATCTGGATGGACGAAGTGCCCCCCAACGACCCGCACCGCCGTACGCTATTGAGCACATGGCTCACCGAAGTTGGCGTTGGCGTCGCCAAGACCGATTGGGGCTACTACTTCATTGCTGACTTCGGGCGACCGTAAGGTGCCATTGGTGCAATAGCATGTACTTTTTCGTCATTCCGAGCGAGCGCAGCGAGTCGAGGAATCTCTCCCTCCGCTTTCAAAAACACCGGTGATTGTTGAAAAGACCACAAAGAGATTCCCCCGGTTACTCAGTCGCTGGTAAAGAGCTTCAGTCAAAATGACCATTGAGAGAGTATATTTTGTGGGTACATAGGAGGTCTTGCTTCCGTGAATACAACCGCCCGCATCCCGACCACGCCCCTCACCGTCTCTGTCAACCGGGTGCGCCTCGTCGATCTGCCCGGCCTGCCCGTCGACGAGGCCGTACGCGGACAAGCCGCCTACCACCTGCTCTCCAGTGAAGCGATTGTGACCTACGCGCAGGCCCACGCTGCCGCGCTGGGATTCGATGAGGCCGCGTTTCGAGATAAGCCCACCGCCCGCTGCAAGATTCCCCGCTTCATCGACGCGCGACTGCACAGTGACGACGCCGAGGCCCGCGCGGTCGCTTGTGCCATCGCCCGGCGGCTGGGGCGTAACCTCGGTTATATTTTGCTGACGCTGCACCGGGGCGATGCCGTCAACCGCGCGCCGCGCGCCGAGTGGACCGCTGCCGACTGGGAGCGCTGGGCGCAGATACGGCGCGTCTGGCTGGGCGGCGGCGTGATGAGCGGCGATCTGGGCGAGCGGATGGTTGCAGAAGCGCGGTCCCTGCTCCAGACGCTGGGCTACGGCGAGGCGCTGCACATCGAGATCACGCCCCATCGCGGTGCGCTCAGTCTGATGGGCGCCGCGCGCTACCTGCCCACCGGCCCGCGCCATGCCCTGGCCTTTGACTTCGGCCACACCCTGGTCAAGCGCGCCCGGTTCACGCTAACCGGGGACACGCTGACCGCCGTGGAGCATCTTCCCGCCGTGCCGACGCACTGGTCACACCGCAACGTCCCGGAGAGCGCGCAGCAGTACAGCGGCGAAGAGGTGCTGGACTTTGTCGCCGACGTGTTGGCGCAGACGCTGCGCGACCATCCCGTGGACGGTGACGCGCTGGCGCTCAGCGTGGCGGCTTACGTGCGCGGCGGGCAGCTGCGGGGCAACGGCATCTACGCGCGCATCAGCGACGCCTACGCGGACGCCAACGCCGCGCTGGAAGCGGCGGTCGAGGCGCGGACGAGCCACGCCGTGCGCCTGCACCTCATCCACGATGGCACCGCCGCGGCGGCGCTCCACGCCGGCACGCCAAGGACCGCCGTCATCATCGTAGGGACGGCGTTGGGCGTCGGCTTTCCGCCGGTGGAGACCGCCGGGCTGCGGGCGCTGGCGGACCCGCTCGACGTCAGCCACGCAACGTAGGGGAGTGGCGTCAAAACGGCACTGACGACGAGCGAAGGCACGCGGCGAGGTCAGGCCATCCGTTGTAACCGGGGGTGTATCTCAGGCTTTCCTCTTGAGTTGGTCTGGGTCGATGGGCAAGCAGTGCAGGCGCACGCCCGTCGCATGGAAGACGGCGTTGGCGATGGCGGGTGCTGTCCCCACCATCAGCGGCTCGGCCATGTTCTTGGCGCCGAAGGGGCCTTCGGCGAGCTTGGTCTGGATAAACGTCCCTTCGATCTCCGGCAGATCCATGGCGCGGGGCACGCGGTAGGCGCGCAAACTCGTTTTCTGTGGCCTGCCCCGCTTATAATTGAAGTTCTCCATCAGCGCGAAGCCCAGGCCCTGAGTGATGGCGCCGTACATCTGACCGCGCGCGCCGTTGGGGAAGAGGATGGTCCCGGCGTCGTGGGCGGCCCAGATACCGGTGACTTTGGTGCGTCCCGTGCGCCGGTTGACCTCGACCTCGGCTACCTGCGCGCCGAAGACGTAGGCGAAGTACGGCCTGCCGGTGCCCTGCTCGAAGTCCCATTCGATGTGCGGGACCTGCCACCGCGCCTCCGTCGCCAGCTGGAAGCCCAGCGACCGCGCGTGCACGACGATCTCCTCGAAGGTGTGCGGCTCTTCGCTGGGGCCGATGTAGCTCTCACCGTCCCGCACGATCTGGGCCGGTGCACAGCCGTCTAGATCGGCGGCAGCCAGCCGCAGTTCGTGATCCAGCTTCTCGGCGGCGACGCGCACCGCATTTCCGCCGACGATGGACGCGCGCGAGGCGACCGTCGGCCCAGAGTCGATGGTCGTGGTCGTGTCGGGACGCGGCATGTGGATGCGATCCATATCCACGCCCAGCACTTCCGCTGCCAGCAGCGTGAAGACAGTGCGGCTGCCCTGCCCGTAGTCCGTCAGGCCCGAGGTGAGCCGGATGCTGTTATCCGCCTCGACGTCGAGTGTAGCAAAGGCGAAGTCCATGCCCTCACCGCCGAGACCACTGCCGTGGAAATAGGCGGCGACGCCGATACCGCGCTGGCGCAGCGCGTCTTTGGGTTGACTGGCGTAGGTTGCCCGCTTGCGCTCCCACTCCGACTGGTCACGTACCCAGGCCAGACAGTCCTCTAGCCCGACCTCGTGCTGGATCCGGGCGCCCGTCATGGTGCGGTCGCCCGCACGCAGGCAGTTCTGCAGCCGGAACTCCAGCGGATCGCGCCCCAGACGATACGCCAGCTCGTCGATAGCCATCTCCACGGCGGCGGTGGCGGCGGTGTTGCCGAAGCCCCGGAAAGCGCCCGCGTAACCGTTGTTCGTATAGACGGCCTGCGTGTCGACGTGGACGGCTTCGTAGCGGTAAGCGCCGGCCGCGTGCATGATGGCGCGCCACGTGGCGAGCGGCGTGCCGGCGGCGTAGGCGCCGTTATCGGCCAGTATCCGCGCCCTGGCTGCCCGCAGCTGGCCCTGCTCGTCGGCGCCCAGCGTCAGCTGAATTCGTGTGGCCTGTCGCTTGTATGACGCTGTCATGGACTCGGAGCGCGACATGATCAGCCGCACGGGCCGGCCCGTGAGCAGTGCCAGTTTGGCGGTTTGCGCCGACATCTCGTACAAGACCTCGTCCTTGCCGCCGAAGGCGCCGCCCACGGGGGGCTGGATGCTGCGCACCTGCTCCTGGCGCAGGCCCAGCACCGCTGCGACCACGTCCCGGTTGATGAAGGGGCTCTGGTTGTTGGCGTAGAGCGTCACGCCGCCGTCGGTCTCCGGGATCGCCAGCACGCCGGCGGTCTCCAGCGCGGCGTGTTCCTGCGCGGGGGTCTCGTAGGTGCCGGTAAAGGTGACGGGGCAATCGGCGAGGATGGGATCCGGGTCGCCGTTGCGGACGATGTGCTCCTGGCAGAGATTGCCCTGCCCGGTGGGGGAGATTTCTGGGATTAACGGCGCGTCGTCGTCCAGCGCTCGCGCCGGATCGGAGACGACGGGCAGGTCGTCCAACGCCAGGACGATGGCCTCGACCCCGGCCTGCGCGGCGGCTTCGGTCTCCGCCGCGACGACGGCGATGGGCTCGCCCACGTAGCGTACTTTGCGATAAGCCAGCACGTAATCGTCCTTGATGGGGAAGCCGAAGTTGCCGTGGTCGACGAAGTCCGCCTCGGTTGTCACGGCGAGCACGCCGGGAATCTCCAGGGCCGGCTTGACGTCCAACGTCTCGATGCGGGCGTGGGGCACGGGGCTGCGCAACACCTTGGCGTGCAGCATGTCGGGTACGGTCATGTCGCAGACGTATTTGGCGTTGCCCAGCACGCGGTCCAGCGCGTCGACGGATTGGAGCTTCTCGTTGCCGACGTAGGTTGTCTTAGCCATAATCGACCTCCTGGTTGATCTCGGATCGCAAGCGCGCCGTCGCCTCGATGGCGTCAATAATCTGCTGATAGCCGGTGCAGCGGCAGAGGTTGGCGCTGATGGCGCGCCGGATCTCGTCTCGCGTGGGATCAGGGTTGCGCCGCAGCAGCGCCTCGCCGGCGATAATCATGCCAGGCGTGCAGAAGCCGCACTGGACGGCGCCGTGATCGAGGAAGGCCTGCTGGAGATCGTTGGGGCCGCCTTTGGGACTGCGGATGCCTTCGATGGTTGTGACGTGCTGTCCGGCGATCTTGCTTACTGACGTCCGGCACGATTTGGTCGGTCTGTCGTTCACCAGCACCGAGCACGCGCCGCAGGTCCCCGTCTCGCAGCCCCGCTTGGTGCCGGTCAGACCGAGCACATCGCGAAGCAGCGTGACCAAGAGCATATCCTCCGGCACATCTGTGACGGCAATGGGTTCACCATTCAAGACAAATTCAAGGTCCATGGTTCGTCTCCTGGAAAACAGTTGCAAGTTGAACGTTGATCAGCAAAGTTGCCGCAGTTGGTCTAAATGTACTCTCATTGTATACCTCAAAGGGCGCCGTTGAAAGCAGGGCGAGGTCAGATGACCGGGCGGGTCAGGGCACATGTACACTTGGTTCCAGTGTCGCCTCGAAGAAGGCGCGGGCGATGAATGTCCGGCCCGGCACGTGGCGGCGGCCCAGGTCGCGCAGGACGCGCTTGCGGTCATAGGGGACGGCGTGCTTGTCCAGCCGCATTCTTCCATCGTCTGCGATGTGGAGGATGACGTAGCGCGCCAGGCCGTCGGCGGCACAGCCCAACGTCCCCGGATTGACGTATCGCGCGCGGCCTACGGCATCGGCGGGCGGGTGTTGGTGACCGTAGAAGACCAGTTCCGCTGCGCACCCGGCGAACATGGCGTCCAGTTGCGCTGGGGTGGGATGCTCGATCACCGGATGTAGTTCCCAGCGGTCGCCGCCCGGCGCGTAGTGCAGGAAGCAGAGCCGTCGCCCGTGGATCGTCCGCTCGACCCGGCGGGGGAATGTCCGTACCACGGCGCGGTAGTCCGGCCCCATCACGCGCTGGACCCAGCGCACGTGTTGGAATTCCAGGTCCGTCACGGCCTCCGGCTGCTCCGCCGGCATCCCGTTGAGATACCGCAATTCGTGATTGCCCATCAGCAGGTGGGCGCGGGGCGTCTCCAGCAGCAGCTCCAGTGTCTCCAGGGGATGCGGCCCGATCCCAATGGCGTCGCCGGTGTGATAGAGGACGTCGTAGCCTGCCCGGTGGATGGCGTCGAGCGCAGCCTGCAGCGCCGGGAGATTGGCGTGGGCGTCGGTGAGGATGGCAATCTTGACCATGCGGGCTTCAGTAGAGTGCGTGGGGAGGCTTGATCAGTCCGGCGGCGCGCAAGCCGGTGATCACGCCGGTGCCGATGACGCTGCCCACCAGCGCCCGGATCAGGTGCTCGATGGGCGCCAGAGGCGCGAAAGCGAGCCAGGCCTCGTTGGGCCAGTTGCTGATGAAATAGATCAGGGTCGCCGTGCTCAGGTGCGTCAGGCCGGCGGCGATCCACGTGCCCAGGAAGAGGGCAGCGCCGAGGCGTTTCAGATCGGTGGATTGGAGCCCGCGCCCGACCCACCGGCGCGTCGGCAGCGCGAAGAGCAGCAGCGCCGACCAGTTGATGAAGGAGCCGAAGAGCACGGCGCCCCAGCTTACGCCGTTCTGCAGGACCGCGCGGACGCCGTAGAGCGCGTAGGCCACGATGAAGAGCACGAGCAGCGGCAGCCACCACCAGCGGCGCTCTTTCTCAACCGTCATGGCGCCGGCGGCAAGCCCGCCCAGCGTCGCCCCCAGGATTGTCGCCAGCGCATTGGTGGTAGTGTGTGGTGCCAGGATGACGCCGCCCAGCGCGCCGATGCCGTCGGCTAACGCGCCTGCCAGCGGGCCTAGCAGCCAGCCCATCAGCGGATGGATGCTCTGGCTTAGCGGAAAGCTCTTGCCCGAGGTGAGTACGATGGAGAGCGGGACGAAGGCCAGCGCCAGCACGATGGTCGCCGCGGTGACCACGTACGAGACGGGCGAGCCGTCGACGGTGGGGCCTGCGTGCCGCACGACCTGCCGTTCTTCACCGGAGAGTTGTTCGTTCATGTTCGCCTTTCTGTTGTTATGAGGATCGTTAGGGCGCCGACGCGCCGGGGAGGTACAAGGCGGGATCGCCCAGGATGGTGAAGCCCCAGCGCACGTCACGCGAGCCGGAGATTTGGAGCGCGGTCAGCCAGGCGTCACCCAGCCGGGGCGTCTCCTGCAGCGCCGCGTAGAAGGCAGCGGCGTAGGGTCGCTGCTCGGACGTGGTCGTCTCGCCGACGGGACCGAGAAACGCCGCCACCCCACCCTGCGGCTGTGCCAACCAGACCTCGGCCATGGAGCGCTGGCGCGTGTGGGTGAAGTGCGCCGCGAGACAGGTCCAGGCGACGACGACCGACGGGTCTTTCCACGCGGCCCCGTCCTCGATGAGGAGCACGCCCTCGTCACCCAGCTGGCGTAGGCTGCCGTGTCCGCTGTACGTGAGCACGCGCGGCCCGTCGCCGAGCGTGGTCAGCAGCGTGTCGCGGCACGTGGGGTCGCCGGCGTCCAGGCGCGGCGAGGCATCGGCCTCTGGGATCAGGTCGGTGAGCGCGTCGAGGGCGCTGACGAATTCCCGTTCGTCGTCGTTTAGCAGCACGGGCGAGACCTCGCCGGCGTTCGCTTCCCAGGCCAACGTCTTCGCCACCATCGCCTCGACTTCGGCGACGCTTTCGGCGGGGAAGCGGCCGATGGCGACGCGCTGGCGATCGTCGCTGTCGGCGCCCAGGATGGCGTCGGCGGGCGTCTCGCCGAGCACGGCGGTGCGCGTGAAGGGCGTGACGACACGCAGCGCGCCGTCGTCGCCGTCGTAGCCCCAGGGCTCCGTCGTCGCGTCGCCGACCAGCAGCGCGTAGCGCAGGTCGGGCAGCGTCTGGATCAGGGCGCGCAGGGACGCGGGATCAGGTTGCCCGGTTCCCAAGGTGTCGTAGATGGACTGGGGCGAGATTACAGCCACGTTGAGCCCAGAAGCCTCCCTGTGATCGACCAAAGGTTGAACCGGCGGCTGGAACGCGGGCGGCGCGATGACCAGGTACTCCGTCGCGCTGAGCGTGTCGGTCTCCAGTAGTGCGGCGGGACGTAGGGCCACGGGCGTCTGAGCCTGTTCCGGCGAGCCGATCCAGTAGCGGTTTCCGCTCGTCGTGCCGATGACGCCGGTTTCCGGGACGGCGCCGAGATCCAGTGGCGCGAGGGGATCGGTCACGTCGAGCGCGCGGGCGTCGGGCGGCGCGAGTAGCGCGTCACCGGTTGCCGTGTAGAGGCCCTGGGTCACCTGGCGCAGGTAGGCGATCTCCCAGCCGTCGATCCAGACGACGGCGACCTTATCCTCAACCAGGGCCGGGGTCTCCAGGGTCAGCGTGTGCTCGCCGCCGGGTTCCTCCACAGGCCAGGTGGCGGTGAGCGTCTGCATGCCCTGCCCGCTCCACGTCCACTCGCCGACGGGCGCGCCGTCCCACGCGAGCACGGCGCGGTGGTCGGGCTGCGGCTGGAAGCCGGTATGGCTCCAGAGGCGTACCGTCGCGGCGATGGCGCCGGACTGCGCATCGGTGAGCACGACGGTCTGCTCCAGGGCGCCGGGCGTGTAGATAGGCTCCCAGAACCAGGGCACGTCGGCGGTGGCCTGCGGGAGATAGCGGGTGTCCTGCTCCCCGGTGGCGGTCGCAAGGGCGGGCGCCGGTGGGGCGGTGGTCCCGGCGGGTTGGGAGGGCATCCGGTCGCCTGCGACGCCGGGCTCCAGCCGGACGACGGTGCGCTCGGTGTGGCGCGTCGCGCCGTTTGGGGCGAAGAAGAGGACGCCCCAGCCCGGCCGGGATTGAAGTGGGAGATAGGGTAGGTCGCGCTCACCCATGCTCAGGCGCAGCGTGGGCGCGAGGTCGGCGGCGGGATCCAGGCCCAGATCGCGCAGCGTTTGTGGCGAAAGCCAGGTTGCACCCGGCTGCGCCAGTTCCACGAACCAGACGTCCGACGGAGAGGCGGTCGGCGGGTCAGCAGCCTGTGCAGTACAACCGCCGATCAAGAGGGCGAGGAGTAGGAAGAGCCAACGTCTCACGTGCCGTTGCTCTCTTTCCAGGCGCGCCAGATGCCCCATCCGCCGGCGCCGATCAAGCCGGCGCCGGCGACGAGTGTGACGAGGAGCCAGCCGGGCGCGCGGCTGGGGCGCGCGTTCACGCCCTGGACGTCGCTCTGACCGGTGGGGCCGGGGGTGCGCGTCGGCAGGCGTTCGGCGGTGGTGGGCGGGGGCGAATCCGAGAGTTCGGCGGACGGGGTTGGCGTGGTTGTGACGGTCTGCGGCGTCGCCAGCGGTGAGTCGGCATGGGTGGTGGGCGACGGGGTTGGCGTCACGGCGGTCTGCGCGTCGCGGGGCGTTTGGGTGGGGCGCGGCGTCGCCGTCGAGGCCGCGCGGGTGCGCGTGGGGCGCGGAGTCGAGGTCTGGGTCGGGCGCGGCGTGCGCGTCGGCGTGGCGGTGCTGCCGGGCGGCACGGGCGTGCAGGCGCCGCTGACATTCAACGTGATGGTGCTCTCTTCGATGCCACCGTCATGTCCGAAAGCACGCAGCGTGTAGGTCTGATCTGCGCAGGGGCAGACCCGCTCCTCGCTGTAGCCGCCGGGGACGCCCGCGTCGTTGAGCTCGACGCGGGCGGCATGGTCGGTCTGCCAGCGGAGCGTGGTGCACTGTCCGGCGTCGAGGCTGGTGGCGTCGGCCCAGAAGCGCGCGAAGACCGTGGGGACGGGCGTGGGCGCGCCGGGTTCGGGCGTTGAGGTGGCGGTGGGGATGTTGGTCGGTGTCTCAGGCTCGTCGGTGGGCTCGTCCGTCGGTTCGTCGGTAGGCTCTTGGGTGGGTGTTGGCGAGGGGGTTGGAGTTGGACAGCCGATGCAGGCGGAGATGGGTTGGTCATTTTGCGGATTGGTATCGTAGAAGACGCTATTTCCATCTGTCTCCTCGGCCTCCAACTTGTAGTAGTATCGAACTTGCGTTGCTGCGCTCGTATCCTCAAATGAATAATAGGCACCGAAGATCTGATCGCCCTCATGACGTATGAACTCGGATATTCTTTCATATTCACCGTTTACCGTCTGGGCTCGCAAGACGTAAAAGCCCGACATGTTGATCTCGCTACCGGTTTCCCATTCCACTAATATGTGATCGGTCGCAGGCGTCGCATCGAAGAGAATCAAGGTTACAGCGGCCTGGCCTATTTTGGGCATGAGCAGAAGACTTAGGAGTAGGACGGTAAACGCTACACCCTTAAGTATGAGCCATAGACGAGCTATAGCCCTATGCCACCATCTTCGTAAAGTTTCGGTGGTTCCATTTCTACGGATTGGCTTCATCTGCTTCCCATGTCCATACGCGGTCACGCGCCCTATCAGATGTTTTGAGGTCCATGGTGGATCCGGTGCCCGGTGAGCGTCTCCCTTGGTTAAAAGGTGCCCATTTGCCGTGAATGCCAGGAAACGATGGACAATGAGTTGTTCTGAATTTTGGATGACGACCCAATCTCCTGGTTTTAGTGCCTGAGGCTGCACAGGTTCCACGACGACTTCATCGCCAGGCTGAAGTGTGGGCTGCATACTTCGCCCATTGACGTGTAGGCGCAATCTACCCGACCAATTCTCTTCTATTGCTTGTAACCAAGAGGTGTCTTTATCATTCATGGCGCGCTTATTCGTTCAGCGTTAAAGGTAGATAGATTTTGTAGTTTTGGACTGTTACCTTTGCTCGGCCGGTAATAGTTTGATGGGTGGCGGTGATCCAGCCTTCTGCCGGCTTTGAAGCTGCAGTGAATCGTCCGCTTTCATCGATAGCGCCGACATTTGCGTCAGCAGACCAACTAATGGCTGCGCCTTCCATTGGATTGCCCCATTGGTCGGCCACGATTGCCGTCATCTGTTGGACTTCTCCTACATACAGATCAAGCGTGGCAGGAGAGACTAGCACTGTGGTTGGCTCCGGTGTTTCCTCTCCGCTTACATAAAGGATAATCGGCACAAAAAACTGGCCCATATGGGCCGTTACGGTCATCTGGCCCGTTTCAGTCGGCGTGAAAACGCTCCAAGCATCCAGTTCGCCTTTCTCAGCTGTCCAGGTCGGCGTGACCTCAAAAGTCTCACTATAACCAGTCACCCCAGTGACGGTGAAGACGTCGGTCAACGTTATAGGGGTGTTGACCGTGAGGGCGACGCTCGCCGGTTGAACGGTCAGCTGATCCCACCAGTGGAGTACCATGGAAGGATCGCCCAGCAGAGTGTAGATTCGCGCCATATACGACCAGGAGGCTGCGTCGCGTGCGACCTCAGTCAGCGGGCCTAAACGTGTCTCGCCATTCTGGAAGAGATGCTTATACAGAGCTCGAGACATCACTTCCTCGGTGGTTGGAAATCCCAGACCTGCCGGCCCAAAATTAGCGATGGCACCGCGATCCGTCAGTACCGTGGTGACCCATTCACCAATGGGTCGCGTATCGGTCGTTCTTCTGCCGCCCGGATACTCAGGTGGGAGAAACCAGAAGGCGTCAAAGCAATCAAGAGAAATCAAGAAAGGTAAGCGGTCTGTTGGTTGTAGAGTGGGTAAATGCTGACTGGTCAAGTACTCTTCATTGGCCCACCCGATCGGCCAAGCATGTCCAATGTAGGTCAACAAAGAAGCACCTTGATTCCATGTTGTTGTCAGCGCATGGGTTGTTGAGGGGACGGTGGCGTAATCCGCTAGGTAAACGGTCTGGGTTGTGACACCGGCAGGAACATAGTTCTCCATAAGCCGGTCTGTGATCGCTGAGAAACCTTCGCCCGCGTCATCGTCATCCGCGGTAAAAATGGCTGTCGTGGCCCATTCTCCCATCTCCTGATCTTCGTATGCCAGTAACTTATCGACAACGTCTTGTGCTTGCGATACCGAGTTGACCGCAAGCCGGCCCACATGGAGCTCTGGTAGGTCATCACCCGATATGTCGCCGTACCAGGTATCGACCGGCACCTCACCCTGGGTAGGATCCAGAAAACCAAGATATGGCGGAATCAAGCTGGCGGTCGCTTCGCCATAAACAGCGGGATTATAGCCCTTGAAGTTGAAGTTGCCGTCGCCGAACAACAGCAGGTATTGGGGCGCCGGACCAGGCCAATGATGATAGGCGTACGTGACCAAGGAGCGGATCGCTTCTGGATGATAAACGCCGCCGTTAAACAGGGCGTACGTATCTTCAACGTCCACAATCCGCACGCGCAAGCCTTGATCGCGCCGCCGTTGAGCCAAACTCTCCACCACACTTGTGAGTTCGTCCGTCGTCAGGATGATGAGGTCAGCTCCCTCCGAAGGTGATAGGAGGTCCTCTGGAGGATGATAAGACGTGATGGTGTGGAGTGTAAGGGGAGACGAAGTTGCTACATAACGGGTCGCCGCTGCAAGGGTATCAGAATAGACCAGGGCATCTGCCTGTTGCTGCGCTTGAATCAGACGAGTGGGACGTAGAACATTACCGGTGTCATACAGAAAGGGTACAGCCTGAGTCAATCCGGTTATTGTGATGAGCGTCGTACCTGTCAGCGGTGATGTAAATGAGAGTGTGTTATCCATGGCAGAGAGCTGGCGACGATATACAACCTCGATCCAGTTGAGATAGATCTCGGGGCTTTCTTCATCAGAAAAGAGGCGTATGGATAAGGTGTTAGCGCCATCTGTAAGGTGAGATGAGGGAAAGAGTAGGTGGGCCGTGTGCCCGGTTTTCCCACTCCAATTTGTCACCCCTATGGCATGGTTGTTGATATAAAATTGAAGCTGGCGCTGCTTCTGAGTGTACGCTGCAAGTTCCACCTGCAGAGCAGCCGAATAAACTGCCGAATGTAGATGATCAAGATTGATCTGATAGGTGTATGTAGCGGGCGTGTGTTTGGTTGCCTCCAGAGTTTCTTCCCAGAACCATGTAGCATGTGTGCCCGGATTCGTTGAATGTCGCCCCCAGTATTTCTTATTTTCCTCAACGTGAACCGTCTCCGTATACCAGTTGACCGGTGTGCCGCTGCCGTCCGGCGTCACGTCGCGGATCGACATGCGTAGGCCCGGCGTGCTCTCGTCGACGGTCAGCCAGTAGACGTTCTCGTCGGTGTATTTCTCGTCCTGGGTCGAGCCGTGGAACTTTTCGCCGTAGAAGTAGAAGGCTTCGCCCGGCTCGAAAGTGTCGCCCACGTCGCTGGCGTCCAGGGCGACCTCTTGCCCGCGCCAGAAAAGACGGTAGGCAGCGGGATCGGCGTCCGCGACGGGCACGCCGGCTGCATCCAACGTCACGTAGCTCAGGGCGTAGAGACCGTCGGTCACCACGCCGATGCGCCACGCGGGATCGGGGAGCGGTATGGGATCGGCCGGTTCCGGCAGTGATGTCGACTGGAATGCGGCGGCCAATCCCGTTGACGAGGCCGTCATATCGATCTCTGGTAACGGGGGATATTCAGTTTGCGGATATTGAAGCGATGCGACCGTCGTGCTATTAACAACGACGAATGCTATTAGCGCTCCGAATATCGCCAATCCAAGGCGCGTGTAACGGGTTATGTGTTTCTCCACATTAACCTCCCACAGTAAGTGATGTTAAGATTGCTATCAGGTACGCCTGTGTAGAACACGGGCTTTCTGAGTGTACTGGAAACCCAGATTCCGCTCAGAACCTCTCTTTTTGTGCCTTGAGTATACCATGTTTCTGGTGGATTGTTGGAAGAGTGACCGCGCTTTCTCAGCCCAGGCTTGTGAGATATAAAGATAGGGCGACTCTTAAGAGTCGCCCTACACAATCCTCAACATCAATTACAATGCTCAGGCCAAAATGCTGAATAGTTCCATAGAACTACGTCTTCCCACGTGATCGGAGGAAGTTATTCGGCTTCGGTCTAAACTCGCTATTGATGTGTCCCAGCTCTCTTGAACCAACTTCTAGCCAAGGCTACCGAGGTCCAATGGATCTTCTGGGATTCCCAGTGGACTGCCCGCTTGAACTTCCAATTCCCCTTCATAAATGATGTCTGGAGCTTCGTACATTTTACCTCCTCCTGATTGAGTGGATACCTTTGCCGTGGTGTCGGCTTTTTTGAACTCCCTTTAACCATTATACACAAGTTTTTAAACGATTACAAATCCTCGTATTCTGTCACGTAAAATCTTACCGAACGGGTATGGTATTGTCAGATGATAATCTTACCGAACCAAGGAGACCTACCATGCCCTCAAAAACACTGATGAGTTTAGCCAGTTGCTATGAGTATTTACGACACATGCA
>CAYVKR010000013.1:0-26810 GCA_964452025.1 uncultured Anaerolineales bacterium
CGTCTACGCAGTTTCTACGGTACGGAGGGCGTTTTCACCAGCAGACTCGCTTCGACATCCCTTTCCCAAAATCTCTCAAATTGGCCCTTGACATTTTAGAACGCATATTCTATAATCAGAATAGAACGCGCGTTCTATTCAGGGCGATTTTGTCTGCCTTGATGCTGGTAGAGGCTTCGCGGTCACCCATTCAGGATCATGGGAGGGAGCACACCATGAAGACAAGCTTTGGGCCTCATCACCAAGAACGCACTACATCAACGCTCTCTTGGAGGAGATATTATGCCAAAGCCTTTGCGCGCCTACTTAGAATCGCAGGCGGATCGGGTCGAGATGGTATTATCATCTCATAAGGCACCCGGACGCGTGACAGGAGGAACGGTTGGACCGCGTCTCGTACGCTTCTTTCTCGATCCGGCGCCCGATATCCGATATGCGAAGATCCGTCGTCTGGCTGACGATCTGGCCTTGGCATTGCACGTCCCCACTCTGCGAATCGACCGCAGCGAAAAAGGTGTCGTCCTGGAGTTCGACCATCCCAATCCCCGGCCAGTCTCCTTATTGAAGCTGCTGCCACAGGTGATGAAAGATGAACACGGCCATCCCGATCCACTTCCCGACTCCACCGCACTCCTGGGGCTGACGGAAGACGGGATTCCACTGCTGGCCCGTCTCGCGTCGCCACAAGTCGCCCACATCTTGGTCGCCGGCACGACCGGCTCGGGGAAAAGCGTGTTGCTGAGAGCCATTGCGCTCTCGCTACTCATGACGTACAGTGCGGATACGCTCCGCATGATCTGCCTGGACCCCAAGGGCAGGACGTTTCGCTCCTTTGAGGGCGCGCCGCACTTGCTCCGTCCGCCGGTCAACGAGATGCCGGAGGCGTTAGAAGCGTTGCGATCTCTGCTGCGCGCTATGGAAGTGCGCGACCGGCGTGGGAAGAGTGCGCCCTGCGTCGCCGTCCTGATAGATGAGCTGGCCGATCTGATCTTCACCGGCGGCGACGACGTCACGGAGAGCCTGACCCGCCTGGTACAGCGGGGGCGGGAGGCCGGCATTCACGTGGTGGCAGCCACACAGCGGCCCTCGTCTGCCATTATGACGGGACTGATGCGGGCAAATTTCCCGCTGAGACTGGTGGGCAAGGTGGTCTCCGCCAGCGACGCCCGGGTGGCATCTGGGCGGGGAGGGACGGATGCGCACTTACTAAGCGGACGGGGAGATTTTCTCGCCGTTGGCGGCGGCGAATCTGAGCCGCTTCGCTTCCAGGTCGCATACGTCGGCGAAGAGGAGATCCGCCAGGAGATCGTGAAACTTCAGAAATCCACGCGGAGCGCCCTTCCGGGGCCAAATCCGGTGGTCATCGACGTAGAACAGACAGTTAGGAGGTAGAGCATGAACGAAGAACGAGAACCGCTAGGTAAACGCATCAAACGCTTTCTCACCCTTGTCATCATCGTCTTCACCATCACCGTGGGCATTATCGTGACTCAGCGATTGAGCAACGACGCCATCGCGCTGTTGATCGGGCTGGCGGCGGGCGTCATGGTCATGGTGCCGCTGATCGCACTGCTTTTCTACGTCCTGCGGCGGCAGGAGAGGAGACGCCGGGAGGAGTTTCAGACCAGATCTACAACGCAACCGCAGATCTTCGTCGTCTCACCGCCCGCACTGCCGAACTATGGATCGAACCGACCGGGGGTCTGGGATCAAGCCTATCAGAACAACTGGCAGATGCGTGGGGCAGAGCGCGAATTCACCATTGTAGGAGGCGAGACATGAGCTTATTGGGCATGCATCTACACAACAAGAAGACCGAGCCGATTGCACTTCTTGAGAAACGTCATAACTACTTTCCCCGGCAGTTCATGTGGCGCGGCGAGTCCTACAACGTCCACGCAGTGGAGCGCGCCTGGACGGAGATGCGCCAGGGCGGCAAGGATGCGCGCCATTACTTCCGCGTCCGATGCGCGGCCGGCACGGTGGATCTTTTTCAAGACGTTCGACTGGATGCTTGGTATCTGGAAGGGAGACCAGCATGAGAATCGGGTTGTTATGGTACGATGCCGGAACCAAGGCATTGACGGACAAGGTCACCAAGGCCGCCAAACGCTATCACGAGCGCTTTGGCGAAGAGGCCAACGTCTGTTATGTCAACCCACAAACCCTCTCAGAAGGTGCCTGTGAGGTAGACGGGATTCAGGTTTTGCCCTCACCTCAGATTTTGCGACACCATTATTGGGTGGGAAGAGAGCTGGAGAAAGAAAAGACGTAACTACAACGCGGTGGCTAGAGCTGCGTCAGCTGGGCAACCAGCAGATCAAGCGCAGCTTCAGGGGAGAGTTTGCCCGTCTTGATGGCCAAATCGCTCTCCGTGAGCAGATCGTAGGCGCGTTGCAGCTGTTCACCTGTGAAGAACGTCGCCTGTCGGCGCGTCTTCTTGGCGACGTAGGGATGGAGATCAAGCCGCTGGGCGATGTCGCGCTCAGCGGCATTGCGTTCTAGCAGCCAGCGCACTTGGATCAAAAGCCGATACTGGCGCACGATCATGCCGAAGATGCCCAGGGGGTGCTCGCCCGTCTCCAGCAGCCGGTGCAGGTGGTGCGCCGCCGTCCGTGGCTGCCTCCGACCCAGCGCATCGACCAGATCAAAGATGACGTCGCCGCTTTGCACGTAGGGAACCAGGGCCCGCACGTCGTCAACGGTGATGGTCCCCTCGCCACCGTGGTAGAGCAATAGCTTCTGAATCTCCTGATCCAGTTGGCGGACGCGCGATCCGAAGTTGCGAACCAACAGCGCCACCGCCCCCTGCTCGATCCGTCCGCCGTGATGCGCCACGCGCTTCTGAATCCAGCGCGGCAACTCGCGCCGGGGATCGGGGCGCGCAAAGTATCGCACCTCGGCGCCCTCCTTTTTCGCCAGCTTGAGCACCGGATGGCGGGAAGGGAGTTTTGCATTTTCGACGAAGACCAGCAGCGTCGAGGGAGGCACCTGCGGCAAGTAACCTGTCACTTTCTCCAGCCAGGCGTTGTTGGCCCGCTTGAGGGCATTCTTAACGATGACCACCCGGCGCTCACCTAGAAAGGGCAATGTGTCACTACCCTGGCGCAGATCGTCGGGCGCCACCGGCGCGGTGAGGACGTCCGTGTTCAGGTCGGCGAAGTCGCCGGAGGCTTCGTTGGCGAGCAATGCGCCCAGCGCTTCTTCCTGTTCCAGCGCGTTCTCGCCGTGAAAGACGTAGAACATCTCAGGCCTGCCGTGTTCGCACTTCAATACGCTGCATCCCGCCCTGATACCGTGTGAGGATCGATGCGATCTCCACGCCCGTGACGTTGGCATCGACGGTGAGATGTGATTGAAGCCAGCTGCCCAACGGACGCGCCACCACCAACGCCAGGGCATTCACCACGACAAGTTGCAGGAACCGCTCCAAACGGTCCTCCCATTTCTCCCTCGGTGATTGCAAACCCAACGCCGTCGCGCCTGTGGTCAGCACAGCCGCCACGATGAGATTTGTCCCACAGTTCGGGTGAATCGCCAGCGCGCTGTGGCCTCGTTTGAGCATGCGCAACGCTTTCTTCACCGTCGGATAAACCTCTTCCGCTGTCAAATCCGTGAAGAGAGTAAACCCCCTGGGACCGGAAAAGCCCATGGCCGTCATGCCAGGATATCGACGGCTCAACAACGCGATGGTCGCGTGTTCCAGGGCGTGATTCCGACGTATTCGGCGCAGTAGTTTTGCCAGCATCGTAGCTCCTTATTCGGGAATGCGATCGGTTAGCTCATCAGGGAAAGCGATGATAATCAGCCGGTAGCGTGTACTGGCGTAGGGATGGCACGTGATCAACGTCAGCCGCTCGTCCTTGGTGGGCAGGATATAGCGAGCGTTCTCCAAGCGCACCTCCAGCGGTTGGCCCGCCTCTTCAAGAATGTAGATATTCTCCACGTTGTACGCATACATCTGCCCGTTTTCTCCTGTGACGACAATACGCGCGCCCCGCTCCAGCTTGTAAAGATCCCGGAAGACCTCGCCCCGCGTCGTGTTGTGCCCGTTGAGGACGGTGTTACCGGGCACGCCCAACGGTGCGGAGGTGTTGTGCCAGCCGGCGGCTCGCCAATCCGGCACCAGCCACTGCGCCTGCGCGTCATCGCCTCGCCCTACCACCTCCCAGCCAATGGGAACGACGGGCGCCTCCAGGTCAATATCAGGAATGGCAATGGCCGTGGGATGCGTACCCGCCGGCGTGGGAGTCGCCGTAGGCGTCGCTGCTTCTGGCTGTGCATCGAGCGTCTGAGACGGTGAGGTAGGGGGCGGCATGGACGAAGGAAGTACCGGGGTGTCCGGTGCATCTGCAAGGACCGCACCCAGATCATGGTAGGCCTCATCCTCGCTTTCGAAGGGCAACAGATTGGCCATGGGCGTCCCATCTGCTTGGGAGAGCTCAGGATCAAGGGGCGGTGCCGTGGAAAGATCGCCCGTACGCGCCAGCGTCGATAGGTAGGGGGCGAACGTCGGGTAGCCGAGCAGCAGGCCAATAGCCAGCAGCGCCACCCCGGCCCAGATCAAAACGTTCGCGAGTTTCAGTTGTTTGATGGTCATCGTTTTCCCAACGGATGGTATTATACCCCACCTGCAGCGGGGATTCAAACAGACAATCCAGACTATGATCAGAGGCATGAGAGGGTTTCGGAGACTTGAGCCGAAATGGAAACGCCCCCGAAGGGGCATTAACGGATCATCAATCTCATGCGTGGCAAGACAAAGTCACCCTGGCGCCGCCCGTCTGAGCCGCGACATTTCCAAGTGCGGTTCCTTGGGAGAACAGAAATGCGGCTGCAGCGCCTGTCCCCGCAGCATAGCCTCGGCCCGGCAGCCGCCACAGGTCGCCCGCAGCGCACGGCCGGCGCAGAGCGGCGGAACCTCGTCCAGCCACGCTTGGAGCACCGGTGACGCCATCCGATTCACCGCAAAACAAAAGCCCTGACCACAGACGGTCAGGGCTGAAGATAGCAAAGCGTACGCTCAAGCGCGTACGCTCAGCTCACGCCTCGGATTCGAGGTAGACCTCCGGTTTGAGCACCCCGACAAAGGGGATATTGCGGTATTGCTGGGCGTAATCAAGGCCGTAGCCCATGACGAACTCGTTGGGCACCTCGAATCCCACGAAGTCCACCGGTACGTCGATCTCGCGCCGGCTGGGCTTGTTGAGCAGCGTGGCGACGCGCAGGCTCGCGGGGTTGCGCGTCTTGAAGTTGCGCAGAATGTAGTGCAGCGTGTGACCGGTATCGACGATGTCTTCAACGATCACTACGTTCCGCCCCTCGATGCTGCTAGCCAAGTCGAGCAAAATCCGCACCACGCCGCTGCTTTTCGTCTTATCCCCGTAGCTGGAGATCTCCATAAAGTCGATCTCGTGCCGGAACTCCAGGTGCCGCATCAGATCGGCCAAGAACATGAACGCGCCTTTGAGGATGCAGACGAGCAGCGGAAAATCCTCGTCGCTGTAGACGGCGTTCATCTCCGCGGCCAGCGTCTTGATGCGAGCGTCGATCTCCTCCTCGGAGATCAGTATCTTTTCAACATCATCATACATCGACATAAGGCTCCCTCGTCAGGATTGCTCCTGGTACGTGCTGGGTCTCAATGCGGCGATGTAAGGCAACGTGCGGAAACGGTCGGCGAAGTCCAGACCGTAGCCCACAACCCAGACGTCGGGAATCTCAAAGCCGAGGTAGTCGACTTTAACATCCACCTCACGCCGCTCCGGCTTGCTCAACAAGACACAACTGCGCAAAGAGGCCGGACTCCGCGCGGCGAAGACGCGTTGCAGGTAGGCCAGCGTATAACCGGTGTCCACGATATCCTCAACAATCAACACGTGACGCCCCGCCATATCGGCGCGAGTGTCCATGATCAAGCGCACGGCGCCTGTCGCTTCGGCCTTGTCCTCGTAACTGGAGAGCGCGATGAAGTCGACGCGATGGGGGACGGTCAGACGGCGTGTCAGGTCGGCCATGAAGATGAAGGCGCCCTTCAAAACGCCGACCAGGATAAAGTCCTCGTTACGAATGCCGGCGTAATCCCGGCTGATCTCATCGGCCAGTTCCTGCGTTCGATCCTGGATCGTCTTCTGCTCCAGCAACACACGCTTGACCGAATCTGGAATCGGAAAACTCATCTAGCCCTCCTCACGGCGTAAAACCACATGACAGCCACGGCAGCGCGCCTGATAGACCTCGTCTGCGCCTACCAAGACCACGGGATCCTCATAATGCGCCGGTTCCCCGTCGATCAGGCGCTGAGTATGACTCGCGGGGCCTCCGCAGACCACGCAGATGGCCTGGAGCTTGTCGACGCGTTCCGCCAACGCCAAAAGCGGCGGCATTGGGCCGAAGGGCTCGCCGCGAAAGTCCATGTCCAGCCCAGCGCAGATCATGCGCTTGCCCTGATCGGCCAGTTCATCGCAGAGCGCGGCGACGTTCTCATCGAAGAACTGTACCTCGTCGATAGCGATGACGTCGGCGTCAGGGTCCAACTGCGCGCGCAACTCAGCGCTATCTCGCACGGGGATCGCCCTGGCCTGGAGGCCGTTGTGAGAGGCGATGGAGGTCTCACTGTAGCGCCGGTCGATGCTGTGTTTGAACACCTGCACCTGCTGACGGGCGATTTGAGCGCGCCGGAGGCGGCGAAGCAGTTCCTCGGTCTTGCCGCTGAACATGCTGCCGCAGATGACCTCGATCCAACCGCCACTGGGTTTACCATACATCGATAGCATGCTCCTGTTATGCAGAGAGGAAATTGAACGGTGCTGAAATAAAAAAAGCGAGGCAGGCTGAGATCAGCCTGCCTCGCGCTGTGTGCGCTACGCTGCTTCAGGCTCCGGTTCTGCCTCGGCTTCTTCCTCCTCCGGCTCATCACCGGGAAGGACGTAGCCGCGTGCGCGGAGGGTCTTCTTCAAATCGGCGAGTGCCTTCAGACCAAAGCCTCGAATGTCGGTCAGACTCTCGTCGCCGCCTTCTTCTAACATCTCCAACACATCGCCAACCTTCTCAATCTCCGCTTCCACAAGGAGATTTTCGATGCGCGTCTTGAGTTCGATCTCGGTGATAGAAATATCCGGCGAGGTGCGCGCCTCTTCGCGGCGCTGGGCTTCCTCTCGGATCTCCTCACGTGCTCGCAGGCGGCGCATAAAGCGATCCACCTGACCCTCTGTGTCCACGATGCGCTGTTCGCCAGTGTAAAAGGGATGGCAATTGGAGCAGATGTCCACCCGGATCTCCGGGACGGTCGCCCCGACCGTCCAAGTTTCGCCGCACGCACAGCTGACTTTTGCCTCTGGGAACCATTCTGGATGAATATCGGACCTCATGCCTGCGCTCCTCCCTCGTCTCTTACGTTGACGCGCTTGCGCCCGTGCCGAACGTCATATTCCACGACGCCATCGGCCAACGCGAAGAGCGTGAAATCCTTGCCCATGCCGACGTTCTCACCCGGCTTGATGCGCATACCGACCTGACGGACCAAGATATGTCCGGTGCGCACGCGCTCTCCGGCGTACTTCTTGACACCGCGACGTTTGGCGTTGCTGTCCCGGCCATTGGAGCCGGATGTCTTTTTGCGTGCCATCTTATGCCTCCGTTCCCTTCACAATCTCGTCGACCCGCAGCCTCATGTAGGTCTGCCGGTGTCCACGACGGCGGCGATAACGCTTTCTGGGATGATGCTTGAAGATGCGAATTTTCGGTCCACGAAACTCTTCTACGATCGTCGCCAGCACCTTAGCGCCGGGCACGGTCGGTTGCCCAACCAAAACCTCGTCACCGTCGGAGATCAAATAGACGTCGGCGATCTCAATCTGCGCGCCCACGTCTTCATCGGGCAGTCGTTCCACGATGAGATTGCCGTCGACCTCTGCTTTATACTGATGTGCGCCTGATCTAATAACTGCGTACACTGCTTCCTCCCCGAACTACACAATAAGAAGCCGAACCCTGTCGGTCCGGCTGCGCGGCCCTCATTATAGCGGACGCTAGAAAATTGTCAACCGTTTAGGGAGAAGGTGCAAACGAAGCGATTCCAACGGGGCCTGGATGCAGTAGGCGCGCCTCTGTCACGTTTGCCACGCGCATCAACCCAGCGCGTATCAACCCCGGCTTCGTTTGCCTGGCTTTCGGCTACGCAGGTGCTACGGTACGGAGGGGTGGGTTCACCGGCGGCCGCGCCTCGAAATCCCCCAGAGCTATGCGAAAGCGTCCAGGCTCCCATCAGGTGTCCGCCGAAATCGTCTCCGAAGCCTCGTCTCGCCCAAAAAGCGGAGCGCTGGCCTCCCCCCCCAACTTTCAAGATTCACGAGATAGGCCTTCAATCCCCACTGGATCAGCACCAACAACACCGCGCCGACGACGATGGCAGCAACATTACGCCATGCGAACCCTTCCAACACGGCCGCCAACGCAGTGCCGGCAGCCGGTGGATGCTCGGTATCGCTGATTTGCATGCCAAAGAACGCCAATCCCACCGCGACGGTGGAGACAGCGACGACCCCCATGGCTGTGGAATGCGGCAGCAGAGCAGCAAAGTAGCCAGCAGCAAGAGCGATGACGTGTCCGCCCACTGCGCTGCGCGCTCGCGCCGGGGGACTGTGGGGCATTGCAAAGAGCACGAAATTGGTGCTGGCCAACGCAGCCGCCAGCGGCCACCCGCGCCACTGTAGCACGAACAACACCACGCCCATAGCGAGACCTGCGATAAGGCTCTGCGCAACGATGCACTTCAGATTGGCGAAATCAAGCATATGCAACGCACCGGCCAAAATAGGCGATGCTCCACTCCGCACGTTGGGGATCACGCGCCATAATAGAGAACGCCACAATAGTTCGCATAAACACCTCTGGGTCTTGGGAAGTTCAATGTTGAATGAGTTACCACTGGAAGTGTACCAGAACTCGGCCCATTTTGGAAACCCGCACTTGGAACTCAACTGTTTTGTGATAGAGTACAAATGCGACATAGATGGAAACGGAGATGTATGCCTTTTTTGATCGATGGACATAACGTAATTGCAGTCCTGCCCGATATTGAACTGACCGATCCGCACGACGAGGCCAAGCTGGTGCTGAAGCTGCGCAGTTGGTCGGCACGGACACGTCGGCAGGCCACCATCGTCTTTGACGGCGGACTGCCGGGTGGCTACTCCCGGTCGCTTTCGGGCGGCGGACTGGACGTGGTCTTCGCTGCCCGTAGTCACACGGACGCCGACAGCATCATCAAGGAGCGGTTGCGCCACCTGCCCGACGCCCCTAACTGGACCGTGGTCTCCTCAGATCACGAGGTGCGCGATGCAGCGCGGCGCGTGGGCGCCCGCACACTGACGGCGCAGGCCTTTGTCAAGCGCCTGGGACGCGGCCCCCGCCTGAAGATGAGCAAGCCCACGGAGGTTTCCGATGAGGAAGTAGCCCAATGGCTGGAGGTCTTTGGGCCGGCGGACTCGGCCCTGAAGACAGGCAAGGATGACGTCAAAGGCACGCCGGGGAAGCCAAAACAACCGCGCCCGACGCCACCTCGGTCGCGTCGCTCCCAACGTTCGCTGGGTGAGCAGGTGGGATGGCGTGCGCCAGATGATAAAGCCGGGCGTCCCGCCAAACCATCAGAAAGGGAAAAACCGCTGGAGAGCTCGGCGGAAGACGTCGAGCACTGGCTGGAGATCTTTGGTGACGGTGCGGCGGAAGCGCCGCCAGCCAAGCCCTCCACCCGGCGCAAGGGAAAGGGTAAGCGCAAGTTGACCGTGGACAAGGACCATCCCGAGGCACAGTCTGACGCTGACGTGGAGACGTGGCTGACGATGTTTGCGGCGGCGGAGTCGAAAGAAGCGCCCACTACGGAGGGGCCGTCTTCGGAGCGGGAAGCCAAGCGGAGCAAGACGCTGCGTGAGCAAAAGCGGAAGCGCGGCAGCGGATACAAGGGCAAGACGGAGGGCCTTTCGGACGAGGACATCGAGATGTGGCACCGGCTCTTCGGCGAGGAGCCAGACGCATGAGCGAGGCAGGCATGGTTCGATATCTGGTCCACTACGGCGAGCTAGGGCTGAAGGGCCGCAACCGTCCGCGCTTCGAGCGCGCGCTGGCGAGGAACATGCGCCGGGCGCTGGAGATCTTTGGGCAGTTCACAGTCCACAGAATGCCAGGCTACATGATCGTGGAGACGGCGGACGCGGTGCCAGAGGCGGAAGTGGAGCAGCGGCTGGCGAGCGTCTTTGGAATCGCCTACTTCGCGCCCATTGAGGTGGTGTCCCAGGAGATGGAGGCCATCACGGAGACGGCGTTGCGGCTCGCGCACGAGGTGGTTGAGCCGACGAAGACGTTCAAAGTCGAGACGCGGCGAGCCGATAAGCGCTTCCCCGTCCAGTCGCCCGAAGTCAGCCGCCGCATCGGCGCGGAGATCGTGGACGTCATCGGCGCGCCAGTAGACCTGACGTCGCCGGAAGCGACGGTCTACATTCAGATCTACCAGGACGGCGTCTACCTCTTCAACCGGCGCATCGAGGGGCCAGGCGGCCTGCCCGTCGGCATCAGCGGCAAGGTGATGGTACTGCTCTCCGGCGGCATCGATTCACCGGTGGCTGCGCACATGATGCTCAAGCGTGGCTGCGACGTGGAGTTCGTGCACTTCCACATGCTGCGCCGCCATCAGGCCATTCGCGAGAACAAGGTAGTAGCCCTGGCGCGCCGGGTGCTCCGCCCGCACCGGCTGCCGGCGACGCTGCACATGCTGCCGGCCCATCCTTTTCAGCTGGCGGTGCTGGAGCAGGTCTCCGACGTGGAGCTGGTCGTCTTCCGGCGCTTCATTCTGAAGGCGGCGGAGCGGCTGGCACAGGCGCAGGGCGCGCTGGCGCTGGTGACGGGCGACAATCTGGGCCAGGTCGCCTCGCAGACATTGCAGAATCTCCACGTCACTGGGCGCGCAGTGGAGACACCCGTGCTCCGCCCGTTGATCGCCTTCGACAAAGAGGAGATCATCCGTGTCGCCAAAGCCATTGAGACGTACAAGCTCTCCATCCAGCCGTACCAGGACGTCTGCTCCATCCGCGCGCAGCACCCGGCGACGTGGGCCAGCATGAACGACGTGCGGGCCTTTGAGGCGAAGATGGATCTACCGACGGTGTTGGACGCGACGCTGGAGCGGCGAGAGACCGTTGGAATTGAGTGGTAGGAGGCTGCGATGGACCTGCGCACCTTTCTGGCTGAGTTAGATGCGACCGGCGAACTACAGCACGTCACCGCGCCGACCGATCCGGTCTTTGAGGTGGCCCGGCAGATCGCCGCCCACGATGGGCAGCCGCTGCTCTTCGAGCAACTTCCCGGCTATCCCGGCTGGCGGATGGTCGCGGGCTACGTCGCCCAGCGCGCGCACTTCGCACGGGCGCTCGGCTGTGAGGCACCGGCGCTGATGGAGCGCATCAACGAAGCGCTGGCGCACCCTGCGTCGCCGCCGGTGGCCCAGGTCGCGCCGTGCCAGGAAGTTGTGATGCCTGAGGTCGATCTGCGCCGCGTGCCGATACCACGCTACCATCCGCTGGACGGCGGCGCGTACATCACTGCTGGCGTCGCCGTCGTCCGCGATCCCGACCTGGGCCAGAATCTCTCCTTTCACCGGATGATGGTGCGCGATCCAGAGCATCTCACCGCTCGCATCGTCGAGAAGCGGGGCACGCACACGGCCTGGCAGAAGCGACCGGAAGGCCTGCCTATGGCCATCTGCGTCGGACTCCCCCCCCACGTGCTCCTGGCAGCGGCGATGTCCCCCGCCAAGGGCGTGGACGAAGCTACCGTGGCGCACGCTCTGGCGTCGACGCCGCTGGTGCGCGCCACCACCGTGCCGCTGGAGATCCCGGCACAGGCGGAACTGGTGCTGGAAGGCGTCCTCACGCATACATTCGACCGGGAGGGCCCCTTCCCTGATCTGACCGGGACCATGGACCATGTGCGCCAGCAGCCCGTCTTCCGCGTCACCGCCATCACCCACCGCCGCGATCCCATCTTCCACGCGCTGCTGCCTGCCGGCCTGGAGCATAAGAATCTGATGGGCATGCCGCGCGAGCCGACCATCTTCGCCGAGGTCAACAACGTCGCGCGCTGCACCGGGGTCAGCATCACACCCGGCGGCTGCTCCTGGCTCCACGCCGTGGTGCAGATCGAGAAGCAGGAGCCGGAGGACGGTCGGTGCGCCATCGAAGCGGCCTTTCGCGGGCACAGTTCGCTCAAGCACGTGGTCGTCGTCGACACCGACGTGGACATCTACGATCCTCACGATGTCGAATGGGCTATCGCGACGCGTTTCCAGGCCAGCACAGACCTCGTGGTCTTCCGAGATCAGCCCAGCTCCAGCCTCGACCCGTCGGCGCGCCAGGTGCCCGGCGAAAAAGCAAAGAGCGACAAACTGGGCATCGACGCCACCATCCCCTGGGGGGTATCCAAGCGAGGCTACACGCGCGTAACGTACGAACCTTGAGCCTATACTGGCGATCAGCGGATTGCGCGGATCGAGCAGGTTAGGTGGCTGAAGAAAGCCAACGTTCAACTTGCAACATGCAACCTGTAACTTTTTTCCTTAAGGAGGTTAACGCATGAACACGTTCAATCGAGTTGTCATCGTGGTACTTCTGTTGATTTCAATTCCGTTGATGTCCATGATCTTCGTGATCCCACACAGCGTCCTCTACAATACCGGCACCTGGATTCGAGATCTGGGCGAGCAGCTCTGGAATATACGTCCCATCCTGCGGCTGCCTATCGGCATTCTGCTGGCGTTGATCTTCGATGGGCTGGCAGCGCTCCTGATCTACTTTGAGGTGCGGCGCAAGCGCCAGCGCTTCATCCGCGTCGAAGAGCTAAGCGGCGGTCTCGCAACGCTAAGCGTGGAGAGCATCACACAACAGCTCCAGTACCGCCTCGATCCGCTGCCCAACGTCATCAAGGTCGCGCCGGACATCAAAGCCAAGGGTAACAAGGTCCATGCTACCATCGACGTCACCGTTGCGACGGGCGCCAACGTGCCCCAGATGGCGACGGAACTGGTGGAGCAGGTAAAGCAAGTGCTCAAGGGAGATCTGGGGCTGAGCATTGCCGATGAGCCGCAGATTCGCATGCGTGTGGCCCCCCGGCCCGCCGGACGAGGGGCTGCGAAACCGCGCAAGCCGCAGGAATTCAAGCCCACATCACGGGAATTTGATGCAGCACACCTCGCGCAACCATCCGGTGAAGGAGAGAGGCCCCCTGAACCCGAGGACACGCCCGACCTATGACGCAACAGCAGACTCTGAGCGCCGACGCGCTGCTGGAAGCGCTGCTCTTCGTGGCGCAAGAACCGGTGCCTGAAGAGGACCTCTTCTCCGTCGTTGAACTCTCGCAAGACGAGGGACAGGCGGCCCTGGACGCGCTGGCGACCCGGCTCGCCGCCAGCGGCCTCTCGCTCCAACGGATGAACGGGCGCGTGCAACTGGTGAGCAAGCCAGTGGCTGCGCCCTACGTCGAGGAGTTCCTGGGGCTGGACGTCAGCATCACGCTCTCCCAGGCAGCTATGGAGACGCTCGCCATCATCGCCTACGCCCAACCGGTGACGCGACCGCAGGTGGAGACCATTCGCGGCGTCAGCTCGGGCAGCGTCCTGCAGACACTGCTCAGCGCGGGCCTTATCGAAAAGGCCGGGCGCGCTGACTCCGTCGGCCGTCCGATCCTCTACCGCACCACCTTCGAGTTTCTGGAACAATTCGGGTTGGAAAGCGTTGAGGATCTGCCCTCATTGGAGCCGCCGGAGTCGGAGGGCGAAGACGAGCCTGCTCCCGACGATGCCGAAACCTAGCGCCTGACGCGACCCCATGCGCAACGTCTGGCGTTGGCTTCTGCTGTTAACCGTGGTCGCCTCCTTGACCGGCGTCATCACGGTCCGGGCGCAGGGGCCCATCGGTACCGTGGGCGTCTATTACGTGGGCGCGCAAGATGCCGTGGCCCGGGCCATCGCCAACGCCGCACCGTACCTCGTGCTGGTGGATCGCCCCGAGCTGGCCGACGTCTACGTGCTCAACAACGCCCCGCTGACGCCAGCTGCGCTCCAGACCATCCGCACCCAGGCCCTCAACGAAGACGTGGGCGTCGTCGTCATTGCCGGCCCGCTCTTCCCCACAGAGACCTCGGAATTGCGGTCGCTGTTGGGCGTCGGTACCTTCGGGCTGGCCTCCGGAAAACAGACGATCCGCCAGGTGCAGGCAGGCGAGGAGAGCGATCCTCTCCGGGAGGCCATCCCGTGGCGCTCGGCGCCCCCCATCCAGGCGCGCACCGTCATCTCCAACCCGAACCTGCTCCTGCCCATGGTGCTCACGACCGACGGCGGACCGGTCATCCAGCGTGTGCGAGGACGTCAGCAAACCCAGGTCTTCATCGTCGGCCTCTGGACGGAAGACGCCAGCAACGCGGTCTGGAGCACCTGGCCCTACTTCGACTACCTCATCTACCGGCTCATCGCGGAAGCCGGCGACGCGCCGCGCATCCTCAGCTTTGCCGACTATCCCCGCGCTCCCGTCCCTCACGAGACCACCCGCCTGGCCCTGGCGCTCGGCGGGCTGGGCGCCTTCGCGGCGACCTTTGGCCTCGCCTACGCTGCGCGCCGAGCTCACTTCCTCAAGCCGGAAGCGCTGCTGCCCGTGCGGCGTCCCCTCTCGCCGAGAACGTTGACGAACGATTGGGACCGGGTGGGCTTCCACCGCCCGCTGGCGAGCCTGCTCTTCCTCTTCGGCGGATGGGTCGTGCTCTTCGTGCCGCTGCTCATCTATCGGACCTACTTCCTGCCCGCCTTGCTCATCCCCTGGCCCCAGGTGCTGGATTTCTGGGAGCAGGTGCTGCGCTGGCTCGGCGTGGCGTGGATCGTGCTGGATATGGGCATCGGCACAGCCGCCCTGCGCTACTTCACATTGCACTGGCACCGCCATCCCGCCCAGGGCTTTCGCTACTTCCAGTTCTACGTCTGGTGGCAGTTCTTGAGCGGCGCCGTCCAGATGGCCCTCATCGGCGTGCTCACCGCGCAGGTCTTCCCGCGCACCGACCTGGCGCACCTCTCCTATGCCATCCTGATCGCCGCCCTGATCCAGTTTCCGGGCTTTCTGCGCGTCTTCCAATTCCTCTTCCTGGCCCTGCAGCGCTTTGATTATGCTCAGCTGCTCTCGCTCCTGGCGACGACGAGCGTTGTGCCTCTGCAAGCGGGCGCGGTCTGGCTCCTCAGCCGGTGGGGCGCGCAATGGCCCGACGTCGGGCCGCAAGTAGGCAGCATCCTGGGGTTGGGACTGGGGCTTTACGCGGCAGAATGGCTCATCTTCATGGTGGGCCTGGTGCTCTACAAGCTGCAGGGGTTTTCACTGCGCCACCTCTTCACCCCCTCCCACGACCGCCGTGTGACCGGTCGCACGCTGGGTTTTGGCGCGCGCCTGGCCTTCGGCTCGCTGGCTGCGCCCGTCGGCCATCTCCTCACCCTCGCGCTGTTTAACCAGCGGCTCCCCCAGATTACCGATCTGCAGGCGACGTGGCGGCTGCTTTTTCAGATCCTGGTCGCCTACGAGATTGTGGGCCGGGGTCTCTACGATGCCCTCGTTCCGGCGATGACCGAGTCCCACAGCCAGCAGTACGGTTCACTGACCCGCTATTACGCCAGCCAAGGCCTGCGCTACGGCCTCTGGAGCAGCCTGTTCCTATTGGCGGCGCTCGGCGCCCTGATCGAGCCGTTCGCCGAGGGGATTTTGGACGGTTTCGGCGCGACGGGGGAGACGCTCCTTATCCCCTTACTGCTCTGGGGGGCGTTACAGTGGCTGCCCTGGAGCGCCGAACGGGGCCTCGTCGCCCTGGGCCGCCCCGCCTTGCGCTCATGGCTTATGATCGGGGAGTTGGCCCTCCGCCTGGGCGCCATGTGGGTGCTGGCACCGCGCCTGGGCCTCTGGAGCGTCCTCGTGGCGTACCTTGCCGCGCTGCTGCTACGCGGCGTTGTGGGCTGGGCCGTGGCTCGCCGCCTGGGACTGCGGATCTACGTCTCGCCCTGGCCATCCGTCGTGGCGCCTGGCGGCGCGGCGCTCATCCTCTTCAACTTGCTGCGCCTCATGGGAGATATCGCCTGGCAACCCGCGCCCGTGCCCACGCTCTTCTTCCTGATGGGCGCGCTGCTCTTTGCCCTGCCTATCTATGGCTTCTTGACCGCACTGCTGGGCGGCTGGGACGACGGTGGACTGGTTGAGCTTCGACGCGCCGTCCGGCTCAGCGGCTTGGGCCTGCCTGTCAGCTGGTTGCTCTATCAGGGCACCCGTCTGGGCGCGGCCATCTCGCCCCTCCACGGACAGTTCCCCGTCGGATTGCGAGATCTAGCCGAAGAGGAGGCCGAGGCGCTGACCTTCCAGCGGCCCTTGCTCTGAAAGATCACGCGCTGAACTCGAAGCGCGCCCCCGCATCGGTGAAGCGGTAATCGCCGAAGACGACGTCGCCCGGCGCCAGGACGCGGGGCAGCAGCTCGTACAGGTCCTCAACCAGGGGCAACTCGGTGAGTCTAGCGCGCGGTACCCAGACCGGCGTCCCTTCTTCTGAGGCGCGCGGGGCTCTATCAGGCGCGTCTCCTACAAAGACAAAGAGCATCACGCCGGGAGGCTCTGGCAGCGTCACGTGAATAAGCGCTCGCAGCGCCAACGTTGCAGGCACGAGACCGGATTCCTCCTGCACCTCGCGCAGCGCAGCCTGATAGGGCGTCTCCCCCGGCTCCACGTGTCCGCCCAGGCCGTTGTAGCGGTCGGCCCAGAGGCGCTTGTCCGACGCGCCCTTCAACAGGAGCACGTGATCCTCTCGCGTGAGAAAGATCAACACGCGGGGGATGACGTGATAACGCGGCAGAGGATCGCGCTGCTCTTCAGGCCGCATAGAGATTGCCCCCATGCACCATGAGCAGCGTGTGAACAGCCTCCCAGGTCAACCAGCGGCTCGGCCGGCCCAGCGGCTCGACGTCGAGACGGCCCGCGACTGAGCGCCGTTTCAACCAGCGTCCGTCCGGCGTTTGGAGCGCGGTCATGCGGCGCAGATAGGCCCGGAACCGGGGATGCCCGTGATCGGCGCTATGGGCCAGGACATGGCACAATTGGACAATGTCCGATTCGTAATAGCGGGGAAAGCGCAATTCCAACCAGTCGGCGTTCTGCCCGTCAAAATCGAAGGGGTGTGCCAACAGCCGCTGCGTCAGCTCGCGGATGGCAGCCTGATCCTCTGCCGTACGCTGCTCCTGCGGGATGCTGAGCAGTCCGGCCAACGCCTTCACCACGCCCCAGGCGCAGACGTTGCCGCTCAGGCTGCAGACCAGTGCGCTGGGGTTCTGCAACACCGTCTCGACCAGCGCCCGCTTGGCGGAACCCGTTCGTGGGTCCTCGCCAAAGCCGAAGTGCCAGAGCATCTGCAGTGCCATACCGGTATAGCAGAGCCAGGTGATCGGCCCAAACCCAGGTGGCGCGAAGCGTCCATCGGACCGGCGTCCATGCCGCAAGAGCAGCTCGCCTACCTCCGCTGCCAGCGAGAAAAGCGGCGCCCCAATCTGCGCCAACGATGAGAGGGTACCGAAGTTGCCCAGTGGCCCACCGTAGTAGGGGTTCTGCTCCCGCCCCCAGAAACTGACGGGATCAACCTTGTCGATAAGCGTCTGAATCGGCGGCCAGCGCAGGATCGCAGCGCGGTCGGCCTGAAGCTCATCCGTGGAACGCTGGAAGATGTCCCGCAGGGTCAGATAGCGCGCGGAGGGATTGGCCGGGTCCAACAGCCAGGGCACCGGATCACGGTTGACGACATCCAGCCAGGGCATCGCGGCCTATGTAGAGAACGGCTAAAGCTTGTAGCCAATGGTGCGCAGCAGACCTTTGCGCCAGGAGATACCCTCTTGATCCTCCATGCCCCGGGGCGGCTCACCATCGATGACGCCGAGGATACCGCGCCCTTGCGCTGTCTCCGCGATGACCACCTCAACGGGATTGGCCGTGGCGCAGAAGATGGAGACGACCTCCGGCACCCGTTTGACGGCGCGGAGCACGTTGATGGGGTAGAAGCCCTCGCCCAGAAAGATAATAAAGCTGTGACCGGCGCCCAGAGCCAGGGCGTTCTCCTTCGCCAGTTCGATCAGCCCGTCATCGGTGCCCGTCCAGCGCACCAGGCGGTCGCCTGAGGCCTCGCAGAAGGCCAGCCCAAACTCGATGCCCGGCACCGCCGTGACCAGGGCCTCGTGCAGGTCCTCGACGGTCTTGATGAAATGCGATTGGCCTAGAATGAAGTTGATGGCTGCTGGTTTTTCAATGGCAACGGTTTTCAATTCTACGGTCATGAAATCTCTCCCTTTCGTCCATGGCTTGCCAATTATGATCTGATAGACATCAAGTTTGAGTCAGACATCGGATTTTTGCCAAAAATCCGATGTCTCATATCAGGTACGGATATTCCGTATGTCCGAAGAGTGCTTTGTGATCCACCGAGCGACATCTGATCAAGCGCTAGTCCGATGATGCCGACGTACCGGACGATACTCCGCTCACATGAAAGCCCTCCGCTTCCAACTGCAGCTTCAGGTCGCGCAGCGCCGCCTCTGCTCGCGTCTGGGCCGTCATCGCATCAGATGCCTGGGCGGCAGCGATGATGCGCAGCCGGCCTTCCAATGCCACCGGGAAGGCGCGCGCCAGCGACTTGAGATAGACGTCGGGATGGTGCGCCGCCACCTCACGCAGCGGGGCAGCCACCGCCGCCTCGTCCCTGCACGCCACGGTCAGCTCGACCTCGACCCAGGCGCCGAGCGCCAGATGATCCCGCACATCGGGCACGACCGACGCGGTGAAAATCGCCTCCAGCTCCGCCGGCACCCCCGGCAGGCAGTAGATCCGCGTCGCTCCGTGGGCCAGAACGACACCTGGCGCCGTACCTTTGGGATTGGGCATGGGGGTGGCGCCTTCCGGCAGCCGTGCCATTTTCCGACGGACCGCCTTGGACCCGCGTCGCGCCACGTGCCCCGCCGTGAGCAAACGGTCGTACTGTGCCTCGACCAGGCGGCGCGCCTCTGGATGTAGAGTCAACGAGAGACCCACGGCGTCTGCCACCCCTGCCAGCGTGCAGTCGTCCTCGGTAGGCCCCAACCCTCCACTGACGATAACGATCTCCGGTTCTTTTGCCAACAACGCCCGCAGCGTTGCCTGGATTTCGGCAGGTACGTCACGGATCATGCGCGCCTCTTGGACGCGGACGCCTAACCGCGTCAGCCTGCGGCTGAGCCAGTAGACGTTGGCATCTCGCACGTCGCCGTTAAGCAGCTCGTCACCGATGGCAAGCAGCCGCGCCGTTGGCAGGTTACTCACGCAAGTCCTCTGTTCCTCTCCGTGCAGTGTGCATAGCAAAACGGCGACACCTCACCCGCTGTCGCCGTTTTAGTCCTAGGTCACACATCTTCTGACAATAAACCCCGCCCGCAAAATCCGACGCAACCGCGCGGTTAGTCCAGATCCAGCACCTTGTTGACGCTCGCCATCAGTTCCTCAGGGCCAAAGGGTTTTGTGACGTATGCATCGACTTTGGCGATGTGCAAGCCCAACACCTTATCGATGCTCTGGGCCTTGGCGGTGACGACGATCACGGGAATGTTGCGCAGCTCTGGGTCGGCCTTCATCTGCTGGTAAACCTCCCATCCATCGACGTCCGGCATCATCAAATCCAGGAGCACCAGGTCCGGCTTCAAGCGGCGGACGGCAGCGATCCCCTCGCGGCCTCCCACAGCGCCAACCAGTTCGAAGTTTCTACGGCTCAAGATGAGCCTGATGAGATCGATCATCTCCAGCTCATCCTCAATGCACACGACCCTGTAGTGCTTTTCCTCTACCATCTCAATACCTCCAGAGTCTCTTGTTAGCAGTGTAGCATATCCACATCAATATGTCAACGGGTTTTTTACTGCTATCCAGTTTAACCAAAAATGTTTTACCGACGTCCTCGCGACGCATCTAACAGCTGCAAGAAGCGCCGTTTGCCTACGCGCAGCACCGCGTCGCCCGGCGTGACGGTGGCGTGCACATCCTGGATACGGACGTCATCCACGCGGACCGCGCCTTGCTGGATCAGACGGCGGGCCTGGCTCTTGCTAGGCGCCAGATCCGCCTCGTAGATCAGATCAATCAAGCCCATTGGCTCACACAACTCAAAGGTCGGCATGTCCTCGGGTAGCTTCCGCTTCTGGTGAACGCGCGCGAAATGCTTTGCGGCGCGACTCGCCGCCTCCGCGCCATGGAAGATATCAACGATCTCCCAGGCCAACTGCTTCTTGGCCTCCATGGGATGCAGGTCGCCGCTCGTGATTGCCTCTTCCATCTCCGCAATTTTCGTCGGCGTCCAGCGGGTGACCAGGTTGAAATAATTGGACATGGCCTCGTCAGGCAGGCTCATCACCTTGCCGTACATCGCCTCCGGCGCCTCCGCAATGCCGATATAGTTACCCAGGCTCTTGGACATGCGAACGTGACCGTCGGTGCCCACCAGAATGGGCATGGTGACGGCAACCTGTGGCTTCTGCCCGTAGGTCTCCTGCAACTTGCGTCCCGCCATCAGATTGAAGAGCTGTTCGGTCGCGCCCAGCTGCACATCCGTCTCCAGCACGACGGCGTCGTAGCCCTGCATCAGCGCGTAGAAGAACTCGTGCAACCAGATGGGATCGCCACGCTGATGACGCTTGGAGAAATTATCGCGCGCCAGAAACTGCTGAACGGTGAAATTCGACGCTAAGTTGATGACTTCCTCGAAGGTGAGCTCACTGAGCCATTCACCGTTGTAGCGCACTTCTGTCTCCTCTGGATCGAGGATCTTGAAAGCCTGCTCAGTGTACGTCTTGGCATTCTGCAACACCTCGTCTTTGTCGGGACGAGGGCGCGCCTTGTCCTTATCGGAAGGATCGCCAATCAGGGCAGTGTACGTTCCGATGAGAAAAACTGCCTGGTGCCCCAACTCCTGGAATTGGCGCAGTTTTCGCATGGTGACGGTATGCCCCAGATGCAAATCAGGAGCCGTGGGATCATAACCGCAGTAGACACGCAGCGGCTTGTCGGTGCGCGCCGAGGTCTCCAGTCGCGCCCGCAATTCCTCCCGCATGTTCGCGTAGGTCTGCGGATCGCCGTACTCCACACCCCGCATGAGGATTTCAAGTTGTTCGTCGATTGAATGTGTCATATCTTCCTCCTAACAAAACCGTGGGGCTCCCAGGCTGATGTATGGATCTATGGATGAAAAGGGTCACAATACGTCCCTCTCGAAACATTATAGAGGAAGTGAAAGGAAAGTCCAGAAAACGAAAAGGAATGGATACCTGATCAGAAGGTGCTACAATCAACTTCAAGCGAACCCTAGGGGTGAAAGCGAGGTGATAAGGTGACCGAGTTGAGATTCTGGAGGTGGCGGCGCTGGCTTGGCACAGCCCTGGTCTGCCTGGGGCTGATGCTGGCATGGCGGCTCCCGGGCCGCCTGAACGCCTCCCCACCCGCGCAGACTACACCACAGAGCGAACTTGGCTCCCGCGTCGATCCGCTGCTCGCGCGCGCCCTCACGACGCCCTCAGATGCGGCGTTGCGCGTCATCGTGCGGCTGCACGGCGGAACAGCGCCCTATGCCTCGCTCAGCGCACTGCCCAGTGACGCCACCGCAGCCCAACGCAGAGAGACCCTGGTCGCCGGCCTACAGCAGCAGCTGGCAGAGACCGTCGCGCCGTTGAGCGCCCAACTCGCCGCCGCCCGCGTCCGGGGCGACCTGCTGCGGCAGCGCGACCTCTGGATCATCAACGGGCTGGCCCTGGAAGCGCGCCCCGCGCTGATTCGGGCGCTGCAGAGCTCCCCGGCGGTGGCCGAACTGCGGCTGGATACAGCCCGCCAGTACGTCGCCCCGACGCTCCTCTCCAGCACCACCGTCCTCACCGACGTGGCTTGGGGCGTGCAACGCATCGGCGCGCCGCCGCTCTGGCAGACGCTGGCCCTCTCCGGCACAGGCGCCGTGGTCGCCGGGATGGACACCGGCATCGAGTGGGAGCATCCCGCGCTGGTAGACACCTATCGCGGCAACGTGGGCAAAGGACTCGTTAATCACCACGGCGCGTGGTTCGATGCGGTCAACGAGGGCATCACCCCCTACGATGATCACAGTCACGGATCCCACACCCTGGGAACAGCCGTAGGTCAGGGCGGCATCGGCGTAGCGCCAGGCGCTCGTTGGATCGGGGTCAAGGTATTGAACGGCGCCGGCAGCGGTTACGAGGCCGACATCCACGCGGGCTTCCAGTGGCTGCTGGCGCCGGAGGGCGATTCGGCCCTGGCCCCGGACGTCGTCATCTGCTCCTGGGGTGCTTCACAGTCCGCGAGCACGGCGTTTCAGGAAGACGTGGAGGCGCTGCTGGCGGCGGGCATCTTCCCCATCTTCGCGGCGGGCAACGAAGGGCCGGGTACCGGCACGCTGCGCTCACCCGCCAGCCTGCCCGGCGTCTTTGCCGTCGGCGCCAGCGACCCCTACGGACAGGTCGCGGGCTTTTCCAGCCGGGGGCCCTCACCCTGGGACGAGATCAAGCCCTACGTCGTCGCGCCCGGCGTCAACATCCCCTCATCGGTGCCGGGCAGCATCTACGCTGAATCGCAGGGCACCTCCATGGCCGCGCCGCACGTCGCCGGGATCGCCGCGCTGATGCGCGGGGTCAGCGCGACCATCTCCACGCAGCGCATGACCCACCTCATCACCAGCACGGCGGCGCCCTTGACCCACACCGTCCCCAACAACGACAGCGGCTGGGGACGGGCGGACGCCTACGCTGCGCTGGTGGCGCTGACGCAGCCAGGCATCGTCTCCGGCCGGGTGAGCGGCAAATCGGGCGCGCTGGAGGGCGCACAGGTCCGCGCCGAGCCGCACGGTGCAGGCCATCCTGGCTATGCCACGACGGACGCAACCGGTCACTATACGCTGGCGCTCACACCCGGCCGCTACGATCTGACAGCGACAGCCTTCGGTCATGCCTCGTCTACAGTCTGGGGCGTTCGGGTTTCCACCGACACAACGCAGGCCGTCAATTTCACGCTCTCGGCGTTGCCCACCGGGTGGGTGCGGGGGATGGCGACGGTTGCGCCAGACGGTCGTGCTCCCCCGTACCCGGTCGCGGTGCGGGCGCTGGACACGCCGGTGACGACGACGCTGGACGCGGCGGGCCGGTACGCGCTGACGCTGCCCGCCGGTGACTACGTCATCGAATTGCGGGGCAACGGCTACCGCGTCGTCACGGCCTCGGTCCAGGTCATCGCCGACGCGACGGTCACCCGAAACTTCTCGCTCACCCCGGCGCCGACGCTCCTGCTCGTCGACGAGGGCGCCTGGTACTATCGAAGCCAGATCAGCTACTGGCATGAGGCCCTGGACGCGCTCCGGTACGCTTACGATGAACTCCCGATTATCGATCCGCCCATCAGCGAGGACGTCGCCGCCCGCGTCGCAGACTATGATACGGTGCTCTGGTCGTCGCCGGCCGGCTCGCCGGGGCTGGTGCAGGCCGGCGAGGTGCTGACCGACTATCTGAGCAGCGGCGGTCGCCTGTTGCTCAGCGGACAGGACGTGGCCTTCCTCGATAGTGGGGGAGCCCTCGCCGTGCCCGGGCAGACATATCTGGCCGAGCAACTCAGTGCGCGGTTCCTCGATGACAACGCACCCTCCCGTCTGCTGACCGGCGCAGGTCCTTTCGCCGGGCTGGCGATCACCATCGCGGGCGGCAGCGGGGCGGACAACCAGCAGTATCCAGACGAGATCAGCGTGCGCGATCCCGACGTAGCGGAGTCCGTCTGGCGCTACGAAGACGGCGCAAGTGGAGGACTAGCTGCGCATATCTGCAGGCCGTACCGCGCGCTCTTCTTCTCCTTCGGCTACGAGGCCATCGCAGAGGCATCAACGCGGCGCGAGGTGATGGACCGCGCCTTGGACTGGCTGCCCCTACCGCCACCAACCAAAGGACTGACCCTCACCTATCAGCCGGGCCCACGCATCGGGTTGCCGGGCGAGCAGATGACGCACACCTTCCGCGTGCGCCACATCGGCAGCGCCGGCCCTTCGGATAATCTACAGATCACGCTGGTCGATCATCGCTGGCCCACCACCGTGACACCTCAGGCGGTGACGCTGGCGCCGTGCGAAGCGCAGGTTTTCACCGTGACCGTGACGATCCCCGCCGACGCTGAGATCAACACCACAGATCTGGCCCGGCTCAATGTCCACTCGACACTGTTGGCAGATCCGCTTACCGAGACGCTGCGCACCAAGACGCCAGCCCCCGTTCTATTGGTCGACGATGATCGCTGGTATCCGATGGAGGCGCGCTACACGGCGGCGTTGGACGCACACGAGATCCCTTACGACGTCTGGAACACGGCTCCAAACCTTGACGGACGCCCCAACACCGGCGAGATCAGGACGGAGACCCTCGCTCAGCATCCCATCATCGTCTGGTTTACCGGCTATGACTGGTACGCGCCCGTCACTGAGGAAGAGGACACACGCCTGCTCCACTATCTGGACGGCGGCGGGCGGCTCCTGCTTTCCAGCCAGGATTTCCTCTATTACGAGCCGACGGAGGTGCGACCTCTGGCGAAACGCATGGGCGTTGGCGACTGGGTCTACGACCGCGCCACGGCAAGCGCCTGGGGCAGCGCGGAGCATCCGGCGGGCGGTCAGTGGGGACCGGTGGCGCTGGAGTTCCCCTTCCGCAACTGGAGCGACGCCGTGGAGCCAATTCCGGCTGCAGCGGTGGTCGCGCGCGGCGACGGCGGTCAGCCGCTGGGGGTGGCGCACGGCGGAGTGACGCCTGCGCCCTGGCGCTCGCTCTTCTACGGCTTTCCCCTGGAGACGTTGCCAATTTCGGCGCGTGGCGAAGCGTTAGCCAACGGCATCGGCTGGCTCTCCCCACTGGGGACGAGCACCTGGTCGGTGACGCCGGCCTCGCCCCAACCGGGAGAGCGGCTCGATCTCTCCCTGGTCTTGCGCAACGACGGCCCGGCGGCCCAGGATGTCGCCGTGACGCAGACCGTCCCTTCGTCGATCACGGTGGTCGCGTCGACGCTGCCGCCGGGAATGACGTACCATCCCGCAACGCGACAGGTGCGCTGGTCGGGCAGCGTCCCGCCAGCTGCACCGGTGACGTTGGCCTGGGAGGCGCGCGTCGACAGCGCAGCCCCGATCGGCCAGCCGCTAACTCCCACGGCGGAGATCCAACTCGCGCCGTGGGATCTGGCCTTTGCGCGGTCAGCCGCGCTGCGCGTCGGCGGGGCGAATTTGGGGAGCGGCGGCTGGCTCTCGCCGACCGGCGCAGGGGTAGACGCGGGCGCCCCGGTCACGCTGACCTTCGCCCTGCGGAACAGCGGGCCGGGTACGGCGGCCGACGGAACGGTGCAAGTGTGGCTTATGCCCGAACTGGCGCCCATCACGGCGACACTCCCGCCCACCCAAGGGACCAGCCTCTCGCTCTGGCAGGGCACGCTGGCGCCGGGAATGATGCAACCGCTTTCCCTGACCATGCGTCCCTGGGCAGGCGACCGTTCGCTGCGGGTGGACGCGCTATTGAGCGACGGGACAGGTCGACGATGGTCGGAGTCTCTCTGGCTGGACGTCAGTCCGTGGCGATATCACTTCCCTATAATCCACAAAAACGCGGCGCCATGAGCATCAGCCCAGGCGCCGCGTTGAAAGGGCGGAAAAACCTACCGTCCGTCTACTCCAGCTGCCGGATGACCATCACCACTTTGCCCTGCACGCGAACGTTGGTCGCCGGCTCGTAGAACGGCTCCATGCCGGGATTAGCGGGCTGCAAGCGCACGCGATTGCCCTCGTAGTAAATCTTCTTGAGCGTAGTCTCGCCGGGATCGTCCAGCCAGACGGCTGCCATCTGCCCGTTCTCCACCCGCTCTTGCTGGCGCAAGACGACGAGATCACCATCGTGGATCAGGGCGTCGATCATGGAGTTGCCTTCGACGGTGAGTGCGAAGAGATCCGAAGCATCGCGCCCAAAAAGCGCACGGCTGAGCTCGACGGTCTCGTCGCCGGTCAACGGCTCGTAGGGAATGGGCGTGCTCGCGCCGATATAGCCGAGATACGGGATGGGCACCGTCTCATTGTCCCCATACGAGGGCACCGTCAACGCGAACTGGCCCTTGTCGGTGAGACGAAGGCCCCGCGAGACGCCGGGATCGCGCGCGATGAAATTCCGGTTTTCCAGCTTATCCAGATAGTAGGAGACGTGAGACGTGCTGGAGATGCCGACGCCATCGCCGATCTCACGCACCGTGGGCGGACGTCCTGTCTCCTGCACATGCTCACCAATGAAATCAAGTATATTCTGCGGTTGTGTTTTGAGCTTTGCCGCCATCATGACCTCCTCGAGAATCCCAACTATCCCAACCTCTATCCCAATTATAATCGAACAAATGTTCGATGTCAAGGGTTTTGCGCTTGGTGATTACCCATAAGCCTGATCCCAGTCACCGAACCCTCTTTTCTTACCACAGAGAGCGCTGAGCACACAGAGAACCTTATCTCTTCGATCTCCCCGGTCTCTGCGGTGATATGTGGGGAATCACCAATTCTGCGCAGATGGGCAAACCAAGCGGTTCCCAGGCATCCAAGACCCGAGGCGTCTTAACGCATGGGTGTGCTTTGGGCGGGTGGTAGTGGTTACATGTTAACTGATAAACCGACGACACCACACAGTATTGTAATAA
>CAYVKR010000014.1:0-26278 GCA_964452025.1 uncultured Anaerolineales bacterium
GCCCCCTGCCTCTTGTTCCCTGCCCCATGCCCCTGGAAACTCGTCGCGCACTCGCCCTTCTTCCATCCGCACCCACTGCGTGGCGAACCGGCGCAGGTAGTCCGTCTTGTGCTCAATGACGATGACGGTCAGGCCGGCGCGCCGTCGGATCTGGGCGATGACGTCGAAGATCTCGCTCGTGGCGGTGGGATCAAGGTTGGATGTCGGCTCGTCGAAGATAAGCACCTGGGGCTTCGCCGCCATCATCGCCGCGATGGCGACCTTCTGCTTCTCGCCGCCGGAGAGCGTCGCCAGCGTCCGGCCCCTCAGCTCACGCGCGCCCACCACGTCCAGCGCCCAGTCCATGCGCGCGCGGATCTCGGCGCGGGGCAGGCAGCGGTTCTCCAGGCCAAAAGCGATCTCGTCCTCCACGGTGAGGGTGCAGAACTGCGCTTCTGGATTCTGCTGCACCAGGCCCACCACCTCGGCGACATCGTAGACGGGCGTCTGCCGCACGTCCATGTCCGCGACGACTACCGTCCCTTCAGTCTCGCCGTCGTACTGGCTGAAGAGATAGCCGCCCAGCGCCAGCGCCAGCGTCGATTTACCGCAGCCCGACGGCCCGGTCACCACGACGAAATCGTCGTGCGCGATCTCCAGGGAGACGTCACGCAGCGCGAAATCGTCGCTGCCTCGGAAACGGAACGAAAGGTTCTTCACTGAGATCATAGTCTTCTTGGTGCCACGGTGTGTAGTACGTATTGCGTAGTGCGTGAAGACATCACGCATCACGTATCACGTATCACGCATCACGCACCACGTTGATCATTTCACCTCAATCTTTTCGACTTGTACCGCGATGATCTCCCCGCTCATCCGCGCCACCGCGAACTCCATGCCATCGTCCCGAATAATAGTGAAGAGCCGAATTTTGTCGTTGCTCAGCACATCGGCTAACGGCAGCGTCTCGGCGCCTTCCGGCGTGTGGATCGCGACGGTTGCTGCACCGTCGGCGGGTGACATGCTCGCCAGCACCTTGCCCAGCGGCGCGCCCTGCACCTTCTGGGGACCGTCGCCCAGATCCAGCGACGTGGCGTCCATCTCGAACTGCCAGTCGTTGGGATCGTAGCACGTCGGATCGGCCAGCGCGCCGGTGATCTCCAGCGTCGACGCGCCGACCACGGTCAGCTCGCTGACGCTGCGCACCCAGGCCTTGCTGTTCTCCGCGCCCACCAGATTGTAAGAGAGGTCGTCGCCCTGGCCCTGGGGCGCCAGCAGCAGGCTCTCGTTGGCGCGAATCTCGTTCATGCTGACGAAGAAGGCGTAGCCGTCGGATGCGGTGACCAGGACCATCTCCGCGTTCGGCTCGGGCTGGGCGCGGGCCATGATCGCTTCTAGCGGCACACCGGTGTAGGGGCGCGTCGCGTCGCGCAGGGTTGCCTCGGCGGTGATGGTCTCCATCTCGTTGGCGTCCGTTGGGAACTCGTAGGGTTTTGCGACCGCGCCGCCCACGTGAATGGTCGGTGGGCCTTGCAGCGCGCTCCGCAGGAAGACGCCGAAGGCGACGGTCAGCACAGCGGCGACGATGAGCATGATGCGGTAAATACGGCGCGACATGGCTGGCGCCGGGCGATCCTTGACGACGCCGGCGCGGTGCAGCGCTCCGACCAGCGTGTGGGCCAGCACCCCGGCGAAGAGCACGCCGGAGAGCCCGGCCACCAGCCCGATCAGCGCCATGGCGCCGACCGCCAGAATGTCGCCGGGCAGCGCGGCGAAGAGCTGGAAGACGAAGACGTTGGACGTGGAGGCCAGCCCGCCCGCCAGGGCGTAGGCCGGCAATCGATCCTTGTCGCGAAAGGGGAAGAAACCCACGTCGACGAGCACGCCGGCTACCAGATCGACGAGGACGACGAGCAGCCCGTGGGTGTTGCCGGTCAGCAGCTCGACGGCGCCCTTGAGCAGGCCAGTGATGGTGCCCGCGCCCTGCTTGCCCGTCAGGCCGACGGCCAACGTCAGCCAGAGCACGTGCAGCCCGGCAGCCCACTGCGTGGTGCCGGCAAAGCCGAGGATGGATTGGACGAAGTCGCCGACAGCGTTGACGTAGGTGCCTGTCACCCCGCCCAGGGCGGCCAGGGCAGCCATCATCAACAGATCGCGGGTGGAAAAATAATAGCGGTCGCGGTTCGTATCGCGGTTCATATCAGATATCCTCAAAGTAGTCATGCAACAAAAAAGCGGCGTCCAGGAAAGGACGCCGCTTGCAGACAAGCGAAATCTGGACGCTCCTTTCCAAGGATGGGAGGCGTGACCGTTTCCAGTCAAACCCTATCGGCCATCCACCCTGATCACGTTGACGTTAGGTGGAGGGCTCGGAGACGGACTCTCAGTGCCGATCTGTGAAAGAACAAAGTTGCTGCGATGTGACGGTCATATTTTAGCATATCTGCGTAGTTCCACAAACGAAGCGGTTCCAGGGCAGCTCAGACGCCATAGGCGGCTTCCAGTCATGTTTGCCATATAAGTGGCTTGATTTAGTCAGGAGTCAGAGTACACTGCTGAAACGCGACCATAGGAGTCCACAGGAAGGAGAGGGTATGCAGTCTTTGCCCATTACAGAGCAGATCACATTTCTATACACGCGCGATCTGAAGACGACCGCCCACTTTTACGAGCAGATTATGAGACTGCCGTTGGTTCTCGATCAGGGGGGATGCCGCATCTACCGCGTGATTGGCGACGCCTACGTCGGTTTCTGTGAGCGCAAGGAAGCGCCGGAACAGCCGCAGGGTATCCTTTTCACGCTGGTCACGCCGGACGTCGATGGATGGGCCGAGCATCTGAGGTCCCACGGCGTGCCGTTTGAGAAAGCGCCAGCCTTCAATCCGACCTACAATATTTATCACTGCTTCGTCCGAGATCCCAACGGCTACGTCATTGAGATTCAGCGCTTTTTAGATGAGGATTGGAAGTCGCTGCAGTGATGTCATAGTTTACTCTAGCTACCTATCACTTTGGCCCTTAAAATCATGATTTTGCTCGTCATTCTGAGCGGAGTGCCGGTTTTTGGCACGGAGTCGAAGAATCTCCCCCGTTCGGAGACAAATATACGGCGAAGTGGGCAAACGAAGCAGTTCCAGGGTGGCCCAAACGCCATAGGCGGCTTCTAATCATGTTTCCCTCCCGCATCAACCCCAGCTTCGTTTGCCTTGCCTTGCTTTCGCTTACGCAGTTTCTACGGTGTAGAAGTGATAGGTAGTTAGTAGTGTACTTTAGACAAGCGTGCGAGTTTTTGACTCCCTGAGAGGTTGGCATATACTGTTGATGCCAATCAAAAGCCCACACGTACTTGCCAAGGAGGCATAACCATGGTTGCAAATCGTATCGAAGCACATTTGACCAAAGAAGACCAACAAGCGGTGTTAGACGCGCTGGCCGAGATCCGCGAGCGATTACCCTTCCTTCTCAACCTCACCGCCGAGGAGCGGCAGGCGCTGCCGAAGATGGGGGATAAGAGTCGCGCCTTCGTCGATGAGGCGATGGCCCTGGCGCAAGACAACCCAGATTTGATCCCAGAGGACTTTGATCTGGATGAAATGGAAGAAGACGTCGCGCTCTACGATGATCTGCAGCCAATTCTCTTTGCTGTCTTGCAGTTGGAGGACTTGCTTCTTAGCTCGGCGGTGGCTGCCAGCAGCGACGCCTACAGCGTGGCGTTGGAGATCTACGAGCGTGCCAAGAAAGCGGGCAAGGGGGACGCGCTTGAGGCCCAACTGGCCGAAATCGAAGAGGCCGCCGCGCAGGTCGGCGGTGGTTCTGCCTGACGTTGCGTTGAACTAAAGAGCCCCCGGCATCAGCGTCGGGGGCTCTTTGTATATTTGGGTCTTCCTACTGCTCCGGGCTGGTGATGACGCCGCCGCATGCCTCAAAATTGGCCATGTGCTCGGTTTCGGTCTTGGCAAAGAGGTGGCTGCCGTCGCCAGCCGCGCAGTCCACCATAAAGAAGTAGTACTCGGTCTCGGCCGGTTGCGCGGTGGCCTGGATGGCGGCAAGGCCTGGATTGGCAATAGGTGCGGGCGGCAGACCCTGGTTACGGTAAGTGTTATAGGGTGAGTTGATCTCCAGATCGCTGAAATAGAGCTGGCTCTTCCACCAGTCCTCCTCTTCCGGCTGATAGCCCAGCGCGTATTGTACGGTGGGGCAGGCGGAAAGAGGCCATCCGTCGCGCAGGCGATTGTGATAGACGCCGGCGATGACGGGTCGTTCTGCGGGCACGACGGCCTCGCGCTCGACGATGGAGGCCAGCGTCACGCCCTGGTGCAGTGTCAGGCCGTGCGCTTCAAAGTTCCGGCGGATCTCTGGGGTGATCTGGCGCTCGAAGTTGGCTAACATCCGATCCACGAGATCGTAAGGTGTGGCTTCCAGGTGAAGACGGTAGGTATCCGGGAAGAGATAACCCTCCAGCGTTGCGCTGATGGGGATCCCGGCGAGAAAGTCGTATTGCGTCGCGAGGTCTGTCTCCTGCCATCCGGTCTGGGCCAGCTGTAGAAACGCATCCGGCGCAATGGTGGTCTGTTCGGCGATCACCGTGGCCAGCTCTTCCATGCGCCTGCCCTCCGGCAACGTGACCTGTTGTTCCGGTGCTTTAGCCGCTTGTAAGACCTGGGCAATTTCGGGGATCGTCATCGTCTGGCGCAGTGTGTACGTCCCGGCTTGAATGGCCGCATCCAGCCCTTTGTACTGGACGTAACGCCGGAAGAGCTCGGCGTCGCTGATCAGCCCCTGGGCCTTCAGCTGATTGGCGATGGTCTCCACGCTCTGCCCCGGCTCAACCGCAAAGGTCACCGGTGCGCTGTCCGTCCCGGCAGGCTGGGAGAGCGCTTCCTCCTGGCTCTCGATGTAGGTGCTCAGGAAAAGCGATTCGGCAGCACAAGCCAAGGTAGCCATAACCAAAACGCTCGTGACCAACAATAGTCGGTAGATCGGTTTCATAGGTCCTTTCTCTGTGGGGTAATGATTCATGAATTCAGACTCGTGACTTATGCTCTATTATCCAAGAAACTCTGTAGAATGACCGCCGCCGCCACCGCATCAATCCACTCTTTGGTCTCTTTGACCGTCTTGCCTTGCTGGTGGATGATAGCTTCTGCTTCTTGCGTAGTCAACCGTTCGTCCCAGAGGTGCAGCGGGCGATCCACGGTTTCGGCGAGATCGGCGCTGTACTTGCGGACCCAGGGTGCCTGCGCGCTCTCGGCGCCGTCCATCTGGAGCGGGAGGCCGACGACCAGTGCGTCCACGTCGTAGGTGTCGATCAACTCGGCGATATGCGCGAAATCCGCCGCGCGCGAGGTGCGCTCCATCACCTCCAGCGAACGGGCGATGAGGCCGGTAGGGTCGCTGATGGCGATCCCTATACGGCGTCCACCCAGGTCCAGGGCCAGATAGCGCACGTTACTCCTCGGCCCAGGTGTTGGTGGCGACGGAGACGTCGATCCGTAGGGGGAGGTGCGGCACGAAGGGGAACCACGACGGCGACACAGTGACCTCTGGGGGCTGGGTCAGAGGGAAAGCCTCTTCCAGATAAGAAGTTGCTTCCTCAATGCGCATGCCGCTGATCTCTCTCTTAATAGCGTCGGCGTCGATCCGGGGCGCAGCGTACCCGTGTGCCGTGACGTAGAAGGTGAAGAGGCCGGGCCCGACGTCCTCCTCGGCGGACTCTCCGATCTCAAAGCGGGTATCGGTCAGCCGGTAGCCATCCGGCAGCTGTTGGAGCAGCCGTCGATAGGCGACTTTCTGGATATCGTTGGCGTTGGCGGCCTGCCCTGTCACCAGTAGCCGCAGGCTCAGGCCGAGTGTCTCCGACCGCTCGCCGACGAGATGCGTGTACGCTTCCTTGGGCGTCGCTTGAATGACCAGAGATTGACGCGGCAGGAACTCGCCCGGCTCTAGGTATTCCTCATTCTGAAGTCCATTGTACGCTTCGATGAGCACGCGCTCGGCTGCCACGTCCCAGGCGCGATCCTTGTCCGCTTCAGAGACGGCGGCAACCTCCTGGCTTTCTGCGCCAGTGATCGCGTCTGGGTTGGTGACTTTTAGCGCCAGACCGGCCGTCCCTTCGACGAAGTTGATCTGGTACGCGCCGATATTGCCGCGCGGCCCTTCTTCCAACGCCTGCACGGGCGCGCTGGCCTGACCAAAGGCCGCGACGGTGACATCGGCTGTGGTTTCAAAGCGGACGGGGTAGGAGCCGGCTGACGTGCGCACCACCGTGCCTTCAGGAATCTGATAGTCCTGTCCCAGCTGGTTGGTGAAGATCACGCTGCCGGTGGCGCGTCCGGTAAAGGAGATCCCCAGACCAGAGGTCCCGATTTCCGCGTAGGCTTCGAACTCGTCGCCGACGCGGCGCGAGGGAATCAAGTTCTGTTGCAGATCCACCTGCGTCAGCTCTGGATCGACGGAAATGGGCACAATCGTGGTGAACGTGATGCCTTGCGGGGCCAGATAAATCTCGGCGGTGGGGAGGATCAGGGCGGTGACGAGGCCGATGGTCGCCAGCGTCACCAGCAGCAGCCCGATCTGCAGCGGGATGACCCAGAGCGGACGTCGCTTTTTCACCGGAAGCGAGGGAGGTTTCGGCGTCTCAGCCCAGCGAGGGCGGGTGGGACGCTTGGGGAAGGAGCTGAGTTTTGTCTCCGGGAAAGCGCCGTGTTTTTCCAGATGCCGTTCGGCCGCTTCCTGGCTGGTGAAGACGGGGAATCCCATCTCCTGGGGTAGGCTCCGTTTCTCGAAGTCCTCGACGACCCAGGCGATCTCAATTTGCTCGTCTTGCGCCGCGGAACCGATGACCTCGTAGTCCAGCTTGGATTCCCAGCCGTGGTCGACGTCCCAGGGTAGCACCAGCAACGCTCGCTGCGCAGACGAACGACGCAGTACCTCACGAACCGTATATCGTGTGTCGGTTGGCGTAATCTCTATAATATCCACTCGCTTGAGTATGCCATAATTCGTCAATTTGCCAAGCGAGCGCCTTTTTGAGGAGCTTTGCCGTTGCCCTCTATCCGATCTCAGTTATAATGAGGGGTAGCTTATTCGTGATAGAGAGTTAGGGAGACGAAAATGAACGAGCGTTTGAACGTGCTCTTTCTGGCCTCAGAAGCTGTGCCCTTCGCCAAGGTGGGAGGGCTGGCAGATATTGCGAACGCACTGCCCAAGGCGTTGCGCCATCTGAATATTGACGCGCGGTTGCTCATCCCTCGATATGGCAACATCCGCAGCCAGGATTATGATTTTCGGCGGGTGGGCCATTCGATTCCCGTGCCGTTGGGACCGGGTAAGTCGCAGGTCCACCTCTTTGAGACCGATATCGACGGCTTGCCCGTCTATCTCATCTGGAATGACCAGTACTTCTCCTCACGTTCCGAGGTGTATGGCTTCAACAACGATCCGCAGCGCTTCACCTTTTTCTCTCGCGCGGTGATTGCAGCGCTGCCCAAACTCTCCTGGACGCCTGACGTGATTCACGCCCACGACTGGCACACGGCGCCGATGGTTTCCTGGCTCAAGTTCTACGGGCGCGATGAGACGTTCTACAAGGATATCGCGACGCTCTACACCATCCACAACCTGGCGTACCAGGGTGTCTGTGGGCGGCTGATCCTGCGATTTGCGCGCATGGAGGATATTGCGCATCTCCCGGTGGAAGCCCCCGGTCAGGTGAACTGGATGGCCCAGGGCATCGCCAACGCCGACGTGTTGAGCACCGTCAGCCCCACGTATGCCCGCGAAGTCCTGACGTCGGATGCCGGGATGGGCATGGAGACGCTTCTGGAGAAGCGTAAGGATTGTCTCTTTGGCATCCTCAACGGTATTGACACCGAGATATGGAATCCCACCACCGATACGGCACTTACCCAGACCTTTGACGTGGACTCGTTGCGGATGCGCAGCGTCAACAAGGGCGCGCTGCAGCGCGAGACCGGCCTGCCGGCGCGCGATGACGTTCCTTTGATGGGCGTCGTCTCCCGGCTGGATCGGCTCAAGGGCCTTGATATCATGATTCCGGCGCTGGAGACGTTCCTCGCTGAGGAGGATGTGCAGGTTGTCGTGCTGGGCACCGGCGCCGACGAATACGAGTCGCGGTTGCGCGAGCTCAAGGCGCGCTTTCCTGAGCAGATGCGTGTGTATATTAAATTTGATGAGCGTCTGGCGCGGCACATCTACGGTAGCGTCGACCTCTATCTGATGCCCAGTCTTTTCGAGGCCGGTGGTTTGAGTCAGATGATCGCCATGCGCTACGGCGCCGTGCCGGTGGTGCGGGCGACGGGCGGCCTGGCGGATACGGTCACAGATATCGACGCGCAGCCGAAGTTGGGCACCGGCTTCGTCTTTCAGCCCTTTGAGACAGAGGCGCTGGTCGAGACCCTTCGCCGCGCCCTCGCCGTCTACGGGCATCCTCAGCGCTGGTCGCAACTGCAGCGACGGGCCATGCAGAAGGACTTCTCCTGGGATGCGTCGGCGCGCGCGTACGTTGACCTTTATCGCCGCGCGCGGGCTATCCGTAGCAGTCGGTGAGAGGTAAAATCGCGCGTGCTCTCTGAACGGGTATAGGTGTGAAACCATTCCTCTGTGTCCACGGTCACTTCTATCAGCCCCCACGTGAAAACCCCTTTACCGGTGCCTATCGCGTGGAGCCGGAGGCTGCACCGTATCGTAACTGGAACGCGCGCATCACGGCGGAGTGTTACGCTCCCAACGTGCGAGCCGGCAACTTTCGGCGGATCAGTTTCAATCTAGGCGGCACTTTGGCCCGTTGGTTGGACTTCGAAGCCCCCCAGACCTATCAAGGTATCGTCGATTCCGCATGGGCTTATCATCGCCGCCACCACGTGACCAACGGCCTCGTGCAGGCCGTACATCATACCATCCTGCCCCTCGCGCGCACCCGCGATAAGCGTTGCCAGATCAAGTGGGGGATCGCCAGTTTCCAGCGACGGTTTGGGCTTTGGCCCGATGGGATGTGGCTCCCGGAAATGGCTGTCGATTACGCGACGCTGGAAGCAGTGGTAGACTCCGGCCTCTGGTTCGTCATTCTTTCTGACGAGCAGATCAAGGGGCCGCTTGTGGAGGGAGCAGGTCCCTACAAAGTTCGGCTCCCCAGTGACCGGTTTATCAGCGCGTTTGTGCGGGACCGTCATCTCTCCAACGCCTTTTCCTTCAATATGCCGCCGGCAAAGCACGCGCGCGCCTGGATCAACGGCGCGCTGCGAGGTGCGGACCCTGGCTCGCTCACGCTGCTGGCGACCGACGGCGAGACCTTTGGGCATCATCATCGCCATGGCGTCGAGGTGCTGCGTGCTATCACCACGCCACGCGCCGATGACGTCTACGAGGTGACCACCGTGGGACAATATCTGCGTCATCATCCGCCTCAAATTGAAGTCGAGATCAAGGAGAACACGGCGTGGAGTTGTCCCCATCGTCTAGGGCGATGGGCTACGGGCTGCAACTGCACCGGTGGTTGCAACCATTGGAAGGGCGCCCTGCGACGGGCGTTGGACAACCTCTCGCGAGCGCTTGATCGGGTCTACGTCGACCTGGCGACCGATCTGGACGTGGAGCCGTGGGCGTTGCGTGATGCCTACATCACCGTGCTGCTGGGGCAGTTGGATGGGCCGGCCTTTCTCGTCGAACGCGGTCTCGCTGCGCTTTCCACAGAAGGTCAGAACCGTCTACTGCAACTCCTGGAAGCGCAGGTCTTCCGGCAGCGTATGTTCACCAGCTGCGCCTTCTTCTTTGAGGACCTGGAGCGCATTGAGCCCCGTTACGCCATCGCCAATGCGGTGAAGGCTATTGCTCTGGTCCGCCTCGCCAGCGGTGAGGATTGCACCGACGCGTTCAAACGCGATCTGAGCATTGCTGTCAGCGAGAGCACGGGGCGAACCGGCTCCGAGATTCTGGAAGAGATTTTGCTGAACGCCGACATGGGTGGAAGTCCCTACGGCGAATCCCTGGAGAGCACTCGCCCGACGTTGGAGATCTGAGGCCGCCGAGGCTGGCGCCATATCAAAAGCCCCCTCAACGTTGAGGGGGCTTTTCATGTACTGACGGCGTCAGGGTCGGAATTGCTCCGCGTAGTGACAGGCGACCTTGTGTCCGGGCCGCAGTTCTCGCAGTTCCGGCACGTCAATGGCGCAGTTGTCGCGCGCGATGGGGCAGCGCGGGTGAAAACGGCAGCCGGTCGGCGGATTGATGGGATTGGGAATCTCGCCCTCAGGCATCGGCTGTTCCCGTCGCTCGTGCGGATCTGGGACCGGCACGGCAGCCAGCAGCGCCTGCGTGTAAGGGTGCAGCGGATGCGTGTAGAGCTCGCGCAGTTCAGCAACCTCGCACATCCTGCCCAAGTACAAGATGCCGATGCGGTCGCAGATGTACTTCGCCGTCGCCAGATCGTGCGTGATGAACAGATAGGTCAGGTTGAACTCGTCTTTCAGCTGGTTCATAAGATCTAGCAGCAGCGCGCGAACGCTGACGTCGGCCATGGCGATAGGCTCGTCGGCCAGCACCAGCTCCGGTTGCGTGACCAGCGCGCGCGCGATGACGGCACGCTGTCGCTGTCCGCCGGAGATCTGGTGCGGGAACTTGTTGTAGAAGTAGTTGGCGGGCGAAAGCCCGACTTCTTCTAGCATCTCCACCACGCGGTCGCGCCGCGCGTCGGAGCTCAGTTCCGGGTAATGGATGCGCAGGCCGTAGCCTACGGTTGCGCCCAGCGACATGCGGGGATTCAACGAGGCCATGGGATCCTGGAAGATCACCTGCATGCGGCTGCGCAACTGGCGCAAAGGCTCTCTGCCCAACGTCGTCAGGTTGATCCCGTCGAAGATCACCTCACCGGCTGTGGCTTGGGTCAGACCCAGCGCCACGCGGCCCGCTGTCGTCTTCCCGCTGCCGCTCTCCCCAGCCAGACCGAAGACCTCGCCGCGTCTAATCTCAAAGCTGATGCCATCGACCGCGTGGACGAACTGCTCCTCTTCACCAAAAAGCCGGTTGAGCAGCCCGCCGCCGACCGGGAACCACTTCTTCAGGTTATGAATTTCTACAAGATTGTCGTTGGCCTTTCTTATCTCTGACATCTTACACACGCTCCTTTTCTGGCTGATCCTGGTAGAGCCAGCAGTGCACCAGGTGGTCGTCGGCGTCCGCTACCGGCAGCAATGTCGGTTCTCGTTCTGCGCAGATGGGCATGGCTTTCGGGCAGCGGGGATGAAATCGGCAGCCGCTTGGTGGATGGGTGAGGTTGGGTGGCTCGCCGCCCATCTTGTAAAGTTCCTCCCGCTCGTCCAATTTGATGTTGGGCACCGAGCGCAGCAAGCCATCGGTGTAGGGGTGGCGCGGGTGATCGAAGATCTCCGTGACCGTGCCGATCTCGGCCATCTGTCCGGCGTACATCACCGCCACGCGGTCGGCCAGCTGGGCGACCACGGCGATGTTGTGGGTGATCAATAGAATCGTCAGGTTGAACTTGTCGCGTAGCGCTTCAAACTCGTCGAGCAGTTTGGCCTCGACGATGACGTCGAGCGACGTGGTGGCCTCGTCGGCGACGATGAGGCTGGCGTTGAGCACCAGTCCCAGCCCGATCATGACGCGCTGGCGCATGCCGCCGGAGAGCTGATGCGGGTAGTCCTGCAGGCGGTTCTGACGGATGCCCAGCGTCTCGATCAGCGTGCGGGCGCGGCCCAACGCTGCCTTCGCCGGCGTCTTGGGTTCGTGCACCTGGATGGCCTCAATGATGTGCTCGTCGACGCGCTGGACCGGATTAAGGGACGTCATGGGGTCCTGGAAGATCATACTGACGCGGCGTCCACGGAAGTCGCGCATCTGGGCGTCGTCGTACTGCATGATGTCCTCACCGTCGAAGATCAGCTGCCCGCCGCTGATCTCGCCCGGCGGCGGGATCAGCCGCATCAGGGCTTTGCCCATGGTGCTCTTGCCGCAGCCGCTCTCGCCCACCAGACCCAGAATCTCGCCCTTGTAGATGTTAAAGGAAACCCCGTCGACGGCGCTCAGGCCACCGAGACGAGTGTGATAGGTCACAGATAAATCACGGATCCGGGCGAGTGTCTCTTTTTCGTTGTTCATCATGGTTGTATGTCCTCTATCTGTGCTGGATAGTCTGTCGTCGGCTGTCATCAGAGTTTCGCCAGTCGGGGGTTGAGAATCTCAGAAAGGCTCTCGCCCAGCATGCTGAAGGAGAGCGTCACCAGGGTGACCATCATGCCGGGGAAGGTGATGAGCCACCAGGCCCGGCGGACGTAGTCCTGGCCTCGCGCCAGATCGATGCCCCAGTCCGGCGTGTCAGGCGGCAGGCCGAGACCCAGGAAACTCAGCCCGGCCTCGGTCAGGATAGCGTCGGCGACGTTGACCGAGAAGATGGTGACGACGGAGGGGATGACGTTGGGGAAGATGTAGTCCTTCATGATCTGGAAGGGCGTCGCGCCCAGACTACGGGCGGCCTCGACGTAGAGCTCCTCTTTCACCGTCAGCGTCTGCCCGCGCACGATGCGGAAATAGGTGGGGACGTAGAGCACGGCGATGGCGACGATGATGTTGCCGATGCCCGCGCCCAGCACCGCTGCGATGGCGATGGCCAGGATCAGGCCGGGGAAGGAGTAGAGGCTGTCCATCAGCAGTGTGAGGACCCGGTCCAGCCAGCCGCCGACGAAGCCGCTGAGCAGCCCCAGCGGGACGCCCAGCACCAGCGCCACCACGGCGGAACTCAATCCGACGATGAGCGCGATGCGCGTCCCCCAGATAATGCGGCTGAGGATATCCTGCCCCAGCTGATTGGTGCCCATGATGAAGCCGCGCTCGGCCGCGTCGCGCAACGAGCTGACGATCTTCAGGTCGGGATAGTCGCCCAGGCTCTCCTCTAGATTGCCCGGCGACGCTACCACGGCATCGACCTCTCCGGCGCTCAGCGCCGTCAACGCTTCCTCCAATGTCTCAAAACGGCTGGGACGCGGCTGATAGCGGACGTCCATACCCTTGGCCTGATCCTCGTCCGTGATCTCCGTCAGCGTTTTGCGGAGCGCCTGGGCGGCGGGCGTGCCAAGGACGTAGCCGACGCTGTTCTCGCGAGCGCCCACGTCACGTAGATCAGTCACGCCAGCGTCCGTCGTGGCGACCAGCACGTACTCTGAGGGCGGTTCACCGGGAGATAGAAGCGACGGCCCAACCTCCTCGCGGGGATCGTAGGGCGCGAACCACTGTGGCACAATGCCTACGATGATGATAAAGATAAGCAACACAGCGCTGATGGCGACAAACCACCAGTCGCCCCCGTACCACTTGCGAGCGATGAACAGGCGGCGTACGAAGCCCACGCGATCTACTTCCAGCTGCCATTCGGGCACAGCTTGGGCGTCTATTTTTTCTTGAATAATTTCTTCTTGCATACGTTCTCTCTCCTGCTGACGTTTCTAATATCGGATGCGGGGATCGATGAAGGCGTACAGAATGTCCACCAGCACGCTGATGCTACCAACGAAAAGCGCAAAGGCGGCGATGACGGACTGCACGGCGTTGTAATCACGCAACTCGATGCGCTTGACCAGGTAGCGGCCCATGCCCGGCCACGAGAAGGTCGTCTCGGTGAGCACGGCCCCCGCCAACAACAGCGCAAACTGCAGCCCCAACAGGGTGATGATGGGGATGAAGGTGTTGCGCAGCGCGTGTTTGTAGACCAACCGCTTCTCCGGTAGGCCCCTGGCGCGCCCGGCGGTGATGAAATCCGACTGCAGTATCTCCAGCATGTTGACGCGCGTCAGCCGCAGGAATGGCCCCGTCAGAATCAGCCCCAGGGTGAAGGATGGCAGCACCAGGTGCATCAGCGTCGATCTCAGCGCGGCCCAGTTCTGGTTCAGGATAGCGTCGACAATGTAGAAGTTGGTGACGGACTCAAAGGTTGTCATCAACATCGAATCCATCCGTCCGGCCAGCGGGAAGAGCGGGATGCGCACCGAGAAGATGATCTGGAAGAGCAGGCCCAGAAAGAAGATAGGGAAGGCATAGACCGCCACGCTGATAACGCGCAGGATGTAATCCACCGGCTTCTTGCGATTCTTGGCTGCAAAAGCCCCGCCGAAGATGCCGGCCAGCGCGGTGAAGATGATGGACGGGATGGTCAGCTCGATGGTAGCGGGCAGTTTCTCAGCTAGTTCCTCGCGGATGGGACGTTCCCCCTGGGTCAGGGCGTTGCCAAAATCCAGCGTGACCATGCGCCAGAGAAAGTCGAAGTACTGGACGTAGAGCGGGCGATTGAGTCCCATGCGCTCACGCAGCTGATCAGCTTGCTCTTCGCTGACCTTGGGCCCGAGTTGTGAGCGGATCGGATCTCCTGGCAGAATCCGCATGACGAAGAAGACCATGGTCACCAGAATCAGGATCATCGGAATGGTCAGTAATAATCGGGTGATAATGAAATTGCGAAAGGAAGACGACATGGCTTCCACACTCCCTCAAAAATGCACCTTAATTATTTGTAATTGAATACGGGTAGGGTATTGTTCCGCAGGGTGTCGGTTCTCAGCTTGACAACGTGGGGGCGAGATACTCCGCCCCCACGTTGTGTCTCTTCTCAGTAAGAGGCTGGGATTACTCGCCGCTAACCATGTATTCGTGGTTGAAGACGATGTATCGCAGCGCGGGCGCTTCGATCTTCTCGACCGTCAACCCCTCAACCTCTTCCAGGCGGACGGCCTCGACGGGGCCCAGCGTGCGCCAGGCGATGTCGATCTGACCTGTCTCCACGGCGTTGCTCATGGTGGTGGGATCAGCGTAGTAGCGGATGATGACGTTCTCGATCTTGGGGGCGTCCCCAGGATAGTTCGGGTTCGCTTGCAGTTCCATCTGCTCACCCTCGGTCAGGGAGACCATCTTGTACGGCCCAACGCCGTCGATGGCTTCGGGGAAGAAGACCAGCTCGTCGGTGGGATACTGGTTCGGGTTGCTGACGATGAAGGGGGCGGTGGCGGCCAGGGACGGGAAGAAGCCGAAAGCATCGGTCAGAGTGTAGACCACGGTCTGGTCATCCGGCGCTTCCACGCTTTCGACGTAGAGCTGCACCAGACCAGAGACATCGCCTTCCAGGCCGATGCGTTCCCAGGCGCGGACGTAGTCCTGCGCGGTGATCGGGGTGCCGTCGGCGAACTGCAGACCTTCCTTGAGCGTGAAGGTGTAGGTCTTACCGTCATCGCTGACTTCGGGCATGGCGGCTGCTGTACCCAAGACCATCTCCGCGCTGCCGGGCTCGTAGGCCAGCAGTGGCAGACCCGTGTTCTTCAGAATCTCCCAGTCGTGCACGGAGTAGGCGTCCTGCGCGTCCAGGCTGTGCACCTCGTCGGTGGTGCCGATGATGATGGTGTTGGGGTCTCCGGAGGCCGGTTCGGCGTCGTCGGTGAAGCTCAGCTCTTTGTAGTTGAACTCCAGGGTCGAACCAATCTTGACGCCCTCGATGCCATCACGGTAGACGATGAACTCAGGTTCCCAGAAGAGGGGGATGGTGGGGATGTCTTCGGCCCAGAGCTCGCCAATCTGCGCGTAAAGTTCTTCACGCTCGGCTGGGTCGGCGGATGCTGCTGCCTTCTGCAGCATGGCGTCCATCTCGTCGTTGCAGTAGAAGACGCCCAGGTCCGGTGACTGGAGGCAGGAGCCAAAGGGTGAAAGCCAGTTCTCGGGGTCGGCGAAGTCGGGGAACCAGCCCAGGATGAAGACGGGCATCTCGCCGGCGACGAAGCTGTCCACGTACTCGGCCCAGTTCTGGCTCTGCAGATTGACCTGGATCAGCCCGGTTTCCTCCAGCTGTTCTTTTAGCACCTGGACGACGTCCGCGGTGGTGGTGCCGTAGTGCTCTGGCGGGTACCAGAAGTCGATGACGAAGGGGTTGTCCGCGGTATAGCCTTCGCCTTCCAGCAATTCGATAGCCATATCGAGGTCGCGGGTGCCATACTTATCCAGGAACGGCTCTGTGCCGTAGGGGTAGCTGTTAGGGACCATGTGGTAGGCGGGGATATTGCGGCCCTCGAAGACGCGGTCAACCAGCGCCTCTCGGTCGAGAGCGGCTGCAAACGCCTGGCGCTCAGCCTGATTCCACAGCGGCTCCGGCTCCATGGCTTCTTCGGTTTCTTCTTCCGTTGGTTCCTCTGTCGGCTCTTCGGTCATCTCCTCAGTCGGTTCTTCGGTTGGCTCCTCAGTCATTTCCTCGGTGGGAGCTTCCGTCGGTTCCGGCGTTGGTGTGCCACAGGCCGTGAGTGCTAGGCTCAGCAGCACCATGACGGAGAGTAACGTGTAAAGGGACTTTTTCAACATCTTTCTCCTCCTCTGTGATTTGTTGAACGATAAACGTAAAGTGTACTACTTCCTCGTTTTATTCAATAACCCTCACCTCCCTGTGTTGTGAGATATTAGGGCGATTATAAGCGCTCGCTGTTTTTTGTCAACTTACCTGCCGAGAAGGGGTATAGGACAAATTATTGGGGAACTGTAGCCGCGATTTCTAAATCGCGTACTCTGAAGCGCGAAATGGATTTCGCGGCTACCTAGCGTTGGTTTGCAAGATAGGGGGTCTGATTTTTCCCTATATTCTGTCGTATACCTGCCGGGAAGGGCAAAGGGCCGGTTTGCCGCTGTCATTGAAGGGCATTTTGAATCTGCCTATCGCTTTGCGATAGGTCAGGTTTCATTCCTCGCGGCTTGCCGTGAAACCGGGTTCAGGGCTTACCCTGGGGGGCATACCAGTTATTCTTCTCAACACATACGCCCCTTATCCTACGCTAAGGTGTCTTCGTTGAGACCCGACAGATTGAGGGTTTGTTACCTGTCCAGGTAGCCAGGTTAGGGGGCAAGCGCCAGCTGGTGCCATCCAGTATCTAGCATCCAGCTTCAAGCAGCCCGTTCACTCGTAGCGCAGAGCGTCGATAGGATTGAGCGCTGCTGCGCGTTGCGCGGGATAGATCCCAAAGAAGAGGCCGACGGCTGCCGAGAAGAGCGTCGCCAGTGCCACAGAGCCGAAGGTGATGACGGCGCTGAAGCCTTGATCTTGCAAGACCAGGGAGATGACCGTCGAGCCGGCGCCGCCCAGCAGGATGCCGATGCCGCCGCCGACCAGCGAGAGCAGCATCGCCTCGATGAGGAACTGCCAGAGGATGTCGCGCCGGCGCGCGCCCACGGCCTTGCGCAGCCCGATCTCGCGCGTGCGCTCCGTCACGGAGACCAGCATGATGTTCATGATGCCGATGCCGCCGACCAGCAGGCTGATGCCCGCGATGGCGCCCAGGAAGACGGTGATGACGCTGGTGATCTGCTCGAAGGTGCCGATGAGGTCGGATTGGCTGATGGTGGAGAAGTCGTCGGACTCGCCGGGCGCGATGCGGTGCCGCTGGCGCAGGATCTGCGCGGCCTCGGTGATGGCGGCGTCCATGCGATCTCCGTTGACGGCCTGCACGTAGAGGACCGAGAGCGCAGGCTCGCCCTGGGGCGTGCGGCGTGGATAGAGCCGGCTGAGCGCCGTGCTCAGCGGGACAAAGACGGCGTCGTCCTCGCTGCGGAAGCCGCTGCCGCCGCGCTCTTCCATCACGCCGATGACGCGGAAAGGGATGCCCTCGACGCGCACGATCTGGCCCACGGGATTGGGGTTGTTGGGAAATAGCGTCTCGGCGACGATTTTGCCCAGCACGACGACGCGCGCCTGGGCCTGTTGATCACTGGCGCTGATGAACGTGCCCAGGGCAGGGCGCCAATCGCGCACCAGGTTGAACTCAGGCGTCACCCCGTTGACCTCGGTGTTCTTCTCCTCGCCGGGGATGCTGATCTTGCCGCTGCCGCTGACCGAGGGCGCGACGCGCAGTATGTCCGGCGCCTGGGCCGGATCGGCCAGCGCGCGCGCGTCGTCCAGCGTGAGGTACGCCGGGCGGTCGAGCTCCGCCTGGAAGGAGCCGGGGATCACGAAGAAGAGGTTGGTGCCGATGGACTGGAACTGCTCGGTGATGTAGGATTGCACGCCCTGTCCCACGGAGAGCAGCGTGATGACGGCGCCCACGCCGATAATGATGCCCAACATGGTCAACGCGGCCCGGAGTTTGTTGGCCGCCAGGGCGCGCAGGGCCAGTCGCAGGCTTTCCAGCAGTCTCACGTGATCACCTCTTGGGCTTCGACGGGTTCACCCGTGACGAGACCGCCCGGCTCCTCGCCTTGAATCTTGCCATCGAAGAGCTTGAGCACGCGACCCACGTACTGCGTCAGCCGAGGATCGTGGGTCACCAGGATGATGGTGATGCCCTGCTCGCGGTTGAGGTCCATGAGGATGTTCATCACCTCTTTGCCGGATTTGCTATCGAGGTTGCCCGTCGGCTCGTCCGCCAGGATAATGGAGGGCCGATTGACCAGGGCGCGGGCGATGGCGACGCGCTGCTGCTGTCCGCCGGAGAGCTCGTTGGGCATGTGATCCATCCGATCCCCCAGACCCACGGCGCGCAGCACTTCCTGGGCGCGCCCCCGGCGCATTTTGAGGCTGGTGCCCGCGTAAATCAGGGGCAACTGGACGTTCTCCAGCGCCGACGTGCGGGCCAGCAGGTTGAAGCTCTGGAAGATAAAGCCGACGCGGCGGTTGCGGACGTCGGCCAACTCGTCTTCGCTCATCTGGCTCACGTCCTCGCCGTCGAGGAAGTACTCGCCCGACGTGGGCTGATCCAGGCAGCCGATGACGTTCATCAGCGTGGATTTCCCCGATCCCGATGGCCCCATGATAGCGACGGCCTCGCCGCGTTCCACGCCCAGCGAGACGCCGCGCAGCGCGTGCACCTCCTGGGTGCCCATCTGGTAGACTTTAGTCACCCCGTTGATGTGGATGACGTCTCCGTTCATCTCCGGCGTATGCATTTCAGACGTATGCATTTCAGACGTATGCATTGCCTAATTCCCGGTGGACGGAGGGCCGCCGCCGAACTCGAAGAGATTGCGCTGCTCTGTGACCAGCACCACTGTCATGCCTTCTTCCAGCCCGGAGGTGATCTGGGTGTAGATTTCGTTGCGCTCTCCGATGGTGATGGGCGTCGGCTCCGGCGTGCCGTTTTGCATGCAGTAGCAGTAGGTGAAGGTCTCGGCGCTGCTCTGGTCGGTGCGCACGGCCCAGTTGGGCACCAGCAGCACGTCTTCCAACATGCTGGTCTCGATGAGCACGCTGGCCGTCATGCCGTCGCGGATTTCTGCGTCCTCGTTATCGGTCTCCGCCAGCTGCACGCGCACGGGATAGGCGACGACGCCGCCGACGTTGCTGGGCGCCGGCGCGATAGTCTCGATCTCGCCCTGAAACACCGTGTTGGGGTAGGCGTCGACGGTGACCTCGACCGGTTGACCCTGCGCCAACTTGCCGATGTCGATCTCGTCGACCGTCACGTCGACGAAGAAGACGGTGTCGTCCACCAGGGTGACGGCGGGCAGCGAGCTGCCGACCTGGACGCCTTCCTGCAGGTTGACGGCGGCGACGACGCCGTCAAAGGGGGCCACCAGCTGGCTGTTGTCCAGCTCGTTCTCCGCGCGCTCCACAGCCAGCGCCAGCGACGGGTCCACGCCATCCTGCAGCCGTTTCAGCGTCAGCTCTGCCCGTTCGATATCGGCCTTGAGGATATCCAGGCCGACTTCCTGGGCGCTGCTCTCGTCGGCTGCGCGCGCGTATTCTGATTGGGCCTGGGCCAGTTGCGCCTGGGCGGTCTCCAGATCCTCGGCGGTTGACCCTTTCTTGACTTTCTCGAGCTGCAGTTCGGCGATGCGCACGCTCTCTTCCGCCTGATTGACAGCGGCTTCCGCCGCGTCGCACTGCTGCTCGGTCGCCGTGAATCCCACAGCGCCACAGGTGGCGTCCCGCTGGCTCTGCTGCTGCCAGAGCGTGTTTTTGGCCTGCTCCAGCTGGCGCTCGGCGATGGCGACGTCCTCGGCGCTGGCGCCCTGTTCGACGCGCGCCAGGTTGGCCCGCGCGCTGCGGATGGCGGCCGACGCCGATCCCAGCCCGGGCAGGCGGAGTTCACCCTGTTCCAGGCGCAGTTGCGCCGACTTCAGACTAAGCTGGGCCTCTTCGATCTGGCGTTCGTTTTCCGTCTTGGCCTGATCCAGGCGCGTCTGCGCCTCTTCCAGCGCCAGCTCCAGCGCCTCGGCGTCTAACGTTGCCAGCACGTCGCCTTGTTCCACGCGGTCGCCGATCTCGACGTTGACCTCCGCGACGGAGCCGGGGATGTCAAAGCGGAGTTCGCCCTTCTGGTTGGCGACGACGTTGCCGCTGGCGGCGACGGTGATCTGCAGGTCGTCGCGGACGACCTCGGCCTCGCGTAACACCTCGGCCTGCGACTGCTGCGCTTGCTGTCGCCGAACCCACAAAAATCCGCCGACGGCGACGGCGATCACCACGGCGGCGATAATCCAAATCCACGGTCTCTTCATGCGCGTTCTCCCTCGTTGCAATGACTGGGGTCAACAATGACCACGGTCAGTAGTATAGCACAGAGGGCCGGGGAGGCAAGGGGGAATGCGTTGCAGGTTGCGGGTTGAAAGTTACAAGTTGGGTGTGGCGTGCAGAGATCCGGCATCCAGCACCCAGCTTCCAGCTTTGACTCTACTGAAAAAAGGTTTTCAGTAGAGAAAAGGATGCTCCATATTTTTCTTTGGCTGACCCTTTTTTCAGGGCAGCCAGCTTTGAGTTCACATCTCTTTCAGGGTGCGCTCGAGGATGGCGATGCGGCCCAGCGCTTTGCCCGCGCCGATGGCCACGCAGGCCATGGGCGCGTCGGCGACGTAGACGGGGACGCCGGTCTCCTGCGTGAGCAGCTGGTCGATGTTGCGGAGCAGGGCGCCGCCGCCGATCATGGTCATGCCCCGGTCGATGATGTCCGAGGCCAGCTCGGGCGGCGTCTGCTCCAGCACCGACTTGACCATGCCCACGACGAGGTCGATGGGCTCTTCCAACGCCTCGACGATGTCGTCGGTGGAGATCTCGACGCTGCGCGGCATACCGCTGACCTGATCGCGGCCCTGGATCTCCATGCGCAGGGGCTCGCTGTCCAGCGGCATCGCCGCCCCGATGCGGATCTTCGCTTCTTCGGCCGAGGGCAAGCCGACCATCAGGTTGTACTTGCGGCGGACGTAGGAGGCGATGGCCTCATCCATGCGGACGCCGCCGCTGCGCACCGCCGCCGAGGCGACGACGCCGTAGACGGAGAGCACGGCGGCTTCGCTGGCGCCCCCGCCCAGGTCGATGACCATGTGCCCGCCCGGCGTGTGGATGGGCAGGCCCGCGCCGATGGCGCCTGCCAGCGGCTCCGGGATGCGGTAGGCTTTGCCGGCGCCGGCCTCCAAAGCGGCCTGGTGGACCGCGCGCCGCTCCACCTGCGTCACGCCGAAGGGGACGGTGAGCATCACCGTGGGCTTGAAGAGCCGCGAGCGCCCGACGGCGCGCTGGATAAAGTGCGCCAGCATCTCCTGGGTGACCTGGTAGTCGGCGATGACGCCGTCGCGCAGCGGGCGCCGCACCTGGATCGTCTCTGGATTGCGGCCCATCAGCGCGCGGGCCTCTTCGCCCACCGCCACGACGCGACCTGTGTTCAACTCCTGGGCCACGACGGAGGGCTCCTGCAGCACGATACCGCGTCCGCGGACGTAGACCAGCACGTTGACCGTTCCCAAATCGATGCCCAGCTCTCTTTGAAATGCCATATCCGCTTCGCCTCGTTCTGTGTTCAATGTGCCACGTAAAACGTGATGCGTGAAACGTGAGGGTTGGTTTTTTTTTGTCTTCACGTTTCGCGTTTTACGCTTCACGCTTCAGACCCGAATGGTTTGTCTTCGTGATGTAACAGATTCGTACCCATACGCTTTGTCAACGTAGATCATAACCGAAGTTGGGGTTTTGTCCAATAAAGGGCAATTATGGACTTGGGATTCTCCTCAAATCTGACGAGTTTTGAACCTTTTTAGGAGTTGTGCGACTATATATGATGTGAGGGCAAGAGATGATGGGGGGAGGTATGGTTTGAGAAACGGCATTTTTCTAGACGAAAGTCTAGTGACAATCCCGCCCCGTTTGCTATAGTTGGGGTAGATCTAGCCTGATAGCATAGGATCATCGCTAAACGGTTAGGTTAAGTGGCCAAATTTCGTGCTTGGCGCCTGTGGCTTTAGCGAAAATAGCGTGGCGTATGACGAGTTTTGAACCTTTTTAGGAGTTGTACGACTATACATGTGACGCCAGGGATAGAATCAATCATGTTGGCCTAGCTGTGAGGAGGTAGTGACAGAGATCGAATCTTTGTGGGGGGATATAGAGTTGTGCGGTTAATGAGATTTGTATAGAAATCAAGGAGAAAAGAATCATGAAACGCAAGAGCAGGTTAGTTTCGTTATTGGGAAGTGTAGGTCTGGCGCTTTTGCTGGCTGGTTTGGTGAGCCTAGTTCTGGCGGCACCTGTGTTGATTGACAATTTTGATCTTGGGGAGGATCTTTACCAAAGAGCAACGACATCTTGTAAAAGTGACTCTGCTAACCATGACAGTATACTTGGTGGGCAGCGCGAGTTTTATGTATGCCGTGACTCGGGTACCGGTGGTGTAGCAATAGCAATCAATGAAGAGAACTCCGGACTCGTTGCCTTTAGCCAGGATGCTGGGGCCGAGGGGTGGGGCAGAGTTGTATGGGATGGACAAGATAATAGCGGTGATGATATTGATAAAACTGGATTGGGGGGAGCGGATCTCACTGATGGTGGTACCAATAGTGGTTTCCAAATTCTGATTGTTTCTGCTGATGGCGGCTTTGATTTGGGAATCTATGTCTATTCTAACACACTAACTACATATTATACTTTGACTCTACCCTCGGCGGTGTCTGAGCCTGGCGAGTCATTCTTTGTTCCTTTCTCTTCTCTCACTGGTGATGATATTTTCCATAGCGCTGGAGCGATTGAATTTAGAATTGTCTCTGGGGCTGTTGATCGCGATCTGAGACTTGACTTCTTCGAAACTTCCGCTGAAACAGACTGGGGTGATTTGCCCGAAGCTGGGACAGAAGTTGGTGGTGTTGCTCGCTATTACACCACCACACAGGCAAATGGCGGGCCCAGCCACGTAAGAGGCGATCTTTATCTCGGGCTATCGATTGACCTCGAAGCGGATGGTTTCCCAACCACCGATGCCACCGGCGATGACGGCAACAATCTTGATGACGAAGATGGCATTGAGCGCGTGAAGCTGGAAGATGGGGGCACCGCTTGGGAGAATGGTACCGGATACATTACCGCCACCGTCACCGGTGGAACCGGCGACTTGTACGCCTGGTTCGACTGGAACAACGACGGCGACTTCGATGATGCTAATGAAGCCCAGTCTTGGACCGGTCTTACTGCTGGTGAGCACAGATTGTCCATTACGGTTGATGGCAGTTTCGAGGCAGACGACGATCTCTTTGCCCGATTCCGCCTAGTTTCAGATGGTGCTGGTAATCCTGGCTACATTGGCGAAGTTGCCAACGGTGAGGTTGAGGATTACTTCTGGGACGGTTGGGGCCCCAACGCCGTGACCCTCTCCGCCATTGACGCCGGTCCCGGGCTGGCTGGATTGCCCGCCTTCGCGCTGGTCGTCGCAGCGGTTGCAGGAGGCGCCGGTCTCTTCATCTGGAAGCGCCGCGCGTAATCTGCTCATCTGAGCGTCACCACGGGCCTTGTCCTTCGGGGTGGGGCCCGTTTTGCGTGAAACGTGATGCGTGAAACGTGACTGGTGACTTCTGACTATTGACTCCTGAGATCATCACGCACCAAACACCACGCTGCTTTATCCCAGAGCTATTGCTTCGAAGCTACGACTTTACCAAACTCGTGACTCATGACGTCTGAAGCCTGACTTTGCCCAATACCAAAGCTAACTGTATACTATATGCCTGACAATGTGAGGAGGACACTTGGAACGAGCAGGAACGGTCGTGCGCGTCGTCGGTGTCGTGGTCGATGCGGAGTTTCCCTCGGGCGATCTGCCCAGCATCCATAACGCGCTGATTGTTGAGCGCGACGAGGCATCGGATCTCGTTGTTGAGGTGCAGGAGCACGTCGACCCGCGGACGGTGCGCGCGATTGCTATGGGCGGCACGGCTGGACTGCGGCGCGGTCTGCGCGTGCGCGATACGGGCGCGCCCATCCGCGTGCCGGTGGGCCGGGCCACGCTGGGCCGCATGTTCAACGTCTTGGGCGAACCTATCGACGAGCAGGGCGCCGTGGAGAGCGTCCGGCGCGCGCCCATCCACGTCGATTCGCCGCCGCTCCAGGATCAGCGCGTCGTCTCGGAGCCTTTCGTCACCGGCCTCAAGGCCATCGACTTGCTGACGCCCTATCCGCAGGGCGGCAAGATCGGCCTCTTTGGCGGCGCGGGCGTCGGCAAGTCCCTGCTCATGATCGAGCTGATGCGCCACACCATCCAGGAGCACGAGGGCGTCGCGCTCTTCGCCGGGGTGGGGGAGCGCAGCCGCGAGGGCAACGATCTCTGGCTGGATTTGCAGGAGAGCGGCGTGCTGGAGAGCACCGTGCTCGTCTTCGGGCAGATGAACGAGCCGCCGGGCGCTCGCCTGCGCGTGCCGCTGACGGCGCTGACCATGTCCGAGTACTTTCGGGATCATGAGCAGCGCGCTGTATTGCTCTTCATCGACAACATCTTCCGCTACATCCAGGCTGGCGCCGAGGTCTCCGCGCTGTTGGGCCGGCTGCCGAGCGCCGTCGGTTACCAGCCCACGCTGCAGACGGAGATGGGCGAGCTCCAGGAACGCATCACCACGACGAGTCAGGGTAGCGTCACATCGGTGCAGGCCGTCTACGTCCCCGCCGACGACATGACCGATCCCGCCGTGGTGGCGACCTTCGCGCACCTGGACGCCGCGACGATCCTCTCGCGGCGCCAGGCCAGTCGGGGCTTCTATCCCGCCATCGACCCGCTGGAGTCCAGCAGCACGCTGCTGGCGCCGGAGTTCGTCGGCGCGGCCTATTACGAGATCGCCACGGAGGTGCGCTCCGTGCTGGCGCGCTACGAGGAGCTGCAGGACGTCATCGCCATCCTGGGCATGGACGAGCTCAACGAGGCGGACCGGCGCGTGGTCAGCCGCGCGCGGCGGCTGCAGCGCTTCCTGACACAACCTTTCTTCGTGGCCGAGCGGTTCACGGGCCTCCCCGGTCGCTTCGTGCCGCTGGAAGAGACGCTGCGGGGCTTCCGCGAGATCCTCGAAGGGCAGCATGACGAGGTGCCGGAGCAGGCCTTCTACATGGTGGGCACCATCGACGACGTGCTGGAGAAAGCGCAGCGGCTCCAGGCGGAGGGTGCGGCATCGTGATCGCGCCGCTGCGTTTGCAGGTCGTCACGCCGGTGGAGACGCTGCTGGACGTCGAACCGGTGCAGTACATCCGACTCCGGCTGGCCGATGGCGGCGGCTTGAGCATCTATCCGGGGCACGCGCCGCTGCTGGCGGAGACCGTGGCGGGCGCGGTGTGCTACACCGACGCTGCCGGCACGCACGAGATCGAACTGGAGGCGGGGATCCTGAGCATCACGCCGCAGGGGGTGACGATCCTGGCGCCCGGCGCGTTGCACGCTGCCGGCGAAGCGTCCGCCCGGCCTGATGCCGAGCGTGAGGTGCGCTTCGAGCGGCTGGCGGCGACGCTGCTGGAGACCCTGCGCGCAGAATCAGAGCTCTCCGATGGATAAGCGCCCGTCCCAGGGGCAACCGTGGCTGGGCGAGGCCGTGCGCGCGTCGACGCTGGGCTGGGAACTCGCGCTGCCCATCTTTGGCGGGGCGTTGCTGGGCTACGCGCTGGATAACCGGGTGGGGACCCAGGCCCTGTTCACCGTGGGCTTGTTCTTCCTGGGCGTCGCGGCGGGGTTCTACAACCTCTGGCGCTACGCGCAGCGGTTGAACGCTCGCGACCGGAAACGACGCGCCCTGGACGTCGAGGAGAGATCGGACGGGCCATGTTAGGCGTCTGGTTGGCGCTGGGTGCGCTGTGGGGCTGGGCCAGCGTCGCGTTTCAGGTCTGGACGGTGAAGCGCCTGGAGGCGCGCCCGTCACCGCTGGCCGTGGCCTGGCTCGTCGGAGGATTTGGTGTGCGGCTCGGTTGGATTGCGCTATTGCTTATCGTCGCTTTGCAACAGGGCATTGGGCCAGGGCTGAGCGCCTTCGGCGGTATCTGGCTGGCCCGTTGGCTCATGATCATCCGGTTGCACAAACTCGCAACCTG
>CAYVKR010000015.1:0-24661 GCA_964452025.1 uncultured Anaerolineales bacterium
TGCTGGCGCTCCAAAAACCGGCATTTTCGTACGAGGATGGTGTGCGCTCGCACCGATGTCTCTACTGAAAAAAGTATTCAGTAGAGAAAGGGATACTATTGTTGTGGTTGGTCTGCACCCAACCACAACATGTCCCCCATAGTTTTCTTTGGCTGACTTTTTTAAGGCAGCCAATATTGGCGTGACAAGTGGAGAAGACGCGATGACTGCGGAAGACTTGACCGCTCGACAGGCGCAGATACTGAAGTTGATCGTGCGGGAACACGTGCGTACGGTGGAGCCTGTGGCGTCTGGCGCGCTGGTGGAATATTACGATCTCGGCGTCAGCTCAGCGACAGTGCGTAATGAGATGGCGCGCCTGGAAGAGCTGGGCTATCTGCTCCAGCCGCATACATCGGCTGGGCGCATCCCCACGGAGAGCGGCTTTCGATATTTCGTCGAGCGGTTGATGAACGAGGAAGCGCTCTCTCCAGTGGAGCAGCGACGGATTGCGCACCAGTTCTATCAGGCGCAAGATCACATCGAGCAGTGGATGCCGCTGGCTGCGTCGGTGGTGGCGCGTACCACGCGGGGCGCAGCCGTCGTCACGGCGCCGCGTGCGGAGCGTGCGGTCTACAAGCACCTGGAGTTAATTGCAACCCACGGTCGTGCTGTGCTGCTGGTGTTGGTGCTGCAAGGCGGTACCGTGGAGCAGCGCATGTTGGCCCTCCCTGAGTTGATGGGGCAGCCGGCGCTTAGCGAAGCCGCAGATCGTTTGAATCAGTTGTGCAGCGGTCTGACCGGTGCCGAGATTCGAAAACGGTCACTGATGCTGCCTGCCTTGGAGGCCGAGATTCTGGACGTCGTGCTCTCTCTGATGCAGCAGACAGAAGAGCAGCCTGCCAACGAGATCTATCGCCACGGCATTCCACAACTGCTGGAACAACCAGAGTTCGCTGAGAGCGAGAGCACCGGTCTGATCCGGGTGCTAGAGGAGACCAGTCAGCTGCAAGCCGTCATTGCCGATGCTTTGAGCCCTGTCGCCGGAGTGGGCGGGATCCGCGTCGTCATCGGTGGCGAGGGGCCGTGGGACGCGCTGCGGATGTGCAGCCTCGTTGTCACGCGTTACGGCGTCGCGGATTATGCGACTGGCGCGCTGGGGGTCCTTGGCCCCGTCCGCATGTCCTACGGACGCACAATCTCCGTGGTCCGTTTTGTGGCAGGCGTGTTGAATGAGATGGTCTATGAGATGTATTGGCCGCTCGAGCAGGACAACCTGCCATCGGAGGGCGCGGAGAGCGCATCATAAATGTCACGCCGCCTGGGGATACAACGATCTTAAAGTGAGGTGAATTATGAAAAAAGAACACGAGACTAATGAAGAGCAGAAGACGATGGATGAAGCAAGCGTAGAGACTGAAGGCGCCGCTGGTCAGTCATCTGAAGAGACAGAAACGGCGCCAGAGTTGAGTGTAGAGGAGCTGCAGGTGAGGGTCGCCGAGCTCGAAGAGCAACTGGAGGATTTGAAAGAGGAGGCGGCAAAAAATCTCGACGGTTGGCAGCGAGCGCAAGCGTCTTTCCAAAATTACCGGCGGCGCGCTGAAGTGGAGAAAAAGGAATGGCTCGTGACGGCGAACGCCGCGTTGTTGGCGCGTTTGCTTCCGGTCCTGGACGACTTTGAACGCGCCTTCAGCAACGTTCCCGAAGCGATTGAAGGGCACAAGTGGTTGGACGGTGTGCGATTGGTCAAACAAAAAATCTGGCATCTGTTGAAAACGGAGAACGTGGAACCCATCGAGGTCGAGCCGGGCGTTGAGTTTGATCCCAATATTCACGAGGCGGTGTTGAGCCAACCCGTCGAAGGCTTTGAAGAGGGGCAGATTGTGGCAGAGGCGCAGCGGGGCTATATGCAAGGCAAGCGTGTGTTGCGTCCTGCCCGCGTCGTGGTAGCAGCGGCTTCACCTGAGCCGGAGGCTGAGCCAGAAGCAGCTGCCGAGGAATCAGACACGGCACCGGAGGATTGAGCACAGAGAGTCACAGAAACGACGTGCATGGTTGAACGATGTCTGGATCAGTAACATAGTTCTTTTGGAGTTACATGGCGAACAAAGATTACTATCAGGTTCTAGGCGTAACGCGCGAGGCGTCCCAACAGGATATCAAACAAGCGTATCGCCGTCTGGCCCGCAAATACCATCCCGATGTGAACGATGCGACCGATGCCGAGGAGCGCTTTAAGGAGATCAATGAGGCCTACGAGGTGCTCTCTGATACCGAGAAGCGGTCCATGTATGACCGCTTTGGCACGGTCAAGCCCGGCGTAGGCGGATTTAACGGCTTTCACGACCCCTTCGATATTTTCGCCGAGGTCTTCGGCAATTTTGGTGGCTTTGGATTTGGCACAGGTACGCGACGGGGGCCACATCGCGGGCGGGATATCCGCAGCCGTCTGGACATCACCTTTGAAGAGGCGGCCTTTGGTGTTGAGAAGGAAATCGCCGTCCAACGTATGGAGGCCTGTGACCGGTGTGACGGCTCCGGTGCGGAGCCGGGAACGCAGCCCCAGCGCTGTCCCGAATGTAACGGTACCGGTCAGGTACGCCGCGCTCAGCAGACCTTCCTTGGCTCCTTCGTCAACATCAGCGAGTGCCCGCGCTGTGAGGGCAAAGGCAAGATCGTGACAAACCCGTGCCAGAACTGCCAGGGATCGGGTAAAGTCTATCACCGGCGTCGATTGAGCGTGCGCATTCCCGCCGGCATCGAAAATGGAATGAGCATTCGGCTGGCGGGCGAGGGCGAGTCGGGCGAGCGGGGTGGGCCGCCGGGCAACCTCTACGTCAACGTGCACGTCAAGCCGCATCCCTACTTCAAGCGGCGTGACAGTGACGTCATCGTGGAACTCAAGGTCAACATGGCCCAGGCGGCGCTGGGCACCCAAGTGAGCCTCCCGACGTTGGACGGCGAGCGCGAGATCGCCATTCCCGCCGGCACCCAGCCAAACACAGTCCTGCGTATGCGGGAATTGGGTATCCCACATCTGCGTGGAAACGGCCGTGGCGACCAGCTCGTCATCGTGCAAGTGGCGATCCCAAAGCATCTGACGGGCGAGCAACAGTCGCTGCTGGAGGATCTGGCGACGACGCTGGGCACCGAGGTGGTCGTTGAGGAGAAACACGGATTTGTGGATCGGCTGCGCGAAGCCCTGGGGTTGTGATCCGACTTGGAGTGGCTTGGCGTCAACATCACCACGGATTGTGAGGCGGCGGAGTCCGTTGCTGAACTCCTCAGCCGCTATGCGCCCGCTGGCGTCGCCATCGACATGGGGGCAGAGGGTGAGCGCTCTGAGGTGACCGTGAGGGCCTATCTGGTTGTGGATGAGACGCTTTCGGCGGACCTCCGGGACCTTGAAGAAGGTCTCTGGCACCTCCAACAGATCAAATCGATCTCCGACCCGGTCTACAAGCGGATCTCCAATCAGGATTGGATGGTGCGCTGGAAAGAGACGCTGCCCGTTCTGCACCTGGGGCAGCGTCTCGTCGTGAAGCCGACCTGGCGTGACTATGCGGCGGCTCCTGGGGAGATCCTCTTGGAGCTTGATTCGGGGCAGGCCTTTGGCTCCGGATTTCATCCCACGACCCAACTGTGCCTCCAGGCGCTCGAGCGGCATATCGCGCCGGGCGACCGCGTCCTTGATCTGGGCACCGGCTCCGGCATCCTCGCCATCGCAGCCGCTAAGCTTGAGGCTAAGGAGGTGGTCGCGGTGGATCACGACCCTAAAGCTGTCGCCGTGGCGCGTACCAATCTGCGTCTTAACGGCGTGGACGACGTCGTCCATCTGCGTCGAGGTTCGCTGGGGGACGTAGACGCTGACTACGACCTTGTCTTGGGGAATTTACTCGCTCACATCCTCGTGCGTATGGCAGGAGAAGGATTGGCGGACTCCTTGCGCCCGTCGGGGATCATCATCGCGTCTGGTGTTCTTGAAGAACAACTCGCCGAGGTAACCACGGCTTTTCATGCACACCATCTGGAGGTTGTCGATCTCCTGCGTCAGGAGGAATGGATGGCCCTGATCGCCGAGGCCTCGCGCATCTAAGGCTGGGCGGTTGGCGGATCACCAGTAGAAAAACGCAGAACCGCTTTACGCGGTTCTGCGTCTAACGTTTTCCAAGGATGGGAACGGGTCAACCGCTATCCCAGGCCGCGGCGGACGCTTTGGCCCAGCGACTGGAACGTGACCTGCTGCCTATTGTTCCGGCTGCGCCGTGCGCTTATACCGGTAGATAATGCGCCCCCGCGTCAGATCATAGGGCGAAATCTCCACCTTGACGCGATCCCCCAGCAAGATGCTGATGAAGTTCTTACGCATCTTTCCCGAGAGATACACGAGAACCCTCTGACCTGCGTCAAGTTTGACGCGAAACTGGGCGCCCGGCAGCGCCTCGACAACCGGACCCTCTAGCGTGATTTTGTTCTCTTTGGCTGCCACTCGCGAACTCTCGTCATCAGAACCGGCGATAAAAAGAGAGACTTAAGCCGCCGTCTCAGTATCCGGCTCTGAGGGTTCTGTTGCTGCCTCTTCTTCCGCTTCTTCCTCGTCGGCTTCCACTGATTCGGCTTCAGGCGACGTGTCAGCAGGGGGGTTCACCTCTTCCGCTTCCGAGACTTCTTCCATCTCTTCAGCGTCTGGGGCTTTTTCCGCTTCTTCCTCGTCGGCTTCCACTGATTCGGCTTCAGGTGACGTGTCAGCAGGGGGTTCCACCTCTTCCGCTTCTTCCCCCGCTTCGGCTTCTGAAGTCTCTTGCTCTTTTTCAGCCGCTTCTAGTTCGACGGATTCTTCGATGGCTGACTCTGCTTCGACGGGTTCTGCTGCTTCCTCTGGTTCTTGCTCAGCGGGCGTTTCACCGTGCTCCGCGTGCCAAGATTCCCATTCCTGGAGGCGAACCTGCTTGACACTCAGGCCGATGCGGCGGCGGTGCGGTTCAATGCGAATCACCTTGACCAGGATCTTGTCCCCGGCCTTGAGTTCATCGCGTTGACTTGGCGAGATCAGCTCAGAGTTGTGCAACAACCCCTCGATGCCTGGCTCCAGTTCCACGAAGATGCCGAAGTCCACGACCTGGCTCACCGTGCCCTCTACAAGATCGCCGACACGGTAGGCATCGTCGACGGACTCCCAGGGGTCGGATTGCAGCGACTTAAGGCTCAGCCCGATGCGCTGACGATCACGATCCACGTTAAGAACCTCGACTTTGAGGCGCTGTCCGACTTTGTAGACTTCCTCGGGTTTTTCGATGCGTCCCCAAGAAAGCTCGGAGACGTGCACCAGTCCATCGATACCACCCAGGTTGACGAAGAGACCGAAATCGGTGATTTGACTGATGCGGCCTGACCGGATCTGTCCCGGCTCCAGCTCTTCCAGTAGCTGCTCGCGTCGCCGCGCCCGCCACTCTTTCGAGGCTGCGCGCTGCGAGAAAATAAGACGGTTGTGTTCGGGGCTGACCTCGATTGCTTTGAGCAATATGGTCTCCCCCACCATCTCTCGGAGCCGCTGGTAACGTTTTTCGGGATTGCGAATGCGTGAGAAGCCGATCAGCTGAGACATAGGAACGAATCCCTGTAAATGGCCCAGATGTACGAGCAGGCCTCCACGGTTGGAATCGATCACTTCGGTCTCATAGACCTCTTTTTTCTTCTTCAAGCGCTTCGCTTCTTCCCAATCTTGTTGCTTCAGGGCCTGGGCGATGGAGCATTGGATGTTGCCGTTATCACCTTGAACGTTTGTCACCACGACGGGGACCTCTCGCTCAAGGGTGGTAAACTTCTCATGCTCTTCCTCGGTTAGATCTTCAAGATCAGATCGAGGAACAAAGCCGTCTCGTTTACCGTTGATGTCAACGACCAGTCCATCCTTCCGTACATCCAAGATCACGCCGTCGCGCAATTGGCCTCGCTTGGGTTCGTCGATGTCCAATGCTTCTGCGGACAGATCTTCCATCGAGTCTTCGGTCGCCGGGGATGCTTCTTCTTGTTGCGTTTCCTGAGATTCTCTGAGTTCTTCCACTTCTTCCACTTCCAACTCCTCGGTTTGCTTTCCGCGTTATGGATGTTGTCTGACGCAGAATGCGCTGAGTAAACGCTGGCTATTTTAGCATACCCAACAACTTTGTCAAACTAACCATGGCTGAGGGCAAACGAAGCCAGGGTTGATGCGCGCTGGGGTTGATACGCGCGGCAAACATGACTGGAAGCCACCTGTTGCGTCTGAGCCACCTTGGAACTGTTTCGTTTGTCCGGCTGTCACTGGGGCAGCTCGCCGCGCACCGCTTGATCTCGAATGCCCAGGTGCCGTTCCAGCTCCTGCTCGATGTAGAGCGCCTGTTCTGTCTCGTCGAGATTGCTCAGCAGCTTCTCCTTGCTTCCGCCCTGCGTGATGGCGTGTACTTCGTAGCTGTACCGGGTGCTGTTGTCGGAGCGGTGGACCTTTTCTTTGCAGTAGAGCTGTCGTATTTCCGAAGCAACCATCTCTCTGTTTCCCCACCAGGGCAGCGGATGGTGGCGGATCATCAACCGACCTTGCCCCACCCAGATTGTCGTCCGGTTGAAGAACCCGGTCAGCGTGTAGTAGCCCATGCCGATGCCCACGGCTGTATGCAGTAAACCGAAAAGCGACATAAACCAGGTGCCGGAGAAGATCGAGATGCCGTGCCAGACGATCATGAAGCCGTTCCAGAAGACGGAGAAGACCAACAGAAAGATGAAGAGCGGGCGAAACCAGCGATATGAGATTTGGAGAATGCCGTTGTCTTCCTGCATTTCGATATTCTTGGGCATGGGCACCTTGAGGTGTCTTTCTGGGATCTTTGGATTCCAGGTGTCAGGCGTGGTGGCTCGCTGAAGCCCGAAGACCGCGCCGCAATGCGAACAGCGGGCCATGGCAAGGTCCCAGTCGATGTCTTTGCTTTCGATGGGCGCGCCGCAGTTCTTGCAATCCAGTTCTTTCAACTCCATGGGTTACCTCTTTTAGGGAACTCGGTATGCGATGTTCAGGGACGTATCTTTTCGTAGATCGATGACGAACCGCATCAGGCCATCTGTGGAGACGGGCGCGGGTGTGGTGGAGATAATCTCGGCGTCCGACGGCAGGTGCACGCTCACGTCCACCGGCAGCGAGACGATGCCGGGCTGCTTCTGCAGGTCCAGGCGATAGGTTTTCGCCTCCCCGGCGCCGCTGATGACCGACGGAGGCAGCGTGTACTGGAACGTCACCTCGGTCTGGGACGTTGTAGGCAGCAGGAGGGCCTGGCCCACCACAGTGTGCTCCGCTGCCGATGTGACCACCGCCGACCCTTCCCAGGGATCGCCGCTGTAGACCGCCGAGGCGGGGATGGGATGGTGGCTTGCGCTCTGGAGATCGCTGCCTTCGGGCAGATAGAGCCGCAGATAGGCCCAGTAGCAGCGATCCATCATCTGCGCGTAGACCGGATCGTAGCGCACCTCCGGCGTGCACGGGTAACCGACCTGGCTGGTGTGCGTGTAGGCCAGCGTGAGCGCAGCCTGTGGCGGTGACTGCGTCAGATCGACCTGGTAATGCACCCTTCGGTCGACCTTGACCGAGGCCTTGTTGTAGCCCAGATTGGCCTCGACCAGCATCAGGTAGTCGCCCTGCGGCGTCTGGAGGCCGCCATCCCAGCCCTGCGCGTCCAGCAGCCGGGCCACCTGTGCGTGCTCCACGCTGATCAGCAGATGTTTCTCCTCCAGCATCTGCAGGGCTCTGCCCGCCAGCGCGCGCGCGTCGACCTGACCGCTCTGCACCTTAGCCAGCGCCGCTTGCGCCAGCCCGCCGATGAAGTCCTTGCGCTGCCGCCACCACTCCCGGTCGATCTCGCCATCCTCCGGCGCCCAGGCCTGCCGCATATAGTCGATAATGGATGCGCCGGTCACCGGCTCGTCCACGCCGGGCACCGTCAGCGGCCCCAGCGCGGCGACCAGCTGTTGGACGGCGTGCTGATCCACGGCGATGACGCCGTCGATCTCCACGTCGTAGCCTGGTCGATAGAGCGGGATGGCCTGCTGCGCGGCAGTGGGAAAATCGGGCGACCAGTTGCTGTCCCGCAGCACCCAGAGATCGACGCCCAGGAATTGGCGCAGTGGGTCGGGCGGATCGGGATACGGCTCCGAGTAGTCGTCGATGGCGTAGCTGTCCTTGAAGTTCACCTTGCGGATCTCGCCCTCGGCCACCTGGATCTCCCCGGCGCCGGTGATGTACCCGCCGATGGGGCGTCGTTCATCCTCGTTGAGCGCCAGCACCAGGTAGGTGCGCGGCGCGTCCAGGCCGAGTAGCCAGGGCGCGGCGTCGACCAGCGCCAGGCCCTCATCCAGCCAGGGCAGCAGCGGGTCGAGCTGCTGCAGCGGCCCCCGGAAGCGTCCCGGCAGCGCCTCGACGTCGATCTCCGCGCGCGCCTCCTGCGTACGGACGATGGCGGCGCGGGCCTGCGGCAGGTGCGGCTGGATGGTCTCAGCCGCCGTGGCAAGCTGGGGGAGCAGGTCTCCCTCACCGGCGGCAAGTGCGTCCAGGGCCGGAGACGAGGCGTCCCAGAGCAGCACGCCGGCCTCGGTCAGGCCGTCCGCCATCTCCAGCAGCGCGGGCGCGTCCGCCAGCAGCGGGCCGACCTTGGGGAGCCAGCCCAGCGCCGGGCCGAGTTGGGCCACGCCGCCCGTCTGTCGCTCCAGCGCCACCACATCGGCACGTGTGGCGTGCAGCAGGCGCGTCACGGCCTCGGGACCGTCCTGTAATGTCTGCAGTGGATCACCTTCGACCAGGGCTTCTGCTGCGCGTAGGTTGGCTTGGAGCGATTGTAGGGTCTGCAAGACACGCACGCTCCAGATGCCCAGGAGGGCGACTCCCAGCAAGAGTAACGCCAGCCCAATGCGTGACGGCGTCAACCACGTATTGCGCCGGACTTTCTCGATTATTCTCTTCATGGACAAGCTAAGCCTTCCTCTGTGACCTTACAATATGCATCTGCGTCCGGTGACACAATCTCCTGATCACTGCGCGCTTTCAGAAATGCCCGGTATGAAGCCTGCGCCCACAGGTCGCGGTCGACGATCACCACGTCCGGTCGTACCCTCAGCCCTTCTTGAGCATACCACAGAGTGAAGGTATGTGCATCTTTGGACGTGACCAGCACAGCGTCGGGCGGCGCTTCCGTCAGTATCGCCTCGGCCCAGGGGCGCGGGGTATGTTCGGGGGAGAGATCCACGGTGCGCCAGTTGAGCGCCAGCAGCAGCGCCGGTAGGAGCAGCCAGAGCGCCGGTGGAATTTTCTGCCCCGCGAGCGCGTCCACGCCGTCGCTGAGCCAGAGCGCGATCAACGGCAGGAAGGGCGTCAGGTAGACCAGCGAGTCGGTGGTGTTGTAGCCGATGGCATAGAAGCTGACCAGCAGAAGCGCCAGCAGCGGCCTCAGCGTCTGCCAGCGGGCGGCTTTCTGCCGGCGTTGGTGCGCGCCCAGCAGCACTGCCGCTGCACCCAGCGGCGTGAACTGACGCGCCAGCAGCGCCGCCCAGGCCAGCCAGCGCCGGGGCCACTGGGCCAGCGGAAGCGCGAAGGCGAAGCCGTGATAGAGCCGTGCGCTGACGTAGGCCCACCAACCGGACAGTGTCCGCAGATCGCCCCAGGGCTGGGGCCACGGTCCGCGCAGCGGCAGCAGAGCGTACGGCGTCAGGCCGAGGGCAAAGCCACCCAACAGCGTGGGCCAGAGCGCGCGCTGCACCGTCAGCCAGAGCGGGGCCAGGAAGAGCAGCGTCGGATGGACGGCGACGCCCAGTCCCCAGAGCAGCCCGGCGACGGCGGCCTGGACGGGCGTGTCGAGGCTCCGCTCCCGCCACCAGAGCAGAACGGCGGCGAGGCAGGTCGCCGGAGCGTAGACCTCGGTGATGACGGCCTGCGACCAGAGCAGCGGCGCGAATCCCAGGGTCAGCCCGGCGGCGAGCGCGATGATGGGCTTATGACCGCGCTGCTGCACCGCCGCCGTGGTGGCGACCGCTGCACCCGCCGCGCCCAGTGCCGAGAGCAGGTTGAGGCGCCAGGCCGGCGTCCTCCAGGGTAGGCGCACGACGGCGCTGGCTAGCCAGGTGTAGAGGGGAAAGCCAGGCGGGTGGGGCGCGCGTCCGGTGATCGCGGCCGTGACCAGGTCGCCGCCGTCGGCGCCATGATGCGCCCAGGCCAGGTCGGGCGCCAGCGTGAGGAGATAGACGAGCAGCGGCAGGGCGAACGCAACGAGCAGTGTCCAGGGCCTAGCGCGGGCCATCAGCAGGCTCACCCGCAAGCGTTGGCCTTGGCAGGGGCAGGATGGCCCAGATCAGTCCGGCGGCGAAGCCCAGCCCCAGAACCAACGCCCGCAGCAGGAGTAGCCAGGGCGCGGTCCACGCTGCGCCTGGATCGCGGCGGATGGCCTTGATCTCGAAGGGGAGAGTTGTCAGCAGCAATGCCGCCAGCAGCGCGCCCCCCATCGGCCAGAGGCGCGGGAGGAGCAGGGCCAGCGCCAGGGAGAGCAGCAGCAGCGCCATCAGCGCGATCTGTACCTTGAGGAGCTGCGGCGTGTGGGAGTCGTCGATCATCTTATCCGGGTGCAGCCGGTACATCCGCACGCGCCAGAAGCCCACGTAGTACTTGCGCCGGAGGTACTGTCGCACCGTCGCCGGGTGCCGGTGATAGACGGCGGCGTCGGGCGCGAAGACCAGCGTGTAGCCCAGCTGCGAGAGGCGATAGGAGAGCTCGATGTCCTCTCCGGAGGCGCGGGGAAAGGCCGGGTCGAAGCCCCGCTGCTGGTCGAAAACGGCCCGGCGATAGGCCGCCGCGTAGGTATCGACGAAGTCGATGCGCGGCAGATCGCGCATTTTATCGTACTTATCCTCGTACTCCAGCTGGACGAAGCGGGCGACCAGCGAGCGCTGTCGGGTGCGGTAGACGCCTTTCACGCCGTCCACCACCGGGTCTTCGAAAGGCGCCGTCATCTTTTCGATCCAGTCATGGGCGGGAACGCAGTCGGCGTCGGTGAAGAGCACGATCTCTCCTCGCGCCGCTTCGACTCCGGCGTTGCGGGCCCCGGCAGGCCCCTGATGTTTCAGTGTCAGCACCCGATCCGCGCCGGCTGCACGGGCGACGGCTACGGTCTCGTCGGTGGAGCCGTCGTCCACGATCAGGATTTCGTAGACGTCGCGCGCCACGGTCTGATGGGCAAGGGCATGGACGCAGTCCGCGATGACGCCTTCGGCCTGGTATGCGGGCACGACGATGGAGATCTCAGACGGACTCATATTCGCCTTTCCACCAGGTGAACTCAGTGCCCAGCGAGAGCAGTGCGGCGCCCAGCAGCGGCGGCACCTGGACGACGAGGTGCAGGAGCAGCCCGGCAGCCAGCGCCATCTCCTGCTGCACGTCGAAAAGGGCGAGCACCGCGACGGTGATCCCCTCGAAGATGCCCAGCCGGCCGGGAACGGGTACCACGGAGCTGCCCAGCATCAATCCGACCTGGAGCAGCAGCGCGGCGGCGGGGAGGTGGAGATCGAAGGCCCGCAGCACCATCAGATTGACCAGCGCGCCCAATCCCCAGGTCACCAGTGACCAGGCGAAGGCGGTGAGGGAGGCGCGCGTGTCCTGGATGGAGGTGAGGCCCTTCGTCAGACGCTGCAGGCGCGCGGTGATGGCCCGATCCCAGCCGGTGGGCAGCACGACCAGCAGCTGTCTGATCCACCGGAAGAGTGTGGTCTGGTACTGCAGGACGACGACCACCGTGATCACGCCGACGATGACCACCCCCAGGGTCCCCCATTTGGACCGGGTGAACCAGGACGGCAGTGGCATGAGGAAGGGAAAGAGGAAGCCGCAGAGCAGCAGCACGATGAGGTCCCACATCTTTTCCAGGGCGATGCTGCCCAGCGCCTCGGCTGGGGTGACCCGTTTTCCCGCCCCCAGCATCATGGCGCGGACGATGTCGCCGCCGCGCAACGGGACCACGAGGTTGACGACCTGGCCTACCAGCAGCGCCCGCAGCGCTGGCACGATGGGGATTGGCTTAGGCGAGAGTAGCGCGCGCCAGCGTTGCACGCGGGCCACCGCCGTCAGCGCGATGAGCCCCACGGCGATGGCGACCTCCCCGTAGCGCACGCGCAGCAGCGCAAGCCGGACGGCGCCCCAGTCGAAGTCGCGCGCCAGCCACCAGATGACGATGGCCGTGATGGCAAGGCTCAGGAGAAGCCGCGCGCGCTGTTTGGTCTGCTGCCAGACCTGGGATAGGGCGTCGAGCATGGTTACTTCGTTCCTGCCAGCGTCATCCAGGTCTCGGCCAGGTGCGTCCACGCGCCGGTCTCCGGGTTGACAATATCGCCCGTGGGATAGGGCGGGTAGCCCATGCTGAACCAGCACCAGTGCTGCACCAGCCGCCCGCCGTCGCCGGGATGACCGAGGTCGCCGTCGGTGGCGGTGGCGAAGAAGGTCCAGGTCTGCCGTAGGTAGCCCTGCACGCGCTCTGGCGGGAAGCCGTAGTCCTCGGGCATGGGGATGCCGAACTCGGTGACGAGCAGCGGCTGGTTTCGGTAGCCGCGCTCCGCCATCCAGCGGCGGAAGTCGTAGATCTGGCGCTTGAAGAGGTCGAGGTTGCCGGAATCGTCGACGGTGTAGAGCACGCCGGTGTCGTCGGTGAAGCCCGGCGGGATATCGACGCCCCAGGAGTCGCGCTCCTCGCGCAGCATGTAGTTGTGGATCTGCCAGGCGTCGACGGGCAGCGGCGCGCCGAACTCGGTCTGGTAGGCGGCGCGCGCGCGGTCAAGGTAGGCCAAGCGCAGCGGTGTCGGCTGCGCGATGCCGCCGGCCGCGACGAGGGCGCCGGGATCACCGGCCTTGATGGCGTGATAGGCGTCGTGGTAGAGGCGCGCGTAGGTCTCCGGCGTGACGTCGTCCTGCCAGCGCACGTCCGGCTCGTTGCTGATGAGCCAGGTGGCGCCGGGATTGGCCGCGGCGATGGCGGTGATGGTCGCCGCGTCGAGGCTGAGTTTGCCGCCCTTCATGCGCACCATCTGCGCGAACTCGACGCCGGCGGGCACCGGCGGAGCCGCGTAGGCGTGCCAGTTCATCACCCAGCCGACGCCGAGCGCGTCCAGGTCGTAGTCCAGCGGCGTGCGGAGGGGGATGGAGATGCCGACGCGCCAGCGTTCGCTGCTCACCGGCGCGGGCGTCTGGGTGGGGGACGGCGGCGAAACGGTGAGCGAGGTCGTCGCCTGCGCGGTCGCTGTGGACGTGGGTTTGGGCTCCGCAGCCGATGCAGTTGACGTGACGGTGGATGTCGCGGTGGCGGTTACCTTCGTCGGTGTGGTGGGGGTGGCCGAGGGGCGCGCCGTCGGTATGATGGGTTCGGGCGTAGGTGTCTGGGTCGGGGTCGGTGTCACCGTCACCGTTGCGGCGGTGGTCACCGGTGCACTGGTAGATTGCGTGCGCCAGCCCCAGAGCATCAGGATCACGCCCAGGAGAGCTATCCCCCAGCCAAGATACTGTACGACCCTTCCACGTCGGTTCATCGGCTCCCTTTTTATCTCGAAGTCTACAGCTTGGTGATTATACTCAAGAGAACTCGAAATGCAATGCAAGACATCGGATTTCTCCAAGAAATCCGATGTCTGTGTGCTCTGATTGGTGGCTTGGGTAAGCGAAGTGGACCAGCCGCATCACGCCCGGCTTCGTTTACCTTGCTTTGAAGGCCCGCTTTGCTCTGGGTTGCACTGCCGTTTTGCAATGCTATACTTCAGTGAGAACATTCTCATAGGGAGGACTGGCTGCCTACCATTTTTACAAAACTTGGGATCTCTGGTATTTCGCCGGGTGGTGGGGAACTTGTCATTCCGAACGTAGTGAGGAATCTCGTTGGTGGGGAACGAGACCCTTCGCTGCGCTCAGGGTGACAATTCAGTGGGGATTTGGACATATTTACCCGGCGAAATCCAAAAGAGCCAAAACTTGATAGTCACTCCGTAACCTGTTGGTGGCATACGCTACCTTCCCAGAAGCTGGAAAAACGAATCTGATAGGTCAAAACCTGTGCATGCGTGGGTCGGTTTGCTCAGAGCCATCCGTCCTAGCTTCCGGGAAGGTGACCCACACCCCAGGAGGAGACTACCCAAAACTTGAGGATGAAGCGACTTCAATATACCCGTCTCGTCATTTCGACCGAGTTTACCCTGAGCATGACCCGAGCGCAGTCGAGGGGCGCAGTCGAAGGGCAAAAGGCGCAAAGCGACCAAAGCGAATGGAGAAATCTCTCCTGTTCGGCTGACAAAGTGATAGGTATCTGGTAGGGAGGATAGGATTGGGCTGCGTGGATCCCTGAATTTCGTTCTGCTTTGTTGAGACCTGGATCCGCCGGTGACGCACCGGGCCGGGTCTTTTTTGTCTCTCTGATACAATGTTGGGAGGAACGGTATGACGCTTTCTATGTTGATTCTGGCGAATGACAGAGACGCACGTTTTCACTCTGCGACGCCCAGGGTTTTGCATCCGCTGGCTGGGCAGCCCATGATCCGTTATGGATTGGATCTGGCGACGCGATTGGACGCGAATCCTGTCGTGGTGACCACGCCGGAGAGCGAGGCTACGATCCGTGAGGCGCTCAGCAATGAGACGCTCTGCACGACGAGCGCCGCCTCGACGGGCGTGGCGGGTGCGCTTCGGCGCACGTTGGACGCGCTAGAGGAGATGCCAGAGCAGTTGGTTGTGTTGCCGGCGGATCTGCCGCTGCTGCGCGAAGAGACGCTGTGCGCGTTGATGGATAAGCAGAACGACGGTGATAGTCCAGTGGTCGCGATACAGGATGGCGATGTGCTCTGCCTGGGACGTGAGGCGCTGGAGAAGCTGGAAGCGTTGGATGCGGCGACCTTTGGGACGTGGCTGGCGCAAATCTGGGACGCAGGGGCTTCGGTCGTCGTCGGGGAGCTAAACGAGCTTCTGCGTGTCGAGACGCGGGTCGATCTGAGTCGCGCCGCTGCCGCCCTGTGCCGTCGCATCAACGAGCGCTGGATGCTGGAGGGCGTCACCCTGATGGATCCGGCGACGACGTACATCGACGCGACGGTGACGCTGGGACAGGACACCGTCGTCTTGCCGAACACGCACCTGCGCGGCGAGACCGTGATTGGTGAAGCGTGCCGCATCGGGCCGAACACCGTCATCGAGAGCTGCACCATCGGCGATCGCTGCGAGGTCCTGGCCTCGGTGCTGGAGTTCGCCGTTATGGAGGACGACAGCGACATTGGGCCGTTCGGACATCTGCGCAAGGGCGCGCGGCTCTGTGAGGGCGCGCACATGGGCAATTTTGGCGAGATGAAGAACAGCACGCTGGGGCCTGGCACGAAGATGGGCCACTTCAGCTATCTGGGCGACGCCGAGGTCGGCCCGGGCGCCAACATCGGCGCGGGGACCATCACGTGTAACTACGATGGCGTTCGCAAGCATCCCACCACCGTTGAGGAAGGGGCTTTCATCGGCTCCGATACGCTGCTGGTCGCCCCGGTGACCGTGGGCGCCCGCGCCAAGACAGGCGCCGGTTCCGTGGTGACGCACGACGTGCCCGCTGATACCTTGGCCTACGGCGTGCCCGCTCGTATCAGAGGCAGACAGCTCCGGCGAGATAAAGGAGACGTTGATGACGACGAAGGTTGATCCCGAAGCCCTGATGGCGCAGGCAACTGAGGCGCGGGAACGGGCCTACGCGCCCTATTCCGGTTACCAAGTCGGCGCCGCCGTACAGACTGCCGGCGGGCGTCTCTTCACCGGCGCCAACGTGGAGAACGCCGTCTATCCGCTGACGCTCTGTGCGGAGCGGGTCGCCATCACGCGCGCCGTCTCTGAGGGCGCGCGCCGGATCGTGGCGTTGGCAGTGGTCACGACCAATGCAGGAACGCCTTGTGGCTCATGTCGCCAGGTGATGCGCGAGTTCGGCGGGCCGGAGATGCGCGTCTTCGTCGGCTCGCCCGATGGTGCCTATCGCGAGTGGACGCTGGAGGCGTTGTTGCCTGCCAGTTTTACCTCCAAGGATCTGGAAGCCAGCGGCTAGTGCGACCACGGGGTTTTGTCTTCGGTGTTTACTACTTGGATGATTACGTGTCCTTGGTGAAACGCCCGTAGTCGTGTTTTCAGCACTTTCGTGTATACTCTTTGATGCTTGGTCGTGGATTTCTCCTGTTTTGATGTGCAGTGGAAAAGACCGTTGTCTCATTCTTGGCTGCCTTGAAAAAAGGGTCAGCCAAAGAAAAACAGGGTATATGTTGTGGTTGTGCTCGCACAACCACAACATATAGTGTTCCTTTCTCTACTGACCCCCCCTTTTTTCAGTAGAATCATTCTTGAAGGGATGCATGGGCTGGCACTGGAACCCGTACGTGTGGTGGTTGATCTTCTCTGCCGTGGTTTCGGCGCTTCTGGCGTCGTTTGCCTGGACGCAGCGCTCCTCTCAATCCGGTGTGCGGGCCTTTTCCCTTCTCGTGGCAGCGACCGGGGTTTGGGCCCTTGCCTATGCTCTGGAACTTGCCACTCCCACCCTTGCGCTTAAGCTTGTCTTTGCGAAGGTTCAATACCTTGGCATTGCAACCATCCCCGCGCTGACCTTTCTTTTTGTAGTTACCTATCTGCGACTTCATCGTGATTGGTTGCCGATTTACGCTCGACGCCTGTTGATCACCATTTCGCTTCTTTGGAATGTGTTGGTCTGGGCCAACGACTATCATCGTCTTAATTGGATATCGGTCCAGATGACCACCCCCGGCGGTATCACGATTCTGGACTTCGACCATGGACCTATCTTCTGGATAGGGGCTGGATACTCTTATGTCCTATTGGCGATTGCCTCGGCGCTGCTGTTTCGTGAAGCGCGGCACGGTCGCTTGTTGCGCCGGCAACAGGGACTCACGCTGTTTGTGGGGATCATATTGCCGTGGCTGGGAAACCTGATCTACCTCACCAATCTGGCGCCCTTGCCGCAGCTCGACTTGACGCCCTTTGCATACTCACTGTCTAATATCGTCCTGGCCTGGGGTCTTTTCCAACAGCAGATCCTTGACGTGGTGCCCATCGCCCGGGACGTGGTCGTTGAGGGCATGGAAGACGCCGTCTTTGTGTTGGACGAGGAGATGCATATCGTTGACTTCAATTCTGCCGTACGTAAATGGCTCTTTCGCGATAGCGAGGCAGCGATCCTTGGGCGTTTGGCAACAGATGTTTTCAAGGAGCACGAGGAACTGCTTTCTCATATTCAAGGTGAGCCAAACGTCGTCACGCGCATTGCCTGGGAAGAGGGAGAGGACGCCGATTTCTTCGATCTGCGGGTTTCACAGCTATTCGATAGACGCGGGGTTTCCGTTGGGCGGGTTGTCGTTCTGCGTGATGTCACGGTGCAGGTCTTGGCAGAAGAGGCACTGCGCGAGTCTGAGGCGCATCTAAAAGCGCAGAACATAGAATTGCGCAAATTGACCCAGGCGGTTGAACAGAGCGGGAGCTCCGTGGTTATCACTGATGTGAATGGACGGATTGAATACGTCAATCCGAAATTTGAGGAGATCACGGGATATACGAGCGACGAGGTGCTTGGAGAATCCATAGAAATTGTGAGGTCTGGTGAGCACCCAGATGCGTACTACAGGGAGTTGTGGAACACTATCATCAGTGGAGAATCATGGCGCGGACAATTTCTTAACCGGCGGAAAGATGGCACCCTCTATTGGGAACAGGTGAGCATTTCTCCTGTGTACAATAACAGCGGTCGGATGACACATTTCATCGGGATAAGGGAGGATATCACCGCACAGAAGGAGGCCGAGGCCGCGTTGCGCTCCTTCAACGAGCGTCTACAAATCCTCCGTGAACTGGATAGCTATCTGCTCACCATGCGTTCCCCTGAGAAGATGGCAAGTGCGGCGTGTAGCCGTTTGCGCCGACTCATCCCTTGCGAACGTCTCTACGTCTTGGAGCGCAAGCCTGATGACAATCTCACCGTTATCGCGGCAGAGTCGATCCAGGGACTTGCTTTGCCTGAGCACACTCATAGATTTGAGACGGCTATGGAATTTTCCACACTCCAAAATGGTCATTCAACGGGCTGTCTTGATCTGAGCGCGTTATCCGAATTGTCCTCCTATCAAAAGCAGCTTCTGGAGGAGGGGATTCGCTCTTACATCGTGGTGCCATTGATGACCCAGCACGAACTTGTGGGAACGTTACATTTGGAAGCGATCCAGGCCGCAGCGTTTACGGAGGAGCATGTCGCCATTGCCAGTGAGGTCGCGGCGTTGCTCGCCGTAGCCATTCGCCAGGCCCGACTCTACACGCTGGCTCAGCAGGAAATTGCGGAGCGACGCCAGGTGGAATCTCGTTTACGGGAATATACGGCGGAACTGGAGGCCAGCAACGCGGAGCTGGATGCCTTCGCGCACACCGTCGCTCATGATCTCAAAAGTCCCCTGGGCACATTTGTAGGCTTCAGCGAATTGCTGCTCGCGAATCATGACAGACTCTCCACAGCGGAGCTCGAGGAAGAGCTGGAGTACATGGCGCAGAGTGGGTGGCGAATGACGGGCATTATTGACGAGTTGCTGCTTCTTGCAAGCGTCCGCCGGCAGCAGGAGGTTGACCTGACGCCTCTGGAGACGGCGGGTCTTATCGATGACGCATCTCAGCGCCTGGCCAGTATCATCGATGAGTACGCAGCGACGATAGATCGACCAACTACCTGGCCGGTCGCCTACGGCTATGCTCCCTGGATTGAGGAAGTCTGGGTCAACTATCTCAGTAACGCCATCAAATACGGGGGCGAACCGCCCATCGTCCGGGTGGGTGCGCAACGTCTGGATAATGGCTACGTCCGTTTCTGGGTGGAGGATAACGGGAGCGGCTTGAGCCCGGCGGAGCAAACCACGCTGTTTACGGAGTTCACCCGCCTGGATGAGCTCAAGACTCAGGGCTACGGCCTCGGTCTTTCCATTGTGCGGCGGATTGTGGAGCGTCTCGGCGGCGAAGTTGGCGTGGAGAGCTACGTCGGTGAAGGCAGCCGCTTCTACTTCACCTTGCCGGGAAGCGAAAAAGCGGTGGATCAGTAGGAAATGTGCCGGCAAAGGCGACGGGTAGGTTATGCAAACCCAGCAGTGTAGTGCCGCCTTGACTCGTCTCGTACTCTGCCCGCCGGGGGACGCGTACGCCGGGGCGAGCGACCTGGCCGCGCACAACCTCACAGCGCCGGCGGATCTGAAGCGGGCGCGGGCGCAGCACACGGCGCTCCATCAGACCCTGACAGCTTGCGGCGCGGAGGTGCTGCGGATCCAGGAGCTGGCCGCTCATCCCAACAGCGTCTTTGTCCAGGACGTGGCGCTGGCGACGCCTACGGGCTTCATCCGGCTGCGCATGGGCTTGCCGAGTCGCCGGGGGGAGCCGGATTGGATGGCGCGGTATCTGGCGGCGCGAGGTGTGCCGGAGATTGGCCGCATCACGCCGCCGGGCACCGTCGAGGGCGGTGACGTGATTCTGGCAGGCGACGTCGCCTTTGTGGGGCGCTCGTCGCGCACCAACGACGCGGGTATTGCCCAGCTCGCCGCGCTGCTGGAGCCGCAGGGTTTCACGCTCCGCATAGCCGACGTGCCGCCGCCGTCGCTGCACATCGGCGGGATGATGAGCCTCATCGGTCCACGACAGGCGCTGGCCTGCGCCGAGGTCTTTCCGCCGGGCTACTTCGAAGGTTTCGAGGTCATCTGGGTGTCCAAGACCGACTTCATCAGCGGCAACGTCATTGCCTTGGGCGCGGGTCAGGTCATTGCCGAGGCGCAGAACGTGGACGCCATCGCGGCGTTGGAGCGCGCAGAGTTCATGGTGCATCCGCTGGATCTCTCGGAGTTCGTCAAGGGGACCGGCGGCCCCAGTTGCCTTGTCCTGCCGCTAGTCTGAACCTACGGGCTTTTGGGCAGACCTCCGCTTTCTTCAAGAAATCGGAGGTCTTGGTGTCGATGTATGTCTGATCAGCCCGCAAAGTGCAGCGCGTCGACGGGGCAGCGCGTCAGGCAGAGGCCGCAGCGTGCACAGTTCTCCGGGCGCAGGTGGATTTTCTTCTCCTCGAGGTAGAGTGCGTCGTAGACGCAGCTGGTGACGCAGTGGTTGCAGCCGATGCAACGTTCCGGTAGCAGCTCCGGCGGATTCGTCATCTCCGGCGCTGCCCGCTTCAGGGCTAGCCCTTGAATTTCTTCCACGGAAGCGTAGTCGTGTTTGTCCAGCCAGCGCTCGAGCTGCTTGGCGAGTTTGCCAAACATGTCCGGTCCCTTGGTAATAGCTGCCGTACAAACCTGTACCGCCGTCGCGCCCGCCATCAGGAACTCGACCACGTCGGTGCCCGTGGTGATCCCGCCGACGCCGATGACGGGCACGTCCACCACGCGTGCGACCTCGTTGACGATCCGCAACGCCAGCGGCTTGAGCGCCGGCCCGGAGAGCCAGCCGTAGCCGTTGGTGCTACCCATCCACGGACGACCACCGTGTTCGATGTCGATGCCGAAGGTCGGACCGAAGGAATTGACGGCGACGATAGCGTCGGCGCCCGCATCTTGCGCGGTGACAGCAGCGCGGTGCGCGTCGCGGAAGGGGCTGAGTTTGACCAGCACCGGCACGTCCAAGGCGGCCTTGACGGCGCGGATCGTCTCTTGCATAGGCCCTGGATCATCGCCGATGTAGTGGGTGCTGAGTTCTACGGCGTCAGCGAAGGGCGCGACTTGAGGCGCCAGCGCGCGAATCTCCTCGGTTGTGTAGCCCAATCCAATGATGAGCGGGAGGCCGGCCTCATGGGCGGTTGCGCGGGCCTGGGGATACTCGTGCTCGATCCACTGCGCCGGCGGTAGTTCTGACCAACGCTCGGTGTTCAGAAAATACGTCTTGAAATCGGCCATATTGGGCGTGGGCACCTCAGCCGCTTCCTTGGAAATTGTCTTGGCGACCAGCGCGGACGCGCCTCCCTCGGCGCAAGCCTTGAGCGCGGCGGCATTTCGCACTGGAGGACCTGCCGCCGGCATAATCGGATGCTTCAGGGTGAAATCCAACAGGCGGGTCGTCAATTTGCTCACGGAAGTCTCCTTTTGGGATGTGGCGCTCTTGCTTCAATGCCAGCATTGCGCCATGGTGAAGCTTCGTGTATGATGGTAAAGATTCTACGCAGATTTAGGGCCTTGTCAATGAGAAGGCCAAGGAGGTCATCCGATGTCTGATCGTGTTCCTATTGCGCTACAACTGTATTCGGTGCGTGAACAGATGGCTGAGGATTTTGAAGACACCGTGCGCCGCGTCGCTGAGATGGGCTACGACGGCGTGGAAGTGGCGGCGTTGCCCGATAGCGGCGACAGCGTCGCCGCCAGGATGCTCTTCGACGAGCTGGGGCTGACCGTCGTCGGTGCCCACAGTCCGCTGCCGCTGGGCGAGGATCGGGAGGCTGTGCTGGAGACCCTGGCGGCGCTTGGACGTCCCTATCTCGTCTGCCCCTGGCTTAACCCGGAGACCTATTTCACCTCAAAGGACGGGGTCGAGGAGGCCTGCGCGCTGCTGAACGGGGCCAACCAGGTCGTGACCGACGCCGGGATGAAACTGCTCTACCACAATCATTGGTTCGAGTTTGAGACTTTTGGGGATGATCTAGCCTTTGCGTTGATGGCGGGGTGCCTGGACACCTCCGTCGGCTTCGAGGTGGACACCTACTGGGTACGCGTCGCCGGGCTAGATCCGGTCGCGCTGTTGCGCGATCTGGGCGACCGTGTGCCGCTGCTGCACATCAAGGATGGTCCGGGCGACGTCGAGGCGGCGATGACAGCGGTGGGCACCGGGATCATGGACGTGCCGGCGATTCTAGAGGCGGCGTCGCCGGAATGGCTCGTCGTTGAGTTGGATCGCTGCGAGACGGAGATGATGACGGCAGTCGAGGAGAGTCTGGCTTATTTGCGTGGGCTCTAGCTGAGATCTGACCGGGAAAACAGCCAAAGCGGCACAAAATGTCCGGCAGGGGATTGATCCCCTGCCGGACGGGCGCGATAAGCGTTCCTCACACTGAGAAACGACGAGCCGTTGGACGTCCTGTTAACTCAAGCGCGCGATCTGCTCGCGCAGGTGCTCGGCCTCGCGCTTGCGTTCGGCCAGACGCTTGCGTTCCGCGTCTACGATGTCGGCGGGAGCCTTCTCTGCGAAGGGACCTTCTAATTTCTTCTTACTGCCCCGGATGCGGCCTTCGAGTTCTTTCAACGCCTTCTGCAGGCGGTCACGCTCAGCTTCGATATCGACCATGCCCGCCAGCGGCAGGTGCGCCACCAGCTCCCCGGCGACCACCGGCGCCGATTGTTCCGGCGGCTCGGCACTCGCCACGATTTCCAGCCCGTCCTCATCCAGCCGGGCCAGCGTGATCAGCACGTCGCGCCGCGTCTCGAAGACAGGCGCCCAATCTCCGGCGACCAGCAGCGCGCCGATGCGCTTGCCCGGATCGACGTGGTATTCGGCGCGGGTGTTGCGGATGCCGCGCACCAGGTCCATCAGCAGCGCCATCTGCGTCTCGGCGGTCTCGTCCAGCCGCGCCTCATCCGTCTCGGGCCACGGCGCGATGATCAGCGCGTCGCCTTGTTTGATCTCGGCGGGCAGCGCCTGCCAGATCGCCTCAGTGACGTAGGGCATGAAGGGGTGCAACAGGCGCATGGCCTGCTCCAGCACCGTCAGCAGCACCGTTTTTGGCACGGTGGCGTCGGCCTCGTCGGCGTAGAGCCGCACCTTGCTGGCCTCGATGTACCAGTCGCAGAACTCGTCCCAGATGAAGTCGCGGATCTGCCGCCCGGCCTCGCCGTATTGGTGCGACTCCATGAGCTGGAAGACGGTGCCGGTCAGCCGGTTGAGGCGGCTCAGCATCCACCGATCCTCCAGCACCAACTGCTCGTCCTCAAGCTCTGCCAGCGGCGTGATCGTTTCGTCTTCGTCCAGGTTCATAAGGATAAAGCGCGTCGCCTGCCACATCTTGTTGGCGAAGTTCCGCGCGCCCTCGATGCGCCGGGTGTCCAGGTTCATGTCGTTGCCCGGTGAGGACGAGGTCGCCAGCGTGTAGCGCAGCGCGTCGGTGCCGTACTCGTCGATGATGTAGAGCGGGTCGTACTTCCAGGCGTCGGGCATCGACTTGCTGATCTTCTGCGCGTTCTCATCGCGGATCAAGCCGTGCAGATAGACCGTCGAATAAGGGGCGGCATCCATCAGCTCCAGCGAGAGCATGGTCTCGCGGGCCACCCAGAAGAAGAGAATGTCGTAGCCGGTCTCCCGCATGTCGGTGGGGAAGAAGCGCTGCAGATCGGGCGCAGCTTCGTCAGGCCAACCCAACGTGGAGAAGGGCCAGAGTCCCGAGGAGAACCAGGTATCGAGCACGTCAGGGTCCTGGCGGATCTCGGCGCTGCTGCATTCGGGGCAGGTCGTCGGATCCTTGATAGGGCTCCACTGGTGCCCGCACTCGTCGCAGTACCAGACAGGGATGCGGTGCCCCCACCAGAGCTGGCGACTGATGCACCAATCGCGGATGTTCTCCATCCAGTGGAAGAAGGTCTTCTCGAAGCGCTCCGGGATGATGGACATCTCGCCGGTGCGCACGGCGCGCATGGCTTTTTCGGCCAGGGGTTTCGTTTTGACGAACCACTGGGTGCTGATGCGCGGCTCGATGACGGTGTCGCAGCGCTCGCAGTGCCCCACGGTGTGATGGTAGTCCTCGATGCGGACCAGCAGCCCCTCTTTCTCGAAGTCGGCCACAATGGCCTCACGGCAGGCGTAGCGGTCCAGTCCCTGGTAGGGACCGGCGTTCTCGTTCATCTTCGCCGTGTCGGTCATCACGTCGACCTCCGGTAGGTTATGCCGCCGACCGATCTCGTAGTCCGTCGGATCGTGGGCCGGCGTCACCTTGACGGCGCCGGTGCCAAACTCCGCTTCGACGGCCTCGTCGGCCACGATGGGAATCTCGCGCTCCACGGCGGGCAGCATCGCGGTCTCGCCCACGAGGTGCTGCCAGCGCGGGTCCTCCGGGTTCACGGCGACGGCAGTGTCGCCCAGGATCGTCTCGGGGCGCGTCGTCGCCATCTCGATAAATTGGGTGGCGCCCTTGGCCCAGTCGCCGCTGCTCCACTCGCCCTGCGGCCCATCCCACGCCTCGTTGAGGATGGGGTAGCGGATCACCCAGAGGTGGCTATCGTGCTCGTGAGGGATCACTTCCAGATCGGAGATGGCGGATTCGCAGCGCGGGCACCAGTTGACCATGTAGGGGCCCCGGTAGATCAGATCGCGTTCGTAGAGCGTGTGGAAGGCGACGCGCACGGCGTGACTCAGCCCCTCGTCCAGTGTGAAGCGCTCGCGCTCCCAGTCGCAGGAGACGCCCAGCCGCCGGTGCTGGTCGGTGATGCGTTCGTGGGTCTTTTCTTTCCATTCCCAGACGCGCTCAATGAAGGCCTCGCGTCCCAGGTCGTGGCGCGTCCGCCCTTCCTTGGCGAGCTCGCGTTCCACCACGTTCTGCGTGGCGATGCCGGCGTGATCCGTGCCGGGCAGGTAGAGCGTCTCGAAGCCGCGCATGCGGTGATAGCGCGTCATCAGGTCCTCCATCGTCGCGGC
>CAYVKR010000016.1:0-24351 GCA_964452025.1 uncultured Anaerolineales bacterium
GCTGACGAACTTGGCTTTCTTACCCAGGCGCTTGTGCAGGGCGGCCGAGGCCATCATCATGGGCACACAGGTGTAGGGCGGAACGCCCTCTTCCTGCAGATCTTTGGTCGCCTTCCAGAGCAGACAGCCCTCGCAGATCATATCGATCTCGTGGGTCTCTGGATGCATCTCCAGTTTGGCGCTCTTGACCAGGCCGTACTCGTCCTCCAGCAGGCGTTCGATTTCCAGCAGGATGTCGTGCGGGTTCTCGCCGTGGATTTCCAGGCCCAGCTCGTGCTCCATCTCTTCCAGGATGTCCTCGCCGATGGTGTCGACGGTGGCCAGGGCCGAATCACCAAAAAGGTCGTAAAGGCCTTTGGCAAAGCCGAAAACCAGGTTGTTGAATAGACGCAGTTGGCGTAGTTTTTTCTCTTCCATGGTAGCCATGTTCTCTATCTCCTTGTGGGTATGTGAAGGAATTGTAACGGTTAAAAGTTTTCGTCCCGGTTAAACGGTGTTGCCCGCTTACTTGGGGATGGCAGCCCACAGCTGATCGGCGTACTCATCCATGACCATGCGGACCATGCCCAGCACGGCGTCACCGGCCACGGCCAGGCCCCAGTAGTAGGAGCCGTCGCCCAGGAAGCGGGAGAGGATGTAGGCGTTCTTGGTGGTAACCAGGCTGTCGGCAACCTCGCCCATCTCGATCTTATCGGCGACTCTGTCGGCCAGCCGCATCACCATGGCGAAGCGGGCGGAGGCGGCGGAGGCGTCGAAATTGGGGTCAGTCACCAGGCCGCCAATGGAGAGGCCGTCCATGCCGACGACGTCCGTTGAGACGAAATCGTTCCCCAGTTCTGTGCGGACTTCTTGTAGAATGTCATCGATCTTGGTCATTGTTCATCTCCTTTAATGCGGCAAGGCCTTGTCGACCCGCTCAGAATAGATGCGGCTGTTCAGCCGTATGTTACCCAACTTCGCGGTCTCGCGGTCGGCGGCGAGGCCCAGGAAGTAGTCGTGTCCGCTCAAGAAGCGAATCAGAAGATAGGCGTCCTCTGTGGTCAGTAGATAGTCGTCGACCTCGTCGTTGGGGTTGAGTTTGCTGATGGTGGTCTCGACCAGCTTCACAAGCAGCGTCATCTGGGCGTTGATGGCCTCGACGTTGACGCCGGTGGTCGAAAAATCTGCGATGCCCAGCCCGTCCATGCCCACCACGGAAGCGGCCACAAAGCCGGGCAACTGTCCGCCGAGCTCCTCTAGAATATCTTGGATGTTTTCTGGCATTTCGTAATCCTCCTCGTTTGTACTATGATCCCAGGTTTCCTCATCCATTTGTTGAAGACCGTTCATCAGTAAAGCCGACCAAGGGGTGGTGATGGTATGAGCAGGGGGCGTAACAGATGGCTCCAGGGTGAACGATCCTTCTTTCCATTTCAGAACGTGATAGAACACCTCCTCTCCTGTATGGTCGTTTAGTTCTGCATGGGCAACATTACCGGCTTCGAAGTATAAGCGGGCTTCCTCTCCGTTGTGCTTAATGCGCAAACAGGCCTGCTGCCCTTCATTACAGGCATATTGCACCAGGGTGGACAAATCCATCTCGCTCAAGCGACCTTCAATTGCCATACTTGTCCTCCATTAGTTTGCCGTAGGGTCCGTTTACTCGATGATAAAGTCCATCGACGCATCAAACTCATCTTCTAACTGCTGGGCGAACTCATCGTTGAATGTGTTACCAAAATCCTCCTCCGATCGCTGAGCAGGTCGTTCCAGGATCGGCCCCAATTCTTCCACGGCGTTTTTGAGAATGATGCGTACCAGACCGATGGGGGTGCGACCGTCAAAGACGATGATCAGGAGCATCTTGTTACCAACGGGTGATAGGTAGACGCTGCGCTCATCCCCTTCGTGAAGCAGGAGATTGAATCGCGCTCGCTCCCCTACCAGGCGCGCCATCTCTTGCGTGGCGGAGAGCTCGCCGGCAGCCAGCGCTGAGAGCACCTGCGTGTTGATCCCCATGGTCTTGCCGCGCTCACTAATCAGCTGCCCGGTGACGTCGGCCAGGATGATGGAGCTGGCCTCGCTCTCGTAGGCCATGCGTTCGAGACAGGTGTCGATAGCCTCGGCTTGTTCGATGGATAGGGTGAAGCTGGGCGAAACCTCGGCGTTGACCTCGACCGGTGGCTCGGCAGCAGGAATGGGCTGGAGGTCGGAGACCTCGTCGACGGCGGGCTTGCCCTCCAGGTGTCCGCAGTTCTTGCAGAAGGGGTCGTCTTCGGGCTTGAGATGTCCGCAGTTGGGACAGGTGGCGCGTGGGGCAGAGGACGGCGGCTCGGCCGGAACCGGTTCTGTCTGCGGTTGCGCTTCCTGCTGGCTGCGTTGTTGCTTGACCATGGCTAACCCCTTTTGGGCCTGCTGATGATTAGGGTTGAGGGCCAGGACGGTTTCCAGGTAGACCTCGGCATCTTCTAAATCCTCTGCCAGGCCGGCCAGCCAGAGCCAGACCTCTTCTTGGGATGGGTCAGTTTCCACAATCTCTAGAAGCATCTGCCGAGCTTCTTCCTTTTCACCGTTGCGGGCGTGTTGGATGGCCGTGTTGAGTATCGTCTGGATATGCTGGGCTTTGTTTCTATTTTGTCTATTCATTTTCCTCCATCCTCTTCAGGCATCCTCTTCAGAGATTCTTCTGCGCTCTAGCGACGACCAACCCAATGGCAGCTTTAAGACTTTGCAGCACGCCAGTGCCCTCGATCGCTACGGTCTTGAAGGCAGGGGTGCCGTTAGTGGAAAAATAGCGGTCCAGCAGCGAGGTGGGAGCGATTTTGGTCAGGTCGCGTTTGTTGTATTGGCTGACGCAGGGAACGTGATGTGGGTCCATGCCCAACTCTCGTAGCTGCTGGTGCAGCATACGATAAGATTGAATGTTATCAGCTAAGCGTTTCATCTGGGAATCGGCGACAAAGACGACGCCATCGGCGCCCTGGAGCGTGAGTTTGCGGGTGGCGGCGTAGCAGACCTGACCAGGGACGGTGTAGAGGTTGAACTTGGGCGTCAGACCTTTGATCTTGCCCAGTTTCAGTTGAAGGAAATCGAAGAAGATGGTGCGGTCTTCACGGGTCTTGAGGGTGACTAGTTCGCCGCGTACCTTGGGATTGGTCTTGCGGTAGATATACTCCAACGTCGTCGTCTTGCCGCTCAACGCCGGCCCGTAGTAGACGATCTTAAGATTGATCTCACGCATTTTCCAGTTGATGAACATAGATTCTATCCTGGTATCACTCTACTCTTGTCCCTCGGAGAAGAAGTCCGGGGGTAGCACACCGTCTTTAATGGCCTCTTCCATGGAGAGGAGGCTGGTATCCTGGGACGCTGTCTCTCTATTGGACATCGGCTCTCGCTGAGAAGCGGGGGGGGACGATTGGGTCGCGGATGAGGTGGAGCTGACGGTCGCGGCCACATCCCGCGCTTTAGGCGTGGAGCGCCCCACGGTTTCCCTGGGTCCCTCGTCGAAGGCCGTGTCCAGCTCTGCCATCAAGCTTGTGCCGAAATCATCTTCCAACACTTCGTCATCGGCCGTATCGTTAGCCGTTGCGGTGACAATCTCCAGTATCTGCTGGATCGCGCGCCGGGTGTATAGCCAGACCATGCCCACGCGACTTTTCTGCGTTCGGCTGTCGAAGATGAGGGCGATGATGAGGTTGTCGCCCACGTTGGCTGAATAGATGTCGTATCGTTCTCCTTTCTGAAAGTTGAAGTTGGTTGACTGTCCGACGTTGAACTGCCGGGCCAGCTCGGCGCTGGTGACCAGACCGCCGGCCAACAGGGTGAGTAACGTGGTACTGTCCAGATCGTCCACCTCGCCGGTCTCCACAAGGCGCTGGCCTTGAGCGTCAGCCAAGAAGATGCAGCGTGCTCCAATATCCTGGCGTAACTCCTCAAGTCGCTCGGTGAGACGTTCAAAAGCCTGGCCGGAGAAGATGGCGAATCCCGGCTTGGTTACAGCCATCTTCTCCAGCGCGTGCTTGACGACGACGGTGAAGTCCCGAACGTTGAAGGGTTTGGTGATGTAATGGTAGACTTTAAGTCGTTGGGCTTCTGCTTCCACTTTTTCGTTGCCATACGCCGTGATCAGGATAGTCTGTGTCTCCGGGCTGGTTGTCTTCACCCAACGGATCAATTCCAGGCCGCTGATGCCCGGCATGCGCAAATCGGTGATTAGGAGGTCGACATGCGTCTTTTCAAGAATCTCTAGCGCTTCCTCGCCAGAACGTGCGGTGCTGACCTCACAGTTTCTGTCGGTCAGTTCCAGCGATCGGCCCAGGAAGTAACCGACTTTTGGTTCGTCATCTGCGATGAGAATGTGTCTCGATTTCATGAAAATACCTCTGATCACGGGCCTGTTTGGTGGGTGCACATGAGAGTGGATGGCTCTGCTCTCGGATGTCAACCAACCTTATTCTAACCCAAAATCTGGGGATACGGAGTTCCGATTCTGTTCCAACTCTGTTCCAGGTGCGAGGATCTGCTTATGGGACGTTGGGGCTCTGGTCACGAGAGATGGATACACACGTCGTCGCTGTTTTGAGAAAAGCTCCGTTATCGTTTTTGAGCATCAAGTTCAGGTATACTGGTTCGTAGTCAGGCACGGAACGCAGTGGAGTGCCGTTCTGTGCTGGCCGACGCCACTCCGTCTAAAGGCCGAAAACCGGTTACTTATCCCTTTCCTGAGGACGGTTGAGGAAACCAACTCAACTCCCTGTTCACGTCATTCCGAGTGAGCGAACGGCGTCGTTTGCCGGGAGCGAATCGAGGAATCCCCCCTCTGCGACGTAGGGTTGTCAGCGAGCGGGGAAGATTCCTCGTCCAAAAATCGGCACTCTGCTACTAAACTGTACCGTCATTTCGACTGAGTTTATCTTGCGCATGGCCCGAGCGCAGTCGAAGGGCGCAGGGAACGTAGTGACCGAAGCGAACCTGTCCCGAGCGTAGTCGAGGGATGGAGACCCTGGCCCAGAGGCCCAGTGACCGGGAAATCTCTCCGCCATGAACATAACAGGCCCCCTAGTTTTCAAGTCGAGCCGGGGAGATACCTCGACTTCACTGCGCTGCGCTCCGTTACGCTCGGTATGACGAGGAAGTAAGATGTGCGTGCGATGCGCGCATATTCCAGTTTCTTACCTCTTGAGTGGTGCACAGCACCATGGAGGAACTCGGAATGACGGAGAAGAGGACGGTCTTAGCCATCAAAGTGATAGGTAGCCAGGGCCGAAAATAAAAGTAGCCGAGGTTGATAGTCAAAAACGATTACGGGGCGTCGCCTCGTAGCTTGGTGGTTCACCGCCAGACAAGGCTGCTAGGGGGTGTTAAACTGGTATCCGCGCCCTCGCATCGTCTGAATGAAGTGAGGTTGTTCAGATTCTGGCTCGATCTTCTGGCGTAGCCGGTGAATGTGGGAGCGCAGGAAGGTGCTGGCCTCTTCATCGCTCAGCTCATACCCCCGCAGGTGTTCCACAATCTCGCCAGGCGAGAGCACTTCGTTCGGATGCTGCATCAGATACGTCAGCAGGTTGTACTCCGTTTTGGTCAGGTTTACCGGCTTGTTCTCCACCAGAACCAGATGCTTGTGCAAATCAATCAGGATGCCTGGCGCCGTCAAGAATCGCTTCTTCTCCTGCGGTGCTTCCGTCGGCTCTGGTTGCTCTTTAAGATTGGCGAGGGCGCGTTCCAATAGGTCGATGGGATCTTCGCTTGGATAACGTTGTTGTTCCTGACGTTCGGCAAGCCCGGTTTCTATGGCGTTTAACACGGCATCTACCGAGCTGGGTTTGAGCAGATAGTCGTGCGCGCCTTGTCGGATGCCCAGAATCGCCGATTCTAGGGTGCCATACGCTGTCATAATGATAAAGATCGTTTCTTTCGCTCGAGGACGGGCGTATTTCAAAACCTCGGTGCCGTCCATGCCAGGCATTTTCAGATCCAGGAGCACCACGTCGTAAGGCTGCGCTGCCAGGTGGTGCAGCGCCTCCTGTCCAGATGCCGCGCTGGTTGCCTCGTATCCAACACGTTGGAGCAAATCTCTGAGCGTATGTCGGAGGGTTTTCTCATCGTCGACGACCAGGACGCGCGCGCCTGGAAACGCTGTCTGCGGTCTTGGTTGGGCAATCATCGGGCAGTTGTTCTCCTGTGTATGTGATGCAGATATGTATTGCTGTCATGGGGCGGAGTTGGCGACGTTTTCATGATGGGGTTGTAGTGGGTAAGTTGACGGTGAATGTGGTGCCAGCCTTTGGCCGGCTTTCCACGTCGATCTCACCGCCGTGTCGTTGGACGATGCCTTGGCTTATGCTCAAGCCCAGGCCGCTTCCCTCGGCTTTGGTGGAAAAAAAGGGCTCGAAGATGTGCTCTTGCACCTCGTTTGGGATTCCGGTGCCGGTGTCGGCTATCTGGATGGCGATGTGCTTATTGGGCGTGGCGTGAGTGGTGACCGTCAGCGTCCCGCCATCCGGCATCGCTTCCACGGCATTGATGATCAAGTTTAGAAAGACCTGCCCCAACGTGGTTGCATTTCCTTGAACGAGCGAGAGGTCGGGAGCGAAGGACGATGCCAGGGAGATATTTCGGTGCTGAAGGTATTTGCTGGCGAGATCAAGCACTTTTTTGACCACACGGTTGACCTGCAGAGGCTGCATCGCTTCCTGCGGACGTCGTGAGAAATCCAGGATGCGTTTGACCATGGTGATCAGTCGTTCGATCTCTTCATCAGCCATTTGAATGTAGGATTCCTGCTCCTCTGGGCTCAATGAAAACGAGAGCAAGAGCTGGAGGCTGTTGTGGATGGCTTGGAGCGGGTTATTGATCTCGTGCGCCAGTGAGGCGGTAAGCTCACCCGTTGCAGCCAGCCGTTGATTATGCATCAGCTGGTCACGTGTCTGCTCAGCAATCTGGCGATGCTCACGTTCCGCTTCGTACAAACGTGCGTTCTCAATGGCGATGGCGGCTGAGCCGGCCAGGGTCCTCACCAGTTCCAGCTCGTGGTCGGTGAAAGGACGTTCGCGGTTGATGGCTTCAAGAATGCCTACGATTTTCCCTCGGGTCTTCATGGGGACGGCGATGATGGCATGAGTGCTCAGGTCGAGCTTCTCATCTATCGATTTGTAGTGGCGTGGATCAATCTGTGCGTCATCCAGCCGGATGCTCTGCCACTCCCTCAATACCCAGCCGGCGATGCCTTGATCGGCGGGCATGCGCGTCCCTCGCAGCTCTTCGGCGCCGGGGCCAGAGGTGGCGGCGAAGACCAGTTCCTCGCTCCCCGGATGGTAGAGCAGAACAGATACCGCTTCTGCCTGGAGCATGGCCTTGGTTTCGTTCTTGATGGTTTCCAACACCTCATCCACGTCGAGGACGGCGCTGATGGCCTGAGACGTGCGGTTTAACGTATCCAGTTCCACCATCCGCTGTTGGGTCATCTCGTAGAGCCGCGCGTGCTTGACGGCGGTGGTGACCTGTTCACTGATCGCCCGCAATAGATCCACCTCTTCTTTGGTCACCCGGCGCTGCATGGGCAGCCAGAGGCTCATCACGCCGATGACCTCCTGGGAGACCTTCAGTGGAATGCAGAGAATCCTGTCATCACGGTGGGTGGGCATCATCAGCTTTTCAGCGTCAACGTTCTGGTCCGAGATGATAACTTGGCCTTGGAGTGCTGCTTCTCCGCAAAAGCATTCGCCCACGTGGATGGCACGGTGGGTACAGGGGAGATCGTCGGAGAATCCGGCGGATGCTGCCACCTGGAGGGTGTCCGTCTGCTCGTTCTTGAGAAGAATCCGTCCTTTTCTCTCTGCTGGATCGAAAAGATCCAGCGTCAGAATGTTATCCAACGCTCTGGACAACAAGTCCTCCGTCTTGAGTAGTTGATTGACATCGTTGGCGATGGTATTGAGAACGGCGAGCTCGCGGTTATGCTTTTTAAGTGCTTCTTGGGCCTGTTTGCGTTCGATGGCGTGGCGAATGGCATAGACCAGCAGATTCCCGCTCACCTCGTCTTTAAGCAGATAGTCCTGAGCGCCCGCCTTGACGGCCTTTCTGGCCATTTCGTGATCGTCAGTGCCGGTGAGGATGATGATGGGAATCTGATCTGCTTCCGCGTATAGGTTCGCAAAGGTCTCAAAGCCGTAGCTGTCCGGCAGGGAGAGATCGAGCAAAATCAGATCCACCTCGGTTTCTGATAGCAGATCCAGTCCGGCGCTTAACCGCCGTGCGGAAACAAGCGAGAAAGACATCTCCCGTGCTGCGTCCAGGTACGCTTCGACCAGCTTGACCGCTTGGACGTTGTCCTCAATGATCAAGATGCGGGTTTCTGTTTTAGAGTGCATGTAAGCGTCTCCAGGGTGGCTGCTGAAAGGTGCCTTTTTCAGCCTCGATGTTTCCTTGCTCCTACGTGCTTTCATAACGTCAGGAGATCCTGCGTGTTCAGCGAGTGGGCAGCGTGAAGTAGAAGGTGCTGCCTTCACCGATCTCACTTTCCATCTCCACCTCGCCGCCCAGCTTCTCGATGATCCGTCTGACGACGGAGAGGCCCAGGCCGTGCCCTTCGGTTTTCACCTGACTGAGCTGCGTAAACGGGGTGAAGAGCTCAGACTGTTTCTCTGGCGGAATGCCCGGCCCGTCGTCTCGGACCCAGAAGTGCGCGCGACCGTTGTCCGTCATCGCGCCACCGATCTCAATCTGCGGCGCCGGTCCGCCGTACTGCAGCGCGTTGTGGATGTAATTGAACCAGACTTCTTCAATCCAAGGCGGGTGCCCGATAGCCGTCGGCCACATGCGCGGCGTGCTGATCTGCGCGTCCTGCTCCTCCATCAACGGCGCCAGGCGCTTGAGCACGCTCTCCACGACCTCTGCCATCGGCACCTCGGAAAGGGTCATGTCAGCGTGCCGAACGTTGCTCAACAGCAGCAACTCGTCAATGATGGTGCTCATCTTTCGCCCGTAATCCACGATAGGTTGGACGTGGTTCAGCAGGTCTGGCGGCGAGAGGACCGTGTAATCCTCTTTGATAAGCTCGGCGAACCCCAACATGATGCTCAAAGGTGACCGCAGATCGTGCGCCACCGTGTGGGCGAAGGCGTCCAACTCCTCGTTGCGGGCTTTGAGCTCTGCTGTCCGCTGGCGCAGGGCTTCTTCGATCTGCTTTCTCTCCCTGGCATAGCGGATGGCGCGCGCCAGCGCATCACCGCTGACCTGGTCTTTGACCAGGTAGTCTTGCGCGCCTTGCCGCACCGCTTCGACGGCTAATGCCTCGTCTGCTATCCCGCTGAGTACGATGATAGGGATCTCCTCGGGTGCGTCCTGGTGGATGCGCTCAAAGGTCGGCAGGCCCTTGCTGTCGGGGAGCAGTAGATCCAACAGGATCACGTCAAACCGCTCTCGTTCCAACAGAGAAAGGGCCACAGAAAGCCGGGCCGCGTGCGTGAATGTATACCGCTCATGGGCCTCTGCAATTAACATGGCCTGCATGAGGTCGGCTTCGGCTTGGTGATCCTCAATCAGTAAAACGTTAAGTACCTTCTCTATCATACGGACGTTAACCTTGACTTCTGATGTTCAGATGCAGCCTTGGGAAACCAGGCGGTGAAGGTGCTGCCTTGATTGACTTGACTCTCGACGGTGATCTGCCCGCCGTGCAGTTCTACAATCTCTTTGACAATTGCCAATCCCAGACCATTCCCGGAGATCTGCAGCGTGCGAGGCGTCTCACCCCGGTAGAAGCGCTCGAAGATGTGAGGAAGTTCTTCTTCTGGGATGCCAATCCCCGAATCCTTGACGGTGACCGTGGCCCACTGCCGCCCATTGGTCTGGGATTGTGCCGTCGAAACCCGGATATTTCCGCCGGTATCCGTGTACTGGAGCGCATTCCGCAGCAGATTGTTCAGCACCAGCATGGTGTGCCGGGGGTCTATCCACGCTAACGGGTCTTGTGCAGAGGGCTGGTAGTCCAGGTGGATCTGTTTTGTTTTGGCCAGGACCGCGTGATTGCCGATGGCGATCTGCGCCAGTTGATTGATAGACGTTGGCTCTGGAGAGAGTTCCAACCGCCCCGCGTCCAGTTGGGAGAGGGTCAGGATTTGTTCAACCAGTTTGATCTGATGATTGACTTCTTCTTCGATGAGGCCTACATATCTCATCCGCTTTTCGGGCTGCTCTTTCATCATCTGCGTATAGATTTTGATGGTGGTGAGCGGTGTACGCATCTCGTGCGAGACGTTGGCAACGAAGCGGGATTTCATGCGTCCGACCGTGCGGAGATGGCTGACGTCATGGATGACGACCACGACGGTGCCAGCATCGGGTTGCGCGCTGATGATGGCAGCTGCTTGCAACTCCAGATCGATACCCTTCAGTTGGAGCATCGCCTTGGGTTGGTCGGCAGCCTGCTTCGCCAGATCTTGCACCGTGGATCGCAGTTGGCGAGCGTCCTTGGGCGTCAGCGTCTGATTGAGCCAGCTGCTGGCGATCGCGTTTATGTGGATGATCTCCCCCTCGGCGTCCAGGACGATGATGCCGTCGGTGATGCTCTGCAAGATAGCCGAGAGCTGGGCACGCTCATCCTGTAGCTCCTCGGTGCGAGCGGCGACACGGTGCTCAAGGTGGGTCGCATGCTCGCGCAGATCATGCTGGAGTCGGGCGTTCCGCAGGGCGATGGCGGCTTGAGCCGCGAAGGATTTGAGCAGGTCGGTGGCGGCCCGGTCGAAGGTGCGTAGCTGGGGAGCGATGATCTCCAGGACGCCCAGGAAGTCGTCGCTCCAACAGATGGGGATGCCCATAAGAGCAGCGTGCCCGATGTACTCTTTCATTTCTGGCACCGCATCGTCCCAGGCGGCGTAATCCTCGATGATCATCGCTGCGTTTTGGGCCAGAATGCGCCCGGTCAGACCTTCGCCGCGCTGAAAACTCGTTTTCGGCAACATATCTCCGAGGCCCACGTGTTCGACCAGTTCGATCTCGTCCCGCTCAGGGCGGTACAGCCCCAGGATCCCGGTCTGCGCGTCAATCAGTTCCACAGCGCGCGAGGTGATAGAGTGCAGGAGGTCTTCCAGCTTCAGCTGGCTGGTAATCTCCAGGGTGACCTCGTGAAGCGCCTCCAACTGCGCCTGGCGTCGGCGTAGCGCCTCCTCGATCCGTTTGCGTTCGATAGCATAGCGCATGGAGCGCTTCAGCCGATCCCCTTCTTGAATATTGTCTTTGACCAGATAGTCCTGGGCGCCGTGATAGACGGCGTTCAACGCCACGTGCCGATCGTCGAGACCTGTCAGAACAACAGTGGCAATCTCCGGGGCCTCCGCGTGGACGGTTTCGAAAGTGGCGAACCCGTGGCTATCAGGCAGCGAGAGATCAAGCAGGATAAGATCATAGGTTTTGTGCTGCAGCGCTTCCAGGCCTGCCGCCAGCCGGGCAACGCGATGCAGGCGAAAGTTGGTGCTGGCAGTCTGTGCCAGCAACTCTTCGATCAAGAGTGCGTCGCTTTTATTATCCTCAATCAATAAGACGTGGAAGGGCATGGTCCGCCTCACTTTCAGAACTATGATTAGATCGCTCGCGGCTCTCTGGAGCGTGCTTTTCGCCACTGCATCCTGCCTCTGCGGTTGTCATGGTGAAGTGGAAGGTGGCGCCCTGGCCCTCCTCCGAGGTCACCCAGATCCGCCCGCCATGGCGCTCGACAATGCGCTTGCACAGCGGCAATCCAATGCCAAGGCCGGGGTATTCCTCCTCGGTGTGCAGCCGTTGAAAGAGCTGGAAGATGCGCTCGCGCTGGTTCGAGGGGATGCCGATGCCGTTATCCCGGACAGAGAATTGCCAGCGTTGCCCCACGTGCGCTGCCGAGACGTGAACCTTCGGAGGCGTTCCCTCGCGCCGGAACTTGAGCGCGTTGACGATCAGATTCTGGAAGAGTGCGCCTAGCTGCGCGGCGTCCGCCATGACGCAGGGCAACGGCTCGTAACTGATCTCGGCGTCGAGCTCCTCGACGCGGGTGCTGAGCGCATCCACCGTTCGGTTGAGCACGTGCTCACTGTCGGTGGGGCTGAGGGGGCGCCCTCGAGTCTCTACACGGGAGAGGTCCAGCAGCGCATTGATCATCGCCCGCATCCGTTGGGCGCCCGAGAGCGCGTGTGCGACGTACTCGCCGGCCTTCTCATCCAACTGCGCTCCATATCGTTGGGTGAGCAGATTCAGGAAACCGGTCACGGTCCGCAGCGGCTCGCGTAGATCGTGAGAGGCGACGTAAGCGAAGTGATCCAACTCGCGATTGCTTCGTTCCAGTTGTTCGTTGATCCGGCTGAGCGTCGCCTGAGTCTTTTTGAGGGCCGTGATATCTTTCACGGAGATATAGCACTTTTCCAGCGTCTCCTCGTAGCCGGGCGCCACGCGCCAATCGATGTGAACGTTGATGGGCTGCCCATTGACGGTGTAGTTGATAGTTTCGGCCTGCGCCTGGGTCTCGCCTCGGGCAATCGCCAGCAGGATCTGGCGTAGGGCCGGACGGGTCTTGGCGCCGAGCACGGCGTCTAGCTTCTGCTGAAGGGCGGTCCTGCTCTCGGCGTGGTAGAGGTCGAGCGTTGCCTCGTTGAAACCCACGAAGCGAATGAGGGCGAGGCACGTCTCCACAGCGCGGGGATGCTCCGCGAAGTATGCGGAGAAATCTTCGACGCCTCGCTCGCGCAACGTATCGAGGTGGGCTTTTACGGCGGAGAAATCCTCTTCCCAGAGGGAGATGGGCGCGTTCTCGAAAAGGTCTCGATAGCGCATCTCGCTCTCCCGAATGTTCTCCTCTATCCGCTTGTATGCAGTGATATCTGTGCTGATGCCGATCATCCCCACGGGCCGGCCCTGTCTGTCGTGAAACAACTGGGTGCGGCAATCAAGAAGGATCTCTTGACCGTCATCGGTGACGTTGACCACCTCGCCGCGCCATTCGCCTTCAGCCAGGGTGGTTTCGATGATCTCCTGCTGCGTCGCACCGCGTTCGGGGTTTTCTCCGTAGTGTCGAATATGTTGCCCGATCATCTCGTCCGCCGTCTTCCCGAACGCCTGGCATTCCGCCTGGTTGACGTAGGTGATGCGACCGTCTAAATCCGTCGCCGTGACCAGATCCTGGATCTGGTCCAGCAGCATCGAGTGAAACGCCAGCTGTTCCTCCGCGCGCTTCCGCTCGGTGATGTCTCGTGAGACGCCGGCTATCCCTGCGACGTCGCCGCTCTCGTCGTAAAAAGGCACTTTTGTCGCCAAGACCCAGCGCGTGGAACCGTTGGGCAGGACGATCTCTTCGACCTTATTGATGAGGGGGTCGCCCGTCCCCAGAATTCTCTGCTCATCGGCATAGGCTTGCTGCGCGAACGCCGGGGGAAAGAAGTCGAAGTCCGTTTTGCCCAGCACCTCACCTGGATCATCAACGCCCAATATCTCCGCTTGCGCGCTGTTGACCCGCGTGAAGCGCGATTCACGGTCCTTGAAATAGATGGTGTCTGGGAAGTTCTCCATCAGCACCTGGAGCCGGTTGCGCTCCCGCAGCAGGATGGTCTCCATCTCCTTGCGCGCCGTGATGTCCACGACGAAGACCAGAACTCGCGAGTAGTCTTGCTCGTGTCCTGGCGCGACGGCCCACTCCAGCACGATGTGCTTTTCCTCCCCGTCCAGTGTCTGGTTGACGGTTTCGAACCGCCGCCGTTGGCGGCCTTCGGCGATGGCGAAGAGATTCTTTACCGAGGAGCGAACGGCAGCGGGAGAGAAGAGCTTATCCAGCGTTCCTAACAACGCTTCCTTCTCATTCGCGCCGTAGAAGGCGATGGCGGCCTGGTTGGCGTCCAGAATCTTTGTCAGGCTGGCACAGCGTTGTACCTCTTCGGGATGTTGGGTGAGATAGCTATCGAAGTCGGTGATCCCGGAGCGGCGCAGCGTCTCCAGATGCGCTTTGAGGGCCGAAGCGTCTTCGATAAGGTAGGGGAGGGGCGATTCGTCAAAGAGGGTCTGGTAGCGCGCTTTGTTTCTCTGCAGCGCCTTCTCCATCTGTTTGCGCGCGGTGATGTCCACGTGGGCGGCAACGGCGCCGCGGATCTGTCCCCCGTCGTCTTTCAGCGGGACGGTGTTGCCGAAGAGGATACGCTCCGTGCCATCCGCAAGGACCACCTTCATCTCGTAGTTCCTCGTTATCGTCCCCTGGTAGCAGGCTTGTTGCATGGGCAATTCCTCGGGTGGGATCTCCTGACCGTTGTGGAGGAGTTTGAAGTGCGCTGGGGCAGGCTGACCGTCGCCCGGGGTCATGGACGTGTTGGCATCTTGTCCCATTTTTAGCAGGCGTTGGGCCGCCGCATTGCCGGTAACCTCATGGCACGCTGGGTCTTGCGCGATCCAGATGACCGCCGGCACGGCATCCATGATGGCCTCCAGCTCTGAGGCGCGCGCACGTTCTCGCGCCTCACTCTCCTGTAGCGCCTGCTCGGCTTCCTTACGCGCGGTGATGTCCTGTACGATGGAGATAAAGTAGTCCGGCTCCCCGGTGGGCTTGCGCACCAGCGAAACGGTGAGCCCGATCCAGATAACGGTTTCATCCTTGCGAAGATACCGCTTCTCCAGGTAGAAACTGGAGATTTCCCCTTTCAACAGACGTTGGGTCTTTTGATGTCCTTGATCTAGGTCGCCGGGATGGGTCAGATCCTGCCAGTGCAGTTGGAGCAACTCATCTCGGGTATAGCCGGTGATCTCGCATAACCGCTCGTTGGCGTAGAGCCACCGTCCATCGAGGGCGGTCCGGTTGACGCCGACCGGCGCAGCTTCTGTCAACGTGCGGAATCGTGCCTCGCTCTCCCGCAAAGCGGCGTTGGCGCGCCGCAGCTCTTGGGTGCGCGTTTTCACCCGCGCCTCCAGGGTTTCGTTGGCCTCTTGCAGCGCTTGCTTGTCCTTGCGTCGCTCAATGGCGTAGATCAGGGTGTGGGCCAAGAGCGAGCCGCTCATCTCGCGCTTGAAGAGGTAATCTTCGGCGCCCGCGCGTACCGTCTTTCGGGCCAACGCCACGTCATCGCGGCTGGTCAGCACGACGATGGGCAGCGTCGAGGTCGCCTCCCGCAGCGTGGCAAACGTCGCGTCGGAGCAGGAGTCCGGCAGGTCCAGATCCGTGAGCACGACGTCGATGGGGCTGTCACTTTTCAGCCAGGCCAGGGCAGCGTCCAGGCGGTTGACGTGGGTGACGTCAAAACAGGGCATGTTCCAACCCAGTTGGGTTGCCTCTGCCAGCAGCTCTTGGATCAGTGCTGCATCGGCAGGACTGTCCTCAATGGAGAGGACGTGAATGGTATTGGGTTGCTGGTTCATAACGTGCTCCCGATTGTGCTGAGACAACTGGTTAAAACTCGGAGTTTTCGGCGGTCAGCCCCTACTTCTAGTGATTTTGGTTGCAAAAAGTCTACATATAGGATCAAGTTTCAAAAAAACGCCGAGTTTTAGGACCTTTTTCAGTAGAGACAACGTTGCTCCAACCACTCAGCTTGTAGTGACGCCAGACTGAGGTCTCATAGGTTTTTTTCATTAAATCGTTGACTCTGGTGAAAAAAGCCTGTTTACCGCAGAGATCACAGAGAGCATAGAGAAAAATTTAGTACGGTGTTTAATTATTTTCGTATTTCTCCGGACATCGTGGAAGAAAATCATAATAGAACTTAAAATCTCTGTGCCCTCCGCGTGCTCTGTGGTTAGATTGACCTTTTTTCAGTAGAGCCAATCGTTCTGTTCTCATCATCTGTCACGTTCACTTCATAACGGTGCCGGGATCGGGCAAGGTGAAGTGGAACGTCGCCCCCTCGTCCGGCTCCGATTCGACCCAGAGGCGTCCGCCGTGACGCTCGACGATTTTCTGGCAGAGTGCCAGCCCAATGCCGGTGCCGGGATACTCCTCCCGCGTGTGCAGACGCTGGAAGATCTGGAAGATACGGTCGGCTTGATCCGGGTCGAGGCCGATGCCGTTGTCGGTCACGGAGAAGCGCCAGGCGCCATCCGCACGTTGGGCGTCGATGTGCACGCAGGGCGCGACCCCGTCGCGATGGAATTTGAGGGCGTTGGCGATGAGATTCTGGAAGACCTGGGCCAATTGGGCAGCATCGGCCGGCACCGTCGGCAGCGCGTCGTAGGTGACGTTGGCGCCGGTCTCTTCGATGGTGCGGTGGAGGAGAGTCAACGTCCGTTCCACCAGCGCCTCAACATCGACAGGGACAAACGTGTGGCCCCGCGTCTCGACACGCGAGAGATTCAACAACGCCTGGATCATCTCCTGCATCCGTTCGGCGCCGTCGACGGCGTAGTTGAGGTACGTCGTGGCTTTTTCGTCGAGCGCGCCCTGGTAATGTCGTTCCAGCAGCTGCATATACCCCCGGACCATGCGCGCCGGTTCCTGTAGATCGTGGGAGACGACGTAGGCGAACTGTTCCAGCTCCTCGTTGCTGCGGGCCAGATCGGCGGCGTACTGTTTGATCCGCCGGGCGGCCTCCTTGCGCTCGGTGATGTCGCGCGCCGTGCTCAGGATAGCGGGCTGACCATCGTATTCGATGTAGCGGCTGTTGATCTCGACGGGGAAGGTCGTACCGTCGCGGCGCTGATGTCGCGCTTCAAAGACGATGTGTCCCTCAACTTCGAGTTGCTGAACGTATTCCTCGTAGCGTGCGGCATCCTCCGCCTCGGAGATCTCCCTGGGCGTCATCTCCAGCAGCGCCTCGCGGCTATACCCCAGCGTCTCACAGGCCACAGCGTTGACGTCCAGGAAGTAACCTTCCAGGTCGTGCACGAAGATGGCGTCCCCGGCGTGGTCGAAGAGGGTGCGGTATCGTTGCTCGGAGTTGTGCAGCGCCGCTTCAATGGCTCGACGCTCGGTCACGTCGCGGAAGTTGGCGATGGCGCCGTAGACCTCGCCCGCCTCGTCGAGCAAGGGCGCTGCGCTGACGGAGAGCCACTTCACTTCACTGTTGGACGCGATGATGCCGTGCTCGATCTCTCGCACCGTGCGCCGTTCTCGCATGGCGAGGGCCAGCGGGAGTTCCTCTGGCGGATACGGCTGGCCTTCGTCGTCGATCTGCCGCCATGCGCGCTCGTGATAATAACGGTGCAGGATGTGGTCACGGGTCACTTCGAGGATCTGCTCGGCGGCGGGATTAGCGTAGGTGATGGCGCCCTCTGTGTCAACCACGACCATGCCATCCGCCATGGTCTGCAGTATCTGCTCCAGTTTCTGCTCCGACTCGCGCAGCGAACGCTCCATCTCCAGCTGCTCGGTGATGTCGATGCTGTAGTGCAGGTAAGTTTCGCCGTCAATGGGAATCCACCAAGTGTCCCACGTGCGGCCGAATCTACCTAGTTCGGGGATGCGCTGGGCTTCTCCGGTCTCCAGCATCTTGTCCAGACGGCAGAAGGCGCACGCCGTGCCGCCTGGGGGGATGCGTCCATTGTGAGCCTCAATGTATTGTCGATCCTCCTCCGGGATAAAGGCGCTCCTGCCAAAGCTGCGCCAGCAATAATCATCGACTCGCGCGCCTTCCTCCCTGGCGGCGCGATTGGCAGCCAGCACGGTGCGGTCTCGGCGGATGAGCATGGCCGGATGGGGCAGACTGTCGAGCAGCATCTCGTTGAGGTGCGCGCTGCGGCGCAATTCTGCCTCGGCCCGCTTACGCTGGGTGATGTCGACGAGCGAAGCCATCAAGGCGGTCGGTTGTCTATCCTCTGGCCGAGTTACCTGACTGACGGACATCTGGACGTGAAACGGCGTGCCGTCTCGTCGGCGCGCCACCAGCTCCCCGCGCCAGTTCCCCGTCTCCTGCAGCGTGTTGAGAATCTCTCTGATGGCTTGCGGATCTTCCCAGAAGCCTCCCATCGGACGATCACGTAACATCTCCAGTTTTTCATAACCCCAGAGATCCAGGAAGGCGTCGTTGACGTAACTCAGGCGCCCGTCAAGATCGAAGATAGCAATAGCGTTGATGGACGTGGCGATGGCGGCGTCCTTGAGCCGGAGCGCTTCCTCGACCTCTCGCTGCTTCGCTTCCAGCGCCAGATTGTAGAGGGCCAGCGCGATATCGCCAGCCAGCTCCTGCAAGAGCGCGCGCTCCTCCGCCTGGTTGACGAAGTGCCTGGGCGTGGAGACGGTCAAGACGCCGAAGACCTGTTGACTGTGCTCCAGACATTGGACCAGGGCCCCTCGGTCTCTATAGCGCTCGGAAAGCGGACAGTTTATGCACGTCGCCGGTGGATCCTCGATGACGATCAGCTCCTCCGCTCCCAGGGCCTTACGGCAGCAGTTCATGATCCGCTCTTGAGGTAACGCCGAGCTATGTAGGGTTCCGGCTTCTGCTTGTTGGGCGCTGGCGGTTTGGCCGATCTTCGGCATCTGCGGCACAGGCGCCGCAAGCGCGGCGCGAATCGCCTGGCGGGAGTGTGGTGTTTCAAAGAGCGCGATCCAGGCCTGGAAGTAGCCGTGGGTTCTGACCATCTCCTCGCAGACGGTCTGAATCAGCGCGCCGCGGTCATGGGCGCGCGCAATGGCCTGCTGGACGTTGTGCATCGCCCGGAGCACGGCATTGAGGTGCGCGATGCGCGCTTCCGACCGCTTACGCTCGGTGATGTCTCGCAGTGAGATCAGATAGCAGGCAGCGCCTTCCCAGACGATATCGACCACTCGCATCTCAACGACCACGGCTTGCCCATCCTGGCGTCGCAGATCAAGCTCTGCCGCATCTTCTCCAAGGATGGGGAAGCCGAAGAAGGCGCCCACCAGTTTATCTCGTGTGCGCCCGAAAAGCCCTTCCGCTGCGGGATTGGCGAAGCGGATGGTTGTGTCCTCGTCGACGATGAGAATACCATCGGCGTTTCGCTCAATGATCCTCTGGAACCGGTGGTCCTGCGCAGTCGCCTCTCCTCTTGACGTTTTGTACAATGTGGTGAACTCTCGTGTTTGTTGATTCATAGGTATTTGGTTTGCCTTGTGCTATGTTGTTCGCTCAAGTTGATCTATTTCCCAGGGCTCAATGCGTTCCTAAACGGATCAGCCTTTGGATGAGTGGGATTGCATCGCCTTGCGATTTGTCTTACACATGGCTTCGATAATATCCTGCTTATCCTGGAATAATTCGTTGATCAGCGGGCAGAGCCGGGTGCTGATCTCTGATTTGGCGACAAAGCCATCGGCGCCAGCCGCGCGCGCGGCTTTGCGATATTCGGCGTTATCATAAAACGTCAGCATGATCACACGTGGAGGCGCTTTGCCGCCCTTGATGTGGCGCGTCGCGTCCAGACCGTTCATCTCCGGCATCATAAGATCCATCAGGATCAGGTTCGGTGCCAGGTCTCTGTTTTTTTCCAGAGCCTCGGTGCCAGAATGGGCCTCGCCGACAACGGTGACGTGAGGGTAGTTGGATAGAATCAGCGCTATCGATTTCAAGAATCCAGCATTGTCATCGACGAGCAGAACTTGAATGCTTGACATGCCTACACTCCTGACAGGATTGGGTTGGACGGTGACACTATTTTCACCACTACAGTATAGGGGGAAAGTACTACGGAGTCTATGGAGTATAGACCTGAAAAGCGCATGGGGGGATATGTCTATCCCTGGGGTATAGGACAAATGATTGGGGAAATGTAGCCGCGATTTCTAAATCGCGCACGCTGAAGCGCGAAATGGATTCCGCGGCTACCCAGCGCCGGTTTGCTATCTTTTCAGGTGGACCAGGCCAGTGCGGATCGCATACCGCACCAGACCGGCGATGTCGTGGATATCCAGGCGATCCATCAGATGGGCGCGGTGAGACTCGACGGTCTTGACGCTGATTCCCAGCTGCTGGGCGATCTCGCGGTTGGTGAACCCCTCGGCGATCAACTGGAGCACCTCGCGCTGGCGGGGCGTCAGCCGGTCGAGAGCGGTCACGTTCTCGTCAACGCGGCGCACGTAGTTAGCCACCTGCTTGGAGATAGGCGGGCTGAGATAGGTCTCGCCTCGGGTCACCGACCGGATGGCCAGCTTCAGCTCCGAGATGTCGGCGTCCTTGAGGAGGTAGCCCGCCGCGCCCAGCCGCAGCGCGCGTAAAACGTACTCCTCGTTCGGATGCATGGAGAGGATGATGACCCGCACCTCTGGGGTGTTCTCCAGGATCTGGGCGGTAGCTTCCAGGCCGTTGAGGCGTGGCATGGCGATGTCCATCAAGACGACGTCGGGACGTTCCGACTGCGTGAGGGCCACAGCCTCTCGACCATCTTCAGCCTCCGCCACGATGCTGACGCCATCAAGGCTCTGGAGCAGCGCGCGGAAACCTGCGCGCACCAGGGTGTGATCGTCCGCCAGCAACAGACGAATCAAGGTCATCCGTCACGTTCCTTTCGGGTGGAGATGCGCTCTGGCATCCGGCTCCTGGTTCTCTCTGTCGATATCCGCGACGATAGAGAGAACGGTCCCTTCACCCGGTGTCGAGGTGATCTCAAGGTGACCGTCGATGATCTGCGCGCGTTCTTGCATGTTCAGAAGCCCCAGACTGGTGGTTCCGCGACTGACGGCCTGCAGCGTCTCTGCGACGTCAAAGCCTATCCCGTCGTCCCAGATGGTCATCTGCAGTAGCCCATCGCGTTTCTGGAGCGTGACGTACACGTTCTCCGCCTGCGCGTGGCGCATGATGTTGGTCATCGCTTCTTGGGCGATGCGATAATAGGCGATCTCCAGCTCCGGCGGTAGCTCTTGGCCGATCTCATTGGCGGTGAAATGCGCGGTGACCCCCGCCTGCTGGGCCTGGTGGTCCAGGAACCAGCGCAGCGCCGGCACGAGGCCCAGGTCATCGAGCAGGGAGGGCCGAAGCGCCAGGGATAGGTCTCGCACCTGCTGGAGCGTCTGCTCTACCAGCTCGAGGCTGCTGTTGAGATGCTGATGGGCTGTCGTGGGGTCCGGTGCGCTTTGAATCGCCTGAATGTTGATCTTCAGGACAGTGAGAGCCTGACCGATCTCATCGTGGAGCTCTCGTGCCAGGTGTCGGCGCTCCGTCTCCTGTGCGTTGACCAGCCGTTTGGAGAGTTGCTCCAACCGTTGCTGTCCGGCCTGCACCTGCTCAAAGAGCTGTGCGTTGATGATAGCCTGCGCGGCCTGGTCGGCGACGCCGCGCAAAAGCGCAAGTTCATCATCGGTGAACGTCCGCATCTCATAAAACGTGTTGACAGTTAGGATGCCCAAGAGCTCATCCTCGTATGCAATAGGTACGCCCACGATGGTACGGACGTGGTGCTGGCGGTGCAGGTCGTAGTTGGTCAGATCCGGGGTCGTAGCGGCGTCCGGCACCATAATCAGATTGTTCGATCCTATGAATTGATGGTAGGTGGCGCGGCCGGGTGTCTTAAATTCTCTTTCGTACGCTTTAGGGAGTCCGATATGTGTCTGAAGTGTAAAGTGTTGTTGCTCAGCGTCATAGAGTAAGACCGAGGCGGCTGGGACATTTAATGCCCGTACGCTCTCCTCACACAGCGTTTCTAGAAGATCGTCCAGGGCCAGAACGCGATTTAGGCGGGCTGCAATGCGCAACAGCGCACCCGCGCGTTGCGCCTCGTGCTCGACCCGGGCGACAGCACGCTGACGCTCGGTGATATCCTGCCCAAATTCCACCAATCCCACAAACTCCCCTCCTTCAAGGACGGGATAGCCACGCACGTGCCAGATCCTGCCGTCGGGCGTCGTCATCTCGCCTTCTTGTGGCTTGCCCGTCTCCTTTGCCTGCAGCAGCGGACAGCCCTCACAGGGAACGTCAGTCTGGTGCCAGATTTCATAGCAGTGGCGACCGACGAGTGCCTCAGCCGGCTCTCCTACCGAGGCGCCGGCGGCGCGATTGGCCCATTGGAGCTCTAACTCGGTGTTGTAGTAAGCAAATAGCTCGCTGGTGGCATTGAGGATGATGGACATATCCCGCTCTGTCTGTCGCAGGGCCTGCTCGGTGGCTTTCAGCGCGGTCACGTCGGTGCAGGCGCCGATAAAGCCTGCGAACTGACCATCCTCCTGAAAACGCGGTGCGCCCTTATCGAAGATCCAGTGGTACTCACCCTGGGCGTTTTGCAGTCGGTACTCCATGCTGAAGGGGGTCTGGGACGCTAGCGCTGCGCGATACGTGCTCAGACAATGCTCGCGATCCTCTGGGTGGACACCTTCCACCCAGCCGTCGCCCTGTTCCTGCTCCCTACGACGTCCACGGAACGCCAGCCATGGCTGGTTGAAGTAAGTGCATTCGCCTTGCGCATTCGACATCCAGATCAACACCGGCGCCGTGTTGGCCATCAGGCGGAAGCGGGTTTCGCTTTCCCGGAGCGCCTGCTCCGTCTGTTTGCGCTCTGCGATCTCCTGCTGGGCTTTATCGTACAACGTCGCGTTCTCGATAGCGATGGCGGCCGAAGCTGCGAAGGACTCCAGGAGCCGAAGATCCCCAGCACTGAAGCGATTCGCCTTGCTAGCCGCCATTTGCAGCGCGCCGATGACCTTCTGCTTGAACTCCAGGGGGACGGTGAGCATCGCCCGCAGTGCCAGCCCGGTCTTCGCGTCGACGCCGGTGTAATGGCGCGGGTCGGTGGTGGCATCACCGGTGATCAGGCTCTCGCCGTGCTGCACGACCCAGCCGACCAGCCCCTCACCGGGCGGGAGCCGCCATCCACGCACGACGTCGCACTGGGGCCCTGTCGCCTGGCGACAGACCAGTTCGCCGGTCGTCTCATCCTGGAGCCAGAGCGAGCACGTCATCGCGTCCATCTGCTGGCGCGTCTCTTCCAGCACCGTGGCAAGCACCTGATCCAGGTTCAGGCTGGCGCTGAAGGTCCTTGCCGTATGATTCAACATCGCCAGTTCGCGCGCTTGACGTTGCAGGCGTTCTTCACGGGCCTTGATCTCCTCCTGTCCCTCTCGTCGTGCTCTGACGACGGCGCCGACGAAAAGGCCTGTGCAGGCCAATGCCAACAGGAGGATCTGTAATTCGGTGGTGCTGTACAATACAGCATCGGTATATTGAGACGCGATAGCCACACCCACGTTGAGAAGCACGAGGCTGACGGTGACTCTGGGTAACCCATATCGCAGGGCCAGCCAGAGCAAGGGAACAAAACAGAGATAGCCCAGGTGCAACTCACTGGCGAGCCGGGAACCGAACACGATCCAGAGCGTTATGGCAATATTGATCACTTCCGCTGTGATCTCCAATAACCCTCCAAGGATGAGAGGTAGTCCCAGGGGCATTTCCCGTTGTGTCATGGAGGGAGAAAGGCACTGCGCGGCTTTTGAGATCCAGGGGCGGAAGCAACTAAGCAGAAAAGGAGCTAACGTCATAACACCGATGAGCTGACGGCCCCACTCTTTGAAGAGGGTGGAAATGACAGGAGTCCAGAGCCAGGTATCGATCAATACCAGACCACCGATGACCACTATGGTGACAAAGAGAGAGATTGTCAGCGTGCTCAAGGTGAACCACGTCACATCTCGCGCCGCTCGCAGTCTTGGGGAAATGTGAACACCGTACAACAGCCAGGCTGCGCTCAATCCGAGCCCGACCGTCTGAGTTACTGCGCTAAGCAAAGAGATCCATGCGGGGATCTGTGGTTCAGGCCAAGCTAACTCGGTGATCACTGCAGCGACGAGGGTGACCGGCAGGTAACGAAGTCCACCCGCGATCAGCAGGGCCAGAGTCAGGCCGGCGGGCAGATGCCAGAGAAGTGGCTGAGCGAGGATCAGGGCCGGGATACGGTCAAGACCGATATAGGCCAAGAGGTAGAGGAGCGCCATCAGGACAGGATACGGCAGTGGGCCTTGCTGAGGGGGCGACACCTGCTTTGTTTGAGCTTTCTTGGTCACGTTATCTCCATCCCTGTAACAATACGTCGACGCAGAGAATCTTGGTTGTCCTGAAAAAAGGGTCAGCCAAAGAAAAATATGGGGTATATGTTGTGGTTGGGCTCAGCCCAACCACAACATATACTATCCCTTTCTCTACTGAAAACCCTTTTTTCAGTAGAGACCCCGATGCTGGCGCACACCGTCCTCGTACGAAAATGCCGGTTTTTGGAGCGCCAGCATCCTGCTGGCAGCGTCATGCCGACAAGCTGTCGGCACTCCAGCAACCAGGTATGCTTGAGTATTCGCCATTCGCCATTCGCCATTCATCATTCGCTATTTTCGAAGGAGTCAATCTTTGTGAAGAATCACGAGTATTATACTTGAGGTAAGCAAATCGTGAAACAGTGCAAATGAGAGGCTCTTTTGGACTTCGCATGATCAGACTGAAAGGTTAACCACAGATTTCACAGATTCACACAGAAAATGAAAATCAGTGAAAATCCGTG
>CAYVKR010000017.1:0-23438 GCA_964452025.1 uncultured Anaerolineales bacterium
GGCATATTCAGCTGGAGGCTTGACATAACATTGTGTTTTCCGATACCTTCTTAAGCGCATCGTGATGCAAAAAGTAAAACGTGACCGCTAACTCAGGAGTCACAAGTCAGCAGCCTGTTTATCCTGCAACCTTGACTTATGGCTCCTGACTTATGACGTTTCGGTCAAGAAGTTGAGCGCTACGTCTTAAGCGCTACGTCTTAATCACAACCCAAGGAGGGTGCATGAAAGGTCTTATTCTCAGCGGCGGAAAGGGAACGCGGCTCTGGCCGTTGACGTTTACCAGCGCCAAACAGCTGATTCCCGTCGCCAATAAGCCTATTTTGTTCCGCGTTATCGAGGCCATCCGTGACGCCGGCATCGAAGAGATCGGCATCGTGGTGGGAGACACGGCCGACGAGATCAAGGCAGCCGTGCGACGTGGCAACAAGTGGGGTGTGGACATCACGTACATTCACCAGGAAGAACCATTGGGGCTGGCGCACGCCGTCAAGATCAGCGAGGACTTCCTGGGGGACGACCGCTTTGTGATGTTCCTGGGCGACAACGTCATCCAGGGCGGCATCTCACCGCTCATCAAGCAGTTCTCAGAAGCCGATTGGAACAGCCAGATCGTGTTGACCGAAGTCAGCCATCCTGAGTCCTACGGTGTGGCCGAAATCAGCGAGTCAGGCGAGATCATCCAGCTGGTCGAAAAGCCCAAGGTCCCGCGCTCGAACCTGGCGCTGGTGGGCATCTACATGTTCGATCACCACGTCTTCGAGGCGGTCAAAGCCATCAAGCCCTCCTGGCGAGGTGAACTGGAGATCACCGACGCCATTCAGTGGCTGGTGGATCAGGAGTACATGGTCTATCCCTACGTGCACCGGGGCTGGTGGATCGACACCGGACGTCCGGGCGATATGCTGGAGGCCAACAGCCTGGTGCTGGAGGAGCTAGCGCCTGAACAACATGGGTACGCGGACCGGGATTCCGAGGTCGACAGCCGCGTAACCATCGAAAAGGGCGCGGAGATCATCAACAGCGTGGTGCGAGGGCCTACCATCGTTGGCGAGAACACGCGGATCATCAACTCTTACATCGGGCCATTTACGTCGATCTACCACGACGTGGTGATCCAAGACAGCGAGATCGAGCGTTCCATCGTGCTGGAGAACAGCCATCTGGAATCGCTGAATACGCGCATTCAGGACAGCCTCATCGGGCGCCACGTCACGATGAAGCGATCCCCCATGCGGCCCAAAGCGCTCAAATTGACGCTGGGCGATTACAGCAACCTGGGATTGCTGTAGGCGCAGCCGACAGAGCAAGATAGCCCTCGCCACAGCGCGGGGGCTTTTTGCTTTTTTATGATCAGGTCGATTGGCGCATCGCCTCGCTAAGGAAAGCGCTCGCCGTCTCCACGGAGAGTTTGCGCGTGTTGATGACCAGGTCGTAGAGCTCGGGCGCGCGCCAGTCAACGTTGTGGAAATGCTTCATGTAGCGGGCGCGATCCCCATCTGCCCGCCAGACCTGCTCCTGCGCCTCTCGCTTGCTGATCTCCATGCGCTCCATCAGCCGCTGTACCCGCACGGCTTCTGGCGCGATGATCTGGACGTGCAGCACATCCGGCAGATCACTCAAGATTACCTGTCCACCTCGCCCCACAATGACGGCATTGTCGGCCTGGGCGAACTCCAGAATCACCTGCTCCACAAGCTCGGCGTAGTTCGCCGCCAGCATCTCCTGCTGACGTTCTCGCTCGGCGCGCTGAAGCGCCTCTTGATAGTTGAGGTCTTCACGCTGCATCAACGCGGAGATGACGTTATCGTAGGTGTAGATCTCGCGCAAGCTGGCACTGGGAACTGTGGGGACCGGCGGCAGGGCGGCCAACGCCTCCAGCATCTGCCGTAGAATCCCATCAATGTGCTCCCGTTTTTCCAGACGGCGCACCATCTCTTCATCATTGGGATACCCTGCCATCTCGGCCAGGCGATAGAGTATCTCACGATCCAAGTATTGCAGATTTAACTCGCGCGCGACCTTTGTCGCGATGTAACTACCCAGGCTGCCCAACTGTCGTGATACGGTGATGACCGTGCTCATACGCCGCCTCCTTTTCACCTATGACTAGGCTAGCTTTACATATCCACATTTCATTCCTGAGGTTGATAAGCGACCACCCGAAAGTCCACCTCTGCCGGCGGTTCGTCTTCCAGCGCCAGGGTCGCGGTGTAGATGCCCGGGGGGAGAAACGGCGCCTCCTCTGTGCCGGTGAGCACATCCCATAGCAGACCCTCTTCGCCGCCATTCCAGCGGGTGCGGTAGACGCGCACTTCTTCTCCGTTGCGATACCAGCGGATCACCCAGAAGAGGCCGGATGGCAGCTCCCGGCATCGCGCCCCTACATAGATGCTCTGCGTGTACCACTCGAAACGCTCCTGGGGTTGATAGAGGTCACCTCCTGGTGTAAGTCCCACCGCCGCAAAGGGCGGCTCGCAGACAGGGTTGGGCGCGATAGGTTCCGGCGTAGGGGTCGGGGTCGGTTCCGGCTCCACACCTAGATGGAAAGTCAACTGCGTTTCCACCCCTCCCAGCGTTAACGTTGCCGTGTACGCTCCCGCCTCCAGGATGGCACCATCGTCCCGATAGCAGGCCACGGCGCCTTCCCCACTCTCCGCCTGCAACGTCAGGGTGCGATGGCAGATGGCCTCGCCCGCGTGCCTCACCGTCATCCAGAACGGTGCGCCCGGACAGACACCCTCGTAGACGTAGCGCAGGTAGACAACGTGCGGACGCTCCGCGAAGACCGTCTCAGTCGGGGCGGACGGCGCCAAGGCCGGAGAGACCGAGTGCAGTTGAGGACCGACACCTCGGATGGTAAAAACGCGCTCAGCAATGAGTTTTTCATCCACGGAGACTTCGAGCCGATAGTCGCCAGGCACCAATGGTTCCCCATCGGGAAACGCGACGTAGAGGCCCCGCGCTTGCGGCGTCCAGGTTCCAGAGGCGACAACGGCTATGTCGCCTTCGCGGTGGACGTCCCAGATGGCGACAGCATCGGTGGGCCACTCCCCTTTGAGGACGGGCTGCAGGCGCATCTGGGTGGCGTCACGGCACAGCGTCTGCGGCGGATCCACAAAGCGCATGGCCGGAACGTCTCCTGTGGACGTCACGTTCGGCGTCGACGTTGGAGCAATCGCATTCGATCGGTAACAGGCCCCCAGAAATCCACCTACTAACAGCAGGAAGAGCCACACCCTACCTTTGTCTGTGTCCATCCTCGTCCTCCTCGTCAACCTCGAACTCTGTCACCACGGTCTTTGCATACGCACGGCGCTGCGGATGCTGCCCGATCTCCAGATAGGCGCGAAAATCCGCCAGCGCATGTACGTAATCGCCCAGCTGCTGATAGGCCACAGCGCGGTTGAACCGCGCCGCCTCGTTCCCGGCGTTCAGTGCCAGCAGATAGGAAAACTCGTCGACCGCTACCTGGGGCGCGTCCAACTCTCGCCAGTGAATAACGCCCCGGTCAAGCCGCGCCTGAGTCAGAGAGCCATTCAATTCCAACGCGCGCCGATACCAACGTACGGCGGTCTCGTAGGCGGAGCGAGCGCCATAGGCGTTGCCCCAGTAGTGGCAGATGATACCAATCCAATAGGCGCCATAGGCCCGGATCTTTGCGAAGAGACGACCAGGAGTACGGCTCATCCCAAAACCTCCCGGTAAACCTCCACCGTCTCTCGCGCAATCTGACGCTGCGTGAAGCGCTGGAGCACCCGTAACCGGCCCTGCTTGCCCAGTTCTTGGCGCAGCGAGGCATCGACGACCAGACTCGCCAAGACAGACCGCAGCGCTGTGACGTCGTTTTCAGGAAACGTCAAGCCCGCGTCTCCCACCACATGTGGAATCTCGCCCGTCTCCGCACCGACCACGGCGGCGCCGCAGGCCATGGCCTCGACGAGCACCCGTCCGAATTGCTCCGTCCAGTTTGGACGCGAGCGCGACGGCAAGACCAGCACGTCGATCTCCCGATAGAACGCCGGCATCTCCGTGGAGGGCAGCCCGCTGAGAAAGCGCACGCGCCAGTTCATAGGCGCAGCCTGAGCCTTCAAGCGCGCCATCTCCGGCCCCTGGCCCAGAATCGTCGCCCGCCAATCACTCGGCACTTTCTCCAACGCCCTCAGGAACAGATCAATCCCCTTCTCCGGCACCAGCCGCCCCACGTAGGCGAGACGGACGGGGGCCACAGCGCGCCGCGTCTCCGGCGGCGAAAAGATCACTGGGTCGACGCCAAACTGCGGGATTACCGCCAACCGACCTCGATATCCTTTGGCCCGCCAGACCGCTCCCGCCGTCTTGCTTCCCACAATCGCGTAATCTGTGTGACGCAGATTATACCGCTCCATCCACGAAAAGGGCCAGGGATACGTCCGCCGCAGATTCTGCCAGGAGAACCAGAGCGTCTTCATCCCCAAACGGCGAGCCTGCCGATTCGCCAGAAAGGTGGCAAGATTGTAAGGCTCTTCGTCAATATGCACAAGATCCGGCTGCACTGCGTACAGCAACTGCCTCAACTTCGGATAGAAATGGAAGTGAAACGAGCCGTTCAACGCCAGCGGCAGCACCTCCAAGCGATATCCCTGGGTATGCGCCCGTTCGAGTCGTAGCGCACCACGCTCGTCCTTCCAGACAGGCGGCACGGCGACGGTCAACGTCACGTCGTCATAAGCCGCAATCTCCTCAAGTTTACGCTGATAAGCCCCCACGACGCAGGCTTTGGAAAGCATCAGAACGCGCAAGCGAACTCCTCCCATGATCTCATTTCAACTAGTATACCCCAACGGGACGCCGGAGGAAAGAGGCTCTTAAATAATTTTGCTCTCTATCATTTCCGATATATCATCATGTATGAATATGCACGAAGACGATCCTGGCCTTGGCTTATTCTGACTCTGTAGACCCATTACTGGAGCGGTATCTTATGAAGATCGAAGCCTTAGAACAGTGCCTGGCCCGCCTGGAGCCTGCGGAGTTAGGGCACGTCCCGACCCCACTGGCAGCGCTCAACCGTCTCACCACGGCGCTCGATGGTCCGGAGCTCTGGATCAAGCGTGATGATCTCAGCGGGCTGGGCGGGGGCGGCAACAAGATCCGCAAGCTACGCTATCTCGCCGCCGAGGCGCTGCGCCAGGCATGTGACGTGATCATGACGACAGGGGCACAGCAATCTAACCACGCCCGTCAGACGGCGGGAACGGCAGCGCACCTGGGCCTTGACTGCGTGCTCGTGCTGGGCGGAGATCCACCTCCGTCGGCGCAGGGCAATCTCTTGCTCAATAGATTCTTCGGCGCGGAGGTGCGCTGGGCTGGCGACCGTAATCCCATGCAAGCGCTCAAGGCGGAAGCCGACGCGCTCCGCAGCGAAGGGCGACGGCCCTTCGTCGTGCCCTACGGCGGCAGCAACGGCTGGGGCAGCTGCGGCTTCGTCGACGCTTTCGCCGAGGTGACGCGCCAGGCGCACGAGCGCGACTTGGAATTCGACGCCATCGTCGTCGCTTCCAGCAGCGGCGGCACCCAGGCAGGGCTGGCGGTGGGCGCCCATCTGCTTGACAGCCCCACGCGCGTCATCGGCATCAGCATCGCCGAGCACAACGCCGCGCTGCGCCGGCAGCTGGCGGAAATCGCGGGGCAGATCGGCACGCGGCTTGACCTGAACATCGAGCTGGAGCCCGATGCCTTCCTCACCATCGACGATTACCTGGGTGGAGGATACGGCATCGTCGGCCCGCTGGAGCGCCAGGCGATCCGCACGTTGGCCCGAACCGAAGGGCTGCTGGCCGACCCCGTCTACACCGGACGCGCTCTGGGCGGACTTATGGACATGATTCGGCACGGAGCCTTTGGTGACAGCGAGCGGGTGCTCTTCTGGCACACGGGCGGTAGCCCCAGCCTCTACGCCTACGCGGAGGAGCTGCTGTGATGAAACGCTGGCTGTGGCTCCTACCAGGTCTCGCCGCCGGCGTCGGGCTGGGCCTGCTTATCGGCTGGGTGATTGCGCCGGTGACCTACTACGACACCGTGCCGTCCCAGCTGCACCCGCTCTACCGGGACGAATATGTGCGGATGGTGGCGGAGACGTACGCTGTCACCCAGGATCTGGACGCTGCGAGCGCGGATCTGATCGCGCTGAACCCGGACAAGCCCACCGCACCGCTGCAAGCGCTGACCAAGCGCCTGATCGCCGAGGATGCATCCATCCCGGCGATTAAACCGCTGGCGCGTCTCGCCGAAGATCTGGGTGCGGCAACGCCGGTCATGGCGCCGTACCTGCAGGAGACGCCGTGAAACGCCACTGGATCGCGCTCATCGGGCTGGCGCTGGGATTGGCCGGCGGGCTCTATTACGCCTGGATGATCAACCCCGTCCAATACTATGACAGTGTGCCGGACCAGATGGCGCCACGCTATCGCAGTCGCTGGATCCAGATGACGGCGTTTGCCTTCGCTCAAACCACCGATCTTCAGCGCGCGGAGGCCCGACTGCGCCGGTTGCCGGAGGCGGAGATCGGCCAGGAGCTCGCCGATGTCCTGGAGCGTGCGGTAGCAAACGGCTATGCCCCCGCCGTCTTGACGCGCATGGCCAATCTGGCCAAACACTCCGGGGCGCAGAGTCCTGCTATCACCATCTACGCTGATGATAGCGCAACCCTGGTCGTTGCTAATTCAGGAGATCCAACTCCCACCGTCACATCGACTGCATCCCCAACGCCTACCTCGGTGCCACCGTCGCCCACACCCAACCCCACCCTCAATCCAGCCCAGTTCTCCATTGTGCCGACACCGATGCCGCCCAAACCCGCCTACGTCATCACCGAGGTGGTTCGCTCCTGTCTGCCTGCCCCGCGCATCGCCGTCTCGGTCACCCAGCAGGTCAGCGTCACCGTGCGAGGGGAATCGCGCCTGGAGAGCCGGGGGCTCCCCAACGTCGAAGTGTGGTTGCTCTGGCCCGAAGGCGCCGATCGCGCTATCACCGGCCTGCGTCCTGAGCAGGGACTGGGCTACGCGGATTTCCAGGTCGAACCACTGACGCGCTATAATCTCTACCTCACCGCGCCGACCGGCGCGCCACTCACAGACTTGAGCGTGGAACCGTGCGAGACACAAGAGGAGACCACGTGGAGTTCGTGGCTGTTGACCATCCAAAGTACCGAAGTCATCTCACCCTAAGCGAAAGTAATCTCCGGTAGATGGCAGGGATTTCGAAGCGAGTCTGCTGGTGAAAACGCTCTCCGTATCGTAGAAACTGCGTAGGCGAAAGCAAGGCAAACGAAGCTGGGGTTGATGCGGGAGGGAAACATGATGGGAAGCCGCCTATGGCGTTTGAGCGACCCTGGAACTGCTTCGTTTGCCCTGGCAAAGTTTCCATTGTCTCCAGCGAAATGCCGCCTATAATAAGGATAGGTCAAAAACTACCCTGCCCAATTATCAAAGAGCATAGTCCAAAGGAGGACATAGATGCGCAAAACTCTCTCATTCCTCGGAGGATTGTTGGTTGGTGCTGTGACGGGCGGAGGCATTGCCCTCCTGCTTGCACCCGAATCTGGGCCTGAACTGCAGCAAGAGATTCAGGATTACATTGATCACTTAATCGAAGAGGGTAAGCACGCGGCAGAGACACAGCGTCTGGAAATGGAAGAACAGCTGGAAGCGTTCAAACGGGGTCGCCCGCTTCCCTCCCAGTCGCCAGAGGTCTGAAACTATCCCGCCTCTTTTTCTGGGGGAACCGTACGCTCGAATCAGACTCTCCTGAACGCCAGACACGGCAGAGTCCGGCTCTGCCGTGTCTCTCTGCACAAGGACGGCGCTATCGCATCAAGGCCGTTGCCGCTCCAACAAATGCCTTAAAGAGCGGAACCATAGTCGGACTGACTTTGACCATGGCCTCTGGATGCCACTGCACGGAAATGCAGAAGGGATACTCTGGCATCTCCAGTGCCTCAATCACGCCGTCGGGCGCGTGCCCCACGATTCGCAACCCATCGCCGGGCGTGCTCACCGCCTGATGATGTGCGCTGTTGACGTCGTGCTCCGGGCCGCCTAAGATCTCCGCGAGCCGGCTATCCGGCGCAAGGCGAACCGTATGGACGATGGTTTCCATAGGGCGCCCCGGTACGTAGGCATGTTCAATGGCATCAGAGACCTGCGCTGTGATATCCTGGTAAAGCTCCCCACCCAACGCGACGTTCAACGCCTGATGCCCCCGGCAGATGCCCAGAATCGGCAGATGTCGATCCAGTATGGCCCGCACCAGTCCCAGTTCTGAGCGATCCCGCTCGACGTCCACGCCGCCCATCCAGGCAGCCGGAGGCTGATTGTAATGCGTGGGCGCAATATCCTCACCACCGGAGAGCAAGATTCCATCGAGGCGATCAAGTATCGAAGCCCAGTCAGCATCCGTCATGACGGGCGGAAGGATAACAGGCGTACCGCCCGCCCCATGAATGGCACGCACGTACGTCTGCCCAACGGAGAACATAGGACTGTTAAGCAAGCGGGCGGAAGTGTCCTTCCGCCCGGTAATGCCGATCAATGGACGCATATCAAGTCATCCAGGGTGCAAGATTACCGCTTCTCCTTGAGACGTGCGGCTTTACCCCGGCGATCCCGCAGATAGTAGAGCTGCGCGCGACGCACTTTCGCCCGGCGTACAATCTCTATCTTCTCGATGCGCGGGGAGTGCAAGAGGAAGGTGCGCTCCACGCCGATGCCATGAGCGGCGATGCGGCGCACGGTGAAGGTCCTGTTCACACTTCCGCCATGCAGACGAATAATGGTTCCCTGAAAGGCCTGAATGCGTTCCCGTTCGCCTTCCACAATCCGCAGATGGACACGAACCGTATCGCCAGATCGGAGGTCTGGCAGGTCCTCGGCCGGCTTTTGCATTTGGCGTTCCAATGATTCAACTAAGTTCATAACTCACCCCCACAACATGCTACCACCCGAATTGGCGGCAATCAAAAATTATAACACAGTATGCGAGAAAGACAACGTTGGCTCCTTCGAAAATAGCGAATGAGGAATGGCGAATACTCAAGCATACCTGGTTGCTGGAGTGCCGACAGCTTGTCGGCATGACGCTGCCAGCAGGATGCTGGCGCTCCAAAAACCGGCATTTTCGTACGAGGATGGTGTGCGTTCGCACCGGTGTCTCTACTAAAAAAAGGTTTTTCAGTAGAGACAGGGATACTAGGGCAAACGAAGCAGTTCCAGGGTCGCTCAAACGCCATAGGCGGCTTCCCATCATGTTTCCTTCCCGCATCAACCCCAACTTCGTTTGCCTTGCTTTCGCCTACGCAGGTTCTACGATACGGAGGGCGTTTTCACCAGCGGACTCGCTTCGAAATCCCTACTATACCCCATTTTTTTCTTTGGCTGACCCCTTTTTCAGCGGAGTCAACTATTTTACGCGGACGCGCCACCCCGCGCGGAGATAGTCGGAATCGCGGGGGAGACCACGACTGTCCCAGAGGTGCCCATTCCATCTCCAGAACTGTTCTTTGGTCATCCCATGACGATTAATCAGAACCCAGACGGTATCATTGGCCGTTGCTGTGACATATTCTGGCTGGGGCACAGACGCGCTGGAAACGGGTTCGTCTTCGTCGTCAGCAGGCGGTCTTTCGCTCTCGCAGGAGACGTTGGCGGCCTGAAGAATGGGCCAGCAAGCTTTTTCCGTCTCCGCCGCGTGATAGACGCTGTAAAAATCGGTGCCATGTTCCAGAATCGCCTCGACCCAAGGGATTAGCGCTTCCGGCAGAAAGGGCTCCGACGCCTGTTCGCCATAGCTGGGCGAGAGCACAGGATAGACAGCCGGCGTGGCTTTCCACAACAAGCTTAGATCACTGATGGACTGGTAGACTTCCTGATGAATCATCTGCTCCGCGTCCACGTTCCAGGACGGGAAGCAGAGCGGCATCCATCCCCCCCGACAGAGTGGCGCCAGCATGTCCAAGACACGACGATCCGGTAGATGCGGCAACGGCGGCGTGGCAAGCAATATATCGGCAAAGGGAAGTTCGGAGGGTTCGAGTTTGTCGACCAGCGGCTGCACTTGATTCTGGGTAATCAGCGCCTCGCCTAGAAAGAGGATAACGCTATCGTAGCCCAGCACCAACGCGCGCCGGATAGCGTGGAAAGCATCCTCGGGCGCGCGATCCGTGATATGCACCCACGCCAGCGCGCGGAATCCCAGCGAGCGCACCCGGCTCAAAAGGCCGGGAGCGATCTCCGGGTAATAATGGGGCCCGTGACCAACCTTGACCAAGAGGTGGGTGGCTTCGATCTGCGTTGCCATCTCCACAGCCCGTTGCAGGTCATAGGAATGGGCCAGCCATATTCCCTTGCCACAGAGATCCGTCATGTAGCCTCCTCACGCAATCACAGCATCGTCTCACGCAAACGGCGGGACCCAAGGCCAGAACCTTGCGTCCCGCCGAAAAACAGCAGGTCAAGCAAGCATCAGGTGCTGCGCAAACGCCGCACCAGAATGATCAGTCCAATGAGCAAACCGCCAGCGAGCACCAGCAGGAGTTCGCCCAAACCGGTCTCCGGTGTCTCATCCGCTTCCGCTGCCTCTTCTTCGGAGGCGGTTGGGGTGCGGGTCGGCGTAGGTGACCGTCGCGGTTGAGACGTGGGTGTCGCCGTTACCTCATCCGCATCACCGGCTGCCACCTCTTCGCCGTTCTCTTCCTCGCCGCCTTCTTCATCGGCTGCTTCCTCCGCATCCGGTGTGGGCGTCGGTGTGTTCGTCGCCCGTATCACAGGGGTATTCGTCGGCTCAGGTGTCTCTGTTGCGGTCGGTTCTGCATCTTCAGGCGTCTCCTCGACGTCTTCCTCATCCTCGTCCTCAGTGGAGGCCGGCGGCTCCGCTTCGGAGGTTACGGTGCCACCGTTAGCAACCATCTCAGCAACAGCGGTGTTGGTAGCAGCAGCGTTTGCGACCTCATCTGCCCATTGCGCTTGCATGCGCGGGTTAACTACAAACGCCCATACCGCAAATGCAGCAAGAGCCAACAAGAGCAGGCCGCCGAGAATCGCAACGGCTATGAGAAAGGTCCTGTTCTGAGATTCCGCTCCCTCTTCCTCAAACTCCTCTTCCGGTTCTGCGAAGATATCTTCCCCGAAGGCGTCACGCAGATCATCAGACATAACCCCGCTCCTTATGCATGAAAGGCTTTAATGCTGCTCAAACCATTTTTTCAACTATACCATAAATTAGATTAGAGAGCAAGAAAATTGACTCTACTGAAAAAAGGTTTTCAGTAGAGAAAGGGATACTATATGTTGTGGTTGGGCTGCGCCCAACCACAACATATACCCCATATTTTCTTTGGCTGACCTTTTTTCAGGGCAGCCAAAATTGGTATTCGAGCAAACGAAGTTAATGCCTACCGCAAAGCAACTATTTGGGTCGCGCTCGCGCGCTTCGCGGCTTGCCCGGCGGACCAAAAGATGATCAATGAGGAGAGGGTATACCCTTAAAGAATGCGCTCCATATTCGCAAAAGGTACAAACGCCGGTTCTTCCTCACCAAAGTCCACATACGCACCTCGAAGCCGGGCTCCTGTCTCCACGCGTATCAGACCATCAGGCAGTTTCACCACCTGTCCTGCCATACCGAAATAGGGATTGCGTAATGCGCGTACCCAGGCGCCGGTTTCCAACGGCTGCTGAGGATCAACGGAAGTTCCACTTTTTGCGGGCATCGGAATCGCAACATAGGGCCGCTGGCTGGTCTGCCAACTAGGTGTGACCGCGCTTAGGGCAGCCTCCCGCCCATCCAATGAACGCAGAAGATTAAACACCGCTTCAGACATGGGAATATCCCCTAGACCCTCCGTCGCCAGAACGGGTATCTCCAGATCTCGCAGCCGGGGAAGCAGCGCCGGCGAAATCCCCCCCACGATAATGCCTCGTACTTGCATCTCAATGGCCTTATCAAGGGCCTCTTCGTCTAGGGAGACGCCGCCAACGACAATGGATCCCTGCGCCGATGCGTCCAGTCGACGCGCTCGTATGGGGTGATGGGGCGCCCGGACGACCAAGCGCAAGACGCCATAAGTCTCCTGGTCGTTACCCCAGGCCGCCTGGATCAGCGCGCCGTGGGTCTGAATCATCACGCCTTCACCTGGCCAGACGCGGACAACCGTACCGGGCACCAGGGCCTGCAGCTGCGTCTTCTTCGCCTGCGCTTCAAGGAGCAAGCGCCCTCGTCCGTAGCCGGTGATGGCCCCGGAGAACGGGGCGCGGCAGACGCGCCCACCCAGTCCCCCCCGAGAAGCAAGGACCGCGTTCTCCTCCACCGTATCACCAACAGAGACTCGCAACGCGCTCCGCACCCGCTTGGGTGGCAGATTGAGCGTTCGGGCCACGTTGACGATGTGAAACTCAGGCAAGTGTCGGGCCTCTGCCACAACCTGATAAGGTTCCACGGTCTCGTTCTCCTCGGCCAAGACCTCACCGGACCGAGGCAACCGCCGTCCTACCTCCACCAACGTCAGGGGATTGATGATGCTGTAAGGCAAAAGCATCTTTCTACCCTCCCACGTCCCAGATCCAACGCCGAAGCAGTGGATGTCGTTCTTCAGCGTCCGCAGGTAGATCTAGAGGACGCCCACGCCCATCAACAACCAACCCCACCAGCCCACCCAGCGCCTGGATCTTTCCACCCTTCCCAGGTCCGCCCAACCCCACATCGACGGAACGGGCCGGCTTGAGATGCAGGGTGGCGCGCTGACCGGGCAGGAGAGGCCAGACCTCCAGCTCACCGTGGTGTGCTTCTACAGAGAGCTCGCTACCGTCATCGTAGCTAATTTCCATGGCGAGAAGCGTATCACCCGCCCGCCCCACGGTCACCGGCGAGATCACCGTTCCCAGCGAGACCAACGTGCCCGCTTCCAGCGCCGCCGCCGCCGCCAGCGGCTTGATGGTGGCGATGGCGCCCAAGGCAGCCGCCGCTCGGCGCACATCCAGGAGCATGGTGGAGATTCCCACGGGCTGCACGCCGTCCAACACCGTCAGAAGTGCGTGTCCGGGTCGCGGCATGCGCACCAACCCGCCACCAGAGATGATGATGGGGTCGAGATAGGGCATCAGCTCGGGATTGCGAGGCGCGGCACTGCCCATGTTCCAGGTCGATTTGGCATCACGCAAAGCCTCCCGCAGCATTTCGCGCGCGATAGCCTGTTCAAGCCAGAGGTCGACCAGGGTCTGGGGGACGGTCAGCGGATGCAAGGTCCGGTTGAGCAAAAAGGCGCGTACCTGCTCCGGCTCGACGTCCGAGGGAAGCCATTGGCGCAATCGCGCAATATCCGCCTCATCCTCCGCGTCGAGGGAATTGCGGATGAAGCCTTCGTGGCCACGGATCACAGGTGTGAGCAGGCCGTCAAAGCAAGCCATCACACTGGTGCTCGCCGCGCCCAGATCAATACCCAAGACACCTCGATCTGTATGCTGCTCACGATGCCAGAGATACTCCACCACCCGCCCAAACGCCGTCGCCGTGGGCTGAAGCGGGAAGCCACTCCAAGCCGCAAGGCTATCCGCCCCACGCATGCGATATAGTCGCTGGTCAACGAACACCTGCTCCAGCAAATCCTGCGCCGGTTTCAGGTACTCGGCGTCAACGGAAGAGCGAACGTTATCCACCACATCCACATCGGTCAGCTCTCCCAGCAACTTGGTGATGCGAGAGCGCAGTTGAGCGTTGCCCGCATAGAGTAGCCTTGGACGCTGCTCGCTTTCCAGCATGGATGCACCCAGGGCAATCGCGTCCGCCAGCTCCATCACAGGGCGGCTGGCGCCGCCGTCGACGCCGCCCACCAGCAGCACGGCGTCCGGCGCAAGATCGCGCACGGCACGGGCCCAGGCCTCTTCCGGCGAGCGCAGGCTGCCTTCCCGGCAGAGCGTCGCTTCAATGTCGGCGTAGATGCCCAACGCCACCCGCCGGGCGCTTTCCAGGCTCATCTCCCGGACAAGGCCAGCCAGCACCAGGTGTAAGGGCTCGGCCGCGCTGAGCAAGGCTACGAAGGCATCGACGCCGACCAATCCCTCGCGGGGAGTGATCAGACGACCCTCGGCGAAGAACGTACGCCCGGTGATCGCCTCGATCTCTTCGAGCGCCTGTACCACCCCGGTGCTGATGTCATTCCAGGGCGCCTTCGAAGTAGTGGCCGTCTCCGCTTGGGCCACGAAACGGTATCCATCCTCGACACGCTCCAGGAGCAGCAGCTTGGTCGCCACCGCTCCACAATCGGCGACGAGAATGGATTCTATCGGTCTCTCTTCGGCCATAGCTCAGGCTCCCAGCAGGGGCAGTATCCAGTGCTCGATGAACAGCCACCAGCGCTCGATCAACAACGTGAAGGCCGAGGTCAGCGCGCCCACAAAAGCCACGGCCAACGCGCCCATCACCAACGCCTGTCCGGCCCAACGCAGGCTTTTCCCGGCCACAGAGGGCGCTTCGGCTTTCCCATAGGGACGTGGAGAAAACGCAAAGAGCGCCAGCAGAACGCCGAGCACGGTCAACAGGCCCTCCAGAAGCACAGGCCAGCCCTGATCCAACACCAGAGCCGTGCCTGTATCCATAGCTTGAGGAATGAGCGTGCCGAGCAGGGCGCCAGATATCGCCACCGCGCTTCCTACGCCTAAGAGCAGCCCCATGGAGATGTTACCAATGGGCGACAGTCTAGGGAATCCCTTAAGCAACAACAAGGCGCCTAAGATCAAGGCCGGAACCACCAGCAGCGGTGGCTGTACCCCCACCAACGCGCCCATCACCCAGCGGACCAGAAAATGGGTCGTCACGGCGAAGGCAAAGCCCGTGCTGATCCCCACCAGCAACGCGACGGTCCAGCGGTAAAGCGGGTTATCGCCCAGCAGATAGCCCAAGAAAATCGTGAGAGTGAGCCCGATGCCGATCCAGCCGACGATGTCCAGCGTCATGCTATCCGTCCCTCCCACGCCGCCGGGTGACCAGGGAGACGATGGCTCCCAAGACCAGCACGCCCGCAGCTAACCACTGCATGAACATGAGCGCATGGGTGCGCAGCGTGACGTTCGTGTTCGGTGCGCCCCGTGCTTCCCAGTAAGCGGCCGCCCCTTGCACGCCAACCAGCCAGCCTTCGATCTGTCCGCCCGCTAGGTAGGGCCTGATCAACGGTCCAACGGACGCGCTGCTACCGCCCCCCAAAGGTCGGGCTTCCGTTCCCAGGGCCGTGTTCTGTTCTACCCACCAGCGCAGCCGTTGCGGTCGAGACGCAAACACCAGAAGGAGATCAACCTCGTCTTCAGTGATCGTCTTGGTCAAAAAGCTGGCGACGCCGCTGCTACCCCCGGCCCAATAACCGAGGTTCTCAAACGCGCGCGTTTCGTCGGCGAAGAGCCTCTCTTCTGCCCACGTGAACCGCTCCTGGATCAGCGCTTCGCCCACAGGGACCGTACTCAACACCTGGACGCGGACTTCGCGTTCCAGAAGATGATCAAAGACGGCATCGACGACCAGATCCATCTCGTCGGCCTCCGCCGCGCCGTAGTCCAACACCACCGCTACGGTGTCATCGGACTGCAGACTGGCGACCCTGGCTTGCAGCGGGCTGACGTCGACCAGATCCGGCGCAGGGAAAAGCGTCGCCGGCACACCGCCCCAGATCACGACCAGAAGGCCGACGGTGAGCGCTACGAAGAGCGCTAGGCGCAGGAGGCTCGCCAGCCCCGGCGACCGTTTGCGCTTCTGGGCGACCACCCGTTCTTCCTCGCGCGGGCGTTCCAGCAGCTCCTGCCAGAGATGAGCGTCCTCGACGATGTGCTCCGGCGGCTCCAGTCTCAGGGCCGGCTCGAAATCCTCGGGCATATCCACCAACGGGAGCGGATTGATGGTGACCTGCAGACCCGCCAACGGCCCCTCATCTTCAGGCTGGGCTATCGGCTCTGGCTCCTCAACAAGCGGTCTTGCGCGCTCGACCTGCTCCCCGGTTGGCTGCAAGGACTGCACCCAATCTGGAATCTCCGCGCGAACCAGCCCTTTTTCAGCAGTTTCCGCGCTCTCGACCTCTACAAGATCCTGTTCATCCAGGGGGCCTGTACCTGACGGCTTGAGGTTTTGCAGCCAGTTGGGCAAATCCGCCTGCTCTAACCCTGCCGGCGCCTCTGGCGCTGCCGGCGCTTCCGACGAGACCGCCGCCGGACCGAGATCCTGTAACCACTCAGGAATATCGGTCTCCTTGATCTCTTCCGCTTCCGCAACAAAGACGTCCGACGCCTCGGATGATTCCTCTGGCGCCGCCAGCGCTTCCCCGGCGTCAGGGTCCATCTCCGCCGGAGGCGGCGTAACCGATTCGGCCGGGGGCGATGGTTCTTCCAGCGGCTCCGCCGCCTCCGCCTCAACTTCAGGCTCTGCCGGTGAGGCAGCAAAAGGCGATATACAAGCCTCTTTCTCGGTGTCGACCGGGGCAATGTCGGCAAGCCAGTCCGGCATATCCTCAGCTTCTGTCAGTTCCGACTCCGGCGGTTCGGATTCCGAAATCGATGGCTGATCAGCCACGGTCTCTTCCTCCTCCGGCGGGGATGGCTCAGACGTATCGGTTGAGATTTCTGCCAGCCAATCTGGGGCCTCCGCCGGCACCGGTGAGGTGGCGTCCTGCGCCGCTTCGTCGGAACCAAGCCCTTGCAGCCAGCTAGGCAGCTCTTCGGACGTCTCGGATGATTCTAAGGCTTCACTCTCTTCCTCATCATCAGCCAGATCCGCCAACCAGTCCGGCATCTCCAGATCCTCGTCGAATATATCTTCATCAGAGGTCACCAACGCCGGTTCTTGTGCAGCAGGAGCCTCTTCGTCCTCGAAAGAAGAGACCGGCACCGATGCCGCAGCCAAAGGCTCTGCCGCCTCACTTACAGCATCAGCTTCTACGTCTACGTCGGAAAGCCAAGATGGCGCCTCATCGGGTGTTTCTTCTTGATCAGAAGGCGTTTCTTCTTCATCCCCTCCCAGATTTGCAAGCCAGTCTGGCGTCTCTTCATCGATATCGGCCTGATCGGAGGTAGACGCGGGCTCAGCATCCTCCTCTTCCGTCGCAGGAGCAGAGAGCCAATCGGGCAATTCACCGGGGGCCACCTCGGCTTCCTCCTCAAAGGGAGTCACCGATGGCGAGGGCTGCTCGGTCGGAGCCTCATCCAGAAGCCCCTGCAGCCAGTCAGGAAACGCATCCTCATCCGCCGCATCTTCATCCCCCTCCGCGGGTGTCGAACGCGTCGGCAGGGAGAGGTTGTTCATCCCGCCTCTTTTCATCTCGCTCCCTTTGTCTTCCTCCTCTTCGGGGGGAACGATGTTTTCGGCCGGCACAAGACGCGCGTGACATTTGTCACAAAAGACACGTCCTACGACGTTAGGGGCGCCACAGATGGGGCAATAGAGCGTGGTGGAATGCAGCCCAGCGCCACACTCGTTGCAGAAGCGACTGCCGTCTCTGTTCAACGCACCACATTTCGGACAACGAATCATGAGTTCACGCTCTACTCATCCACATAGGGACGTGTGACAAAAACGGAACGAATGCCCGCCAACAGGGTTCCCAGGGCAACACCCATCAACAGACCCCGCATGCCAGCCGTAGCCAGAACCCGATCAATCCAATCAGCGATATTCCGCACAACACTCACATAAGGAAGCGTACGAATAAGCATCAGAATGGCAACAGCGACAAAGATCAAGCTCCCGGCCGTCCTCCGAGCGCGCAACGCTCGCCCCCCCGCCAGCAGCAACGTCACTGATGTCAGCGCCAACAGCGCCGATTCTCCGGGGATCAGGATAGCCTCGACCAGCCGGCGTCCCCAAATCCCGACGTCGCCTAAGGTAAACATCTCCCACCAGACCAACGCGACCGTGCCGACTGCGGAGAGCACGATGATCAAACTGGGCGCTCGCCCTCGCCCTTTCCGCTGCAGACGTTTCAAATTCGCCCGCAGCAGGTTCAAAAAAGCCAGCAGGAACGCAAAGCCCCCCAGCACCATGGCCCACTGTAGGAGCACGGCACGGATTTCTCGCAGCGGCGAGACGGGCCAGAAGGTACCCATCAACACTGTGACTGCCGCCAACACAGCAACCACTGTCGCCAGAACCCGGAGTATCATCTATCCAAGCCCTATGCCCAAAGCAGTCAACACCGCGATGATCACAATGCCGCCGGCCACGACCCAACGGACCAAATCCTGCGCCTGCAACGCACCCCAGTAGGCCGGGGACTGTGCTGTCACTGCACCGCCGAGGAAATGTTCTTCCCCAATAGCCAGGTTGTCTTTCGGCAACCCCGGCACCAGGGCAGCAAGCCCCGGGGGGGAGGTAGTACCGGCTTTCGTAGGCGTTCCGCGCCGGGCAGCCACATCCGCGAGAAAGGAGGCCTCCACGTTGAAGAACCCCATCATCAAATTGGACCCGACGCTTTTTTCGTAGAGATAGGTGGAGGCCATCGCGGCATAGACTGTCGGCGAGGAAGCGATGAATTGCACCAGCGTCGGTCGATACCGGCTGACGTTCCCCACCCGCACGTAAGCACGACGCATCCAATCGTCGGCCAGCAGGTAGAGGGTGGGGTCTGCCGTGGTGATAATGGGCGGCGTATCATACGCGGCTGCCAAGTCCGTCAAGCCCGTAAGGCTCTCCAACGCTGCCAGCGACGTCATGGCGTCGCGCTCCAAGAGAGAACCGCTGCCCAACGTCACGTGTACCAGCCGCCCCTCTTCCGCCGCCCGGCCAACCTCGTCGACCAAACTTGGGAAGACGGGCACCGTTTGTACGTCGTCCCGCCAGGCGTCCTCGCCTCGGTGTCGCAGCCCGTGGATAAACATGGCCAACGAAGCCAAGAGCAGCACCAGAAGACCCAAGAGAACGGTCATCGTCATGAAGCAGACACCTCACTTTCCAGGAGATACTCTCGCAGCGCAGGAAGAACCGTCGGATTATCAAGTGCTTTTTCCAGAGGATCCAACGTATGAGGGCCAAAAAATGGAGCCAACATCCAAACCAGGGGTAGCGCTACTCCTCGACCCGCGCGTAATAGATCCAACAAGGGCAGCATCACATCCACAAGCCGATGCCGCTTGATAGAGCAGGCCCAGTCTAGATATATCTCGTCGAGAGGTGTCTCCACGTCCACACTTTCCCCCACTTCGCCTGTCTCCCAAGAGGATTGAGGAGCCGAGCCGGTCACGCCCTTCGGATCTCGCCTGAGCATGAAGTCGTTTTCTGGAGGGCCAAGCCATACCGGCTTTGCCCCCGCCATGTCTGACTCGCTACCTCAGTATAGCATGGTTCAGCAGCAGTGCAAAGCGATTGTGAGACCTCGGTTAGAGTTCGCCTCGCTCCACACAGCTCCCCAACATTGCTTGAATCAAACCCCGTCTGTCAAAAACCCGACCATCGTTATGGAGTTTAGCACCTATCTGCTTTCTGACAAATGGAAACCGTGGCTGGGCAAACGAAGCAGTTCCAGGGTGACTCAAACGCCATCGTCGGCTTCCCAGCAGGTCTTCCGCGCGCATCAACCCCAGCATCGTTTGCTTGCTTTCGTCTACGCAGTTTCTACGGTACGGAGGGCATTTTCACCAGTGGACTCGCTTCGAAATCCCAATCCCCAGCTTCTTTGCCTGACCACCGATCTATGATATAATGCGAATGTTGATACGCGGGCGTCGCCTAAAGGTAAAGCCTTGGCCTTCCAAGCCAATGATACGGGTTCGATTCCCGTCGCCCGCTCAGAAGGGCCCATAGCTCAACGGTCAGAGCAGCCGGCTCATAACCGGTCGGTTCCAGGTTCGAATCCCGGTGGGCCCACCTAACCACCCAACACACATCTCGTAAGGTCGCGTGATCTCAAAGCAGAAGGCGCGGCCTTTTTTGTTACAACCTCCGTAAAGATAAGTCCAAAGCCGCGCCAGAATGGGCAACCGAAACGATTCCAAGGTAGCTCAGACGCAATAGATGGCTTCCAGTCGTGTTTTCCATGTTTGTCTTGTTCGCGTCTAGATGCCTTCTGCTGCAACGAGAACAATTTCGCCAGCAGATTTGCTTCGAATTTCCGGCATGCCATAGGAAGCACCTGCATGTGCGCCGCGGAACTTGCCGACGGCTTAGCCAGACATTGGCCCAGCGAAAGGCGTGGTGCCCGCACGAAGGTCGCTCCGGCACTGGAGCTTGCGTCGCCGCCTTTTGGACGTAGAATAGGGGGGAATCAGAAGATGAAGGTGTCGCCGAAAAGAAGCCGGATACGTCTCAAGGAGACCTATCCGGTGGGCCATCAGAGATGATGTTCAACCCACGGCCCGCACAACGTCGGGCCGCTTATCACGTCATACAGGCGACAATCTACCAGAGAGAGTAGGAGCTTACAAGCATGAGAGAGCGTTTGGATGCGATTGAGGCCCGGTTCAAGGAGTTGACCCGCCTCATGGCCGACCCTGAGGTCGCCAGCGATTACAGTCAAGTTGCGGAGTATGCCAAGGAGCGGTCTGACCTTGAAGAGACGGTGACGACCTACCGGCGTTACAAGGACGTCGTGGAGGAGCTGGAAGAGACGCGAATGCTCCTTGACGAAACGGCGGATGAGGAGCTACTTGCGCTGGCCGAAGAGGAGATCGAACGACTGGAGCGCGAGGAGGGTCAGCTGGAAGAAACTTTGAAGCGGCTTCTGGTACCCAAAGACCCACGCGACAAGAAAAACGTCATCGTGGAGATTCGGGCTGGCGCGGGGGGGGATGAGGCCGGTCTCTTTGCCGCCGATCTGTTCCGCATGTACACGCGCTATGCGGAGCGGCAGGGCGGATGGCGCATGCGCATCATCAGTGAAAACCGCACCGGCATCGGCGGCTTCAAGGAGGTCATCTTCGAGGTCGAGGGGGACAGTGCCTTCTCGCGCCTCAAGTATGAGAGCGGCGTGCACCGCGTCCAGCGTGTACCGGAGACGGAGTCCAGCGGGCGCATCCACACCTCAACAACGACGGTGGCCGTGCTGCCGGAGCCCGATGAAGTCGAGGTGGACGTTGATCCTAACGATCTGGAGATCACAACGTACGGCGCTTCAGGACCTGGCGGGCAGCACATGCAGAAGAACGACACGGCGATCCGCATCGTCTATAAGCCCACGGACATGGTGGTCACCTGTGAGAGTGAGCGCTCACTGACTCAGAACAAGGAACGCGCCCTCTCGGTACTGCGCGCGCGGCTCTACGAGATCGAGCAGCGGAAGCAGCAAGAAGCCATCGATTCGGCCCGGCGGTCTCAGGTAGGGTCGGGGGGGCGCAGCGAGAAGATCCGCACCTACAACTATCCACAGAATCGCGTCACTGATCACCGTATCGGCATGTCCTCGTACAATTTACCAGCGGTTATGGACGGCGAGTTGGAGGAGTTTATCACCGCACTATCAGAAGACGAACAGCGCCGCCGCCTGGAGGCGTTGACAGAGACCAGCTAGCCTGAATCCGCCATCCAGAAGTCGCCGGAACTTGGCGCAACGTGCTCTGATCTCGGCGGCTTTGCTTGAGAGGAGAGTACTGGGCGCAGTGTGTCGCTGAACATGACCCATCCCATCGAATCAGAAAATATTTTAGGAAGGTGCCTACAGTGGCTCGCTAGTTCGCACCAGCGTCTGCTGGTTTCTGAAGCGTGAATCCAAAGGTGCTCCCCTTGCCTTTGGCGCTTTTTACCCAAACCTCACCGTCGAGTTTTTCGACGATGCGATAGACAATGGAGAGGCCCAGGCCATAGCCCTCCGTATCCACCTCTCCGACGTGGGTAAAGGGCACGAAGAGCTGTTTTTGCTCACGGGGCGTAAGTCCTTCGCCGTTATCACGCACCCAGAAAGAGACCGACGTGTCGTTCGCTTTTGCCCCCAATTGGATACGCGGAGGATGGCCTCCATATTTGAGGGCATTGCTGATGTAGTTGACCCAGACTTCTTCAACCCACGGCGAATATCCCAGAGCCTCGGGCCATTCATCCGCCAGCTGGATCTCTGCCTCTTTCTGCTCACATATGGGCTGAAGACGTTGCAGCGCCTCTTCCACAATCCGCCCCATATCCAATGCTGAAAGGACGACCTCCTCCTTGCGTAATTCAGCCAAGAGAAGCAACTCATCAATGATGTTGTTCATCTTTCTACCGCTACGTTGGATGGCCCGAACGTAATTGCGGCGATTCTCCTCAGCGAGGTCATGATATTCAAGCAAGACATCCGCGTAACCAATAACGTGGGTGAGCGGGGACTTAAGATCATGGGCCACGGTATGCGCAAAGGCCTCGAGCTCTTGGTTACTGGCTTTCAAATCGGCAGTTCGGCGGCGGAGTGCTTCGACCAACCGGGCATTATCGATGGCTATGGCCGCCGAAGCCCCCAGCGCCTCCAGCAACATTACATCGGAGTCCGTGAAACGATCCACCTGTGTATCCAGAGCCTGGATGACGGCGATGACGTCTTTCTTCGCCTTGAGCGGCACGCTCAAAATCGATCGCAGGGCCAAACCGGTTTCGTCGTCAACGCCGACAAAGTGCTGGTCGTTTTCTAGCACGTCGGGGATATTAAGGCTTTCGCCTGTGGTCGCTGCAAGACCCACCAGCCCCTCTCCCATGGGCAACCGCCAGCCCTGCACGAGCTCTTTTTTGGAGCCGGTCGCCTGCCCACAGACCAGTTCATCTTTTTCTTGATCAACCAACCAGATGGAGCAGGCAACCACGCCCATAAGCCGACGGACTTCTTCCAGTACCGTAGCGAGCACCTCGTCCAGATCCAAGGATGCGCTGAAGGCGCGCCCGGCCTGATTGAGAAGCGCCAGCTCAAGATTCCGGCGCTTAAGCATGACCTCTGTTCGCCGCTCTACAGTGATATCACGTAAGCTCAGCACAGAATACTCCTGAGACCTCGGGGCAGCCGTCAATTTAGCCCCCTTGATCTCAAAAAGCCGCCAGGTATCATCTCGCCGCCGCACACGCGCGACAATCCTCTGCGATGTCTCCATTTCCTTAGAATCCTTGGAAGGCACGAGTAGAGCAGAGAACGCATCCTCATCCGCAGGGTGCAAAAAGACATTTATCTCTAGGCCGATCAAATCCTTATCCATATAGCCAAGTGCTTGCCGGAAAGAGAGGTTTGCATACACAATCGTCCCGTTATGGTTCAGAGCAAGCACACCGCAGGGTAAATGATCAACCAGCGCTTTCCAATGCTTCATATCGGCGTTTTCTTGTGTCATTTTTCTCCAGATGTCCCTGGAATCCGTTGAGCTATCGCACAATGCCAATGTTCTTGCTGTCTTTCGACAAAATAGATTATAAATACGGATCTAATCCTTACTTATACGGGCAAACGAAGCAGTTCCAGGGTGGCTCAAACGCCATAGGCGGCTTCCCAT
>CAYVKR010000018.1:0-23036 GCA_964452025.1 uncultured Anaerolineales bacterium
CAGCTCGTATTTGGGCAGCGGAATCTCCACGTCGGTGACGATGTACTTCACGTTGAGCAGGTCGGTCAGCGGACTCTCTAGGCTGGAGAACTGGCTGAAGGGCGCGATGCGGTTGTAGGGCAACTCGCCCTGCGGCTCGATCCAGCTCATATAGCGGGCGTACTGCGCCGTGAAGAGGCTATCGTAGCCCCGCACGTCTTGGAAGTTGAAATACATGCCGGTGTTGGCGTTGAAGAGCTTGCGCCCCTGGGGGTCGAAGGTGGAGAAGCGCCAGATGCCAGCGTCCTGGCGTAGAAAATCGACGACGCGGGGCGTGGTCTCCAGCAGCGTTGGATCGACCTGGGGATGAAAGTCCGCGCCAAAGCTGACCAGGTCGACGAGCAGCACGACGACGGCGAGCAGCGTCCAGATGGGGTGGCGTTTCTGGGTTCCAGGGATGTAGATGGGGCAGCGCGAGACCCGCAGTACGATGCCGGACGTGATCAGCAGCAGCGCAGCCTGTTGGATCCAGCGGAATTCGTAGGCGTAGAAGGTGCGATAATCGGGGAAGGCCGCCGGAGCCTTCGCCAGTGACCAGAAAAGGCGTTGCACGAGAGGCGCGATGCGGTCGAAGGCGAGATGCGAGGCCCAGAGCCCGCCCAACAGCAGAGCGCCGCCCCAGATCGCCAGCGCTGCCAGCACGCTGAGGGCGTTAGGTGCGGTGTCGAAGAGCAGGAGGCGAGGGATGAGGTGTGGGGGCGTGTTGCTCTTGGCATTATCCCGGTCTCGCCGGTAAGTGGTGACGACCGTGGCGCCCAGCGCGGTCAGCGCGGCGGTGGCGACCGTCAGCGGGAAGACCCAGCGGAAGGGTGAGTGGGATTGGTTCAGCATCGGAAGGGTGTAGACCAGGGCGTAGACCGGCGTTCCGAAGATGCAGCCCAGCGAGAAGAGGGTCAGCCCGGTGAAGAAGGGCACGTAGGGATCGCGCAACCAGGTCAATAGCCGCACCTTGAAGCGCCTGGCGGACGCGGTCGCCTGGAGCCACGGCTTCGCCACGCCCAGCAGCGCCAGCAGCAGCGGCAGCAGGCCTAGATAGGCGCCGCCTTCCACGTAGTTCTTGATGCCCCAATCGAAGGAGTGGATGGGATCGCCGTGCGCGTTGACCGTGGCCCGAATCAGCTCGCCGGTGAAGACGTTCCGCAGTGTGTCGTGCGTCGGGTTGCCGAAGAAGTTGGGCACCAGAAAGGTAATCACGCGCCGTTTGGGGTAGGCCCAGCCGAGCACCTGCTCCAGCGTCACCGCGCCCTGCCGGAAGCTGGCCTGGACGACCTCGTAGAGCGGGACGATCTGTGCCGCGCCCAGCCCCACTCCCAGGGTGACCATCAGAAGCAGGCCGACGGCCGGGCTGAGCACGTCCTGCCGCCACCGCTTCCGGGGGAGGGTCCAGAGTGTGTGAGCCAATCGCCAGGCAGCGAAGGCGCCCATCACCAGGAGGGAGAAGTAGGTGATCTCCGCGTGACCGGCCAGAATCTGCAGCCCCACGGCGACGGCGCCCAGGAGGGCCCAGGGCAGCGTAGCCCGTTCGCGTTTAAGGAACGGCACACGCCGCACGGTCAGCTCGATGAGGGCCAGCTGGAGCGGCAGCCACGACGCCGAGGCCACGATCATGGGGTGCACGACGGAGGCGATGAGGAAGCCGCTCAACTGGAAGGCGATGCCGGCCAGCAGAGCGCCCATGCGGTTAGCGCGTAGTGTCCGGCTCAGCAGGTACATCCAGATGCCCGCCAGCCCCAGTTGCAGCGCGATGAAGACGCCGTAGGCGCGCGGGATGGGCAGCAGATGGAAGACCAGGCTCAGCGGGTAGAGGGCCGAATGTTGCCCGTTGGCCAGGAAGGGATGTCCAGCGAAGATGAGAGGGTCCCAGAGCGGCAGTTGGCCCTCTCTGACCGTTTGGACGATGAACTTCTGCCAGACGTAGTTCTGCAACACAAGATCGGCCAGCAGCGGATTGTGCGGACTTTCCACGTCCATGGCGTAGGACTGAAAGGGCTCGAAGGTGTACAGGGTGTCCGCCGGCAGCAGCGTCTTGCTCCCCAGCGTCACCGGCGCGAAGATGAGCAGCGGGATGAGAAGGAGCAACAGCAGGCGCACCGCGTCAGGAGCATGTCGTCGCATGGTTATGCGCCTGCATCTCCTATTTTTCTCTGGCGAGATTGCGATACCGCCATTTTAGCTCCCAGACGCGCAGCGCGGCCTCCAGTTTGACCTTGAGGCTCATCTTGGATTCCCCGATGCGCCGGTCAGGGAAGTGGATGGGAATTTCTCTGATGGCGAAGCCACTGAGCCACGTCACGTAGGCCATCTCTACCTGAAAGATGTAACCCTGGGAGCGGACGCGCTGCAGACCGATGCCTTTCAGCGTCTCCCGCTTCCAGGCGCGAAAGCCACCGGTGGCGTCGTGCACGTCGTGCATGCCCAGGATCGTGCGGGCGTAGAGATTCGCCCACGCTGAAAGCAGTTTGCGCTGCACGCCCCATTGGGGATCGACAGAGCCTCCTTCCACGTAGCGGGAGCCAATCACCAGATCCACGTCTTGCAGTGCGGCAAGCAAGCTGGGTACGTCCTTTGGTTGGTGCGAGAAGTCGCAGTCCATGTGCACAACCGTCGTCGCATCGTGGGCCAGCGCGTACTGGAAGCCATCGAGGTAGGCGCGGCCCAATCCTCGCGGCCCAACGCGGTGCAGCACGGTGAGCCGGCCTGCTGTCTGCCGGGCGAGTTCATCTGCCAGCGCGCCGGTGCCATCAGGAGAGGCGTCGTCCACAATCATCAGGTGCAGGTTGGGGATGTCTAATGCGAGGAGAGCACGCGCCATCGGTTGGACGTTGCCGGCCTCATTGTAGGTGGGCACGATGACCCAGGGCGCTTTCAGGTAGCCTTTCATAAATAGGTTCTCCGTGACAAAAAAAGAACAGGTGAGGCTCTCACTCGCCTGGCTCTGACGGTGGGACGCGCGCTGTTATGCGTTTTGACGGTTGAACAAGGCCTCGCGCAGCTGAAGCACTTTGGCTTTTTGTGGAATCTGATCGTGGAGAAGGTCTGTCGTCACAAAGCCGATCTTGGGAACCGGACTCCCATCACTGCGTTTACCACTTTTCCAATCCTTATGAGGATAGAAGAAGGATAGGGCTTCGTTCAGCCGTTGATGCAATCGTCCCATCACCATGTATCGCTGCATTTCAGGGATGGCGATCACGAAGTTGTAAAGGTCCAGCTGCCCAACGAAGAATTGGTCCCCAACGATTTCGGAAAGGGTATTTCGCAGAATCAGTCCCACGGCGCGTAGGACATCGTCATGGGTGACAAAGCCATAGACGTCGCCGAAGGCTTTCATCTTGGTCAATCTCAATCCAATGAGCATCATCTCGGATGAGGAGCAGATGTCCTGGACATTTTCCTCAACGAGGCTCGATATCGGCAGCGAAGTGACGGGATGGAGCAGAGGGTCTGCGTCTTTGCGCATCAAGGTATTGCGGACGCGATACCGTAGCTCTTGCACGTCGAAGGGCTTGGCGATATAGTCTACGGCTCCCAGCTCCAATCCCATGAGACGGTCCATGCGTTCGTTGCGCTCGGTGAGAAAGACAATGGGGATATTCTGGGTGCGGCGATTGGTGCGTAGACGCGTACAGATCTCGTAACCGTCGATGTCAGGTAGATGGATGTCCAGGAGAATCAGATCTGGCGACTGTTCTAAGGCAATCTCCACAGCCTCTTTTCCCCAGGCTGTGTGGGAGACCTGGTAGTCCAGCGAGGTGAAGTAGGAAACCAGCATCTCGTAGGTGCCAGGGTTGTCTTCTACGATTAGGATATGGTGCTGGGCTTTTTGTTCGTTCGTCTGGTTCATGCGCTAGGCCACATAGATAGGTCCTGTGCAGATCCGGTCAGCATCCTGGATGAATGCTAGCCCAACGGTTCCTTGTAAATAGCGTACTTGCACTCCTCATCGCCCATGCCGATGCACGTGATCTCATCAACCCGGAAGGTGCGCCCGCCGCTAAGCCAGCGCAGGGCTTCCTCGATGATGCCCGAGGCGATGAAGCAGACGGGGCGGTCCACGTCACGCTCCCAGCACATGGAACATCGTGCGATGTGGTAGAGGTAATGATCGCCGCCAGGATCCGTCACGTACGACGTCTGGTCGCTCAGGGAGTCGAAGACCTTGGCGATAGCCGGCAGGCCGGCCTTCAGTTTGGCGTTGAGCGGCAGGACCTTGAAGGCCAAGTCGCTGGCGCCAACCAGCGCGCCAAAATTCGCCAGGCCTTCTTCAAAGAGGACGCGCCCCAGGCGGAGCTGGAGACCGCGTCCGCCGCGCGGGCCATACATATCTTCCAGCGCCTCGTTGAGTGCTGCCATGTAGGCGAAGTCAAACTCCGATTTTTCCATGTTGTCGGGTGGCGGATCCTCGATCCAATGGGCAAGCCCGCCCATGTTTAACACGGCATTGAGTCCATTGCGTCCCATGATCTCTTCCAAAGCGTTCAAGAGAATCAGGGCGAAGCGATTGGGATAATAGAATCCACTGGGTTCTGGCTTGGTAGCCATATTGACCTCCTTTAGAGAATGGCGGCAAACTCTTCTGCCGCGCGGCGCATGTCTAAGAACAGAAGACCTAATTTGGCCTGCTGACGCGCCAGCACGGTGAGCACTGCTTCTTCTCCTACTGCGCGGAGGATCACGTAGCCCTTTTCGCCCTTTACGTAGACCTCATCCAGCATACCACGACCCAGCTCACTGGCGATGCGTTCACCGAGCGAGAGCATAGCGGCTGACATCGCGGAGACGCGATCTTCTTCGACGCCTTGGGGCAGGGACGAAGCAATGGACAAGCCATCTACGCTGACAATCGCCGCTGCTTCAATGTCCGAGCTGCTGACCTGTAAATCACGCAGCCGTTCTACCATGCGTTCAGTACGAGACCGATTCATTTCACGTCCTCCAATTTGGGGTAAGGCTCCGATCATCTGGCACCGGAGACTGTTAAAAGTTATAAAAAGGTTACCATAGGTATATATCAATGTCAAGATGACGAGGTGCTGGATGCGATGCGGCCCCATGCTCGACACTCTTCCGATTTTACAGGAAGCTCCCAGCAATGCAAGCGCGCTGCCGCTATTTTTCTGGCGTTCCTTACACTGTTGACGTATACTCAGGGCTAGGGGATTTCGAAGCGAGTCCGCTGGTGAAAATGGCCTCCGTACCGTAGAACCTGCGTAGGCGAAAGCAAGGCAAACGAAGCTGGGGTTGATGCGGGAGGAAAACATGAGGGGAAGCCGCCTATGGCGTTTGAGCCCCCCTGGAACTGCTTCGTTTGCCCCTGGTGAGCAGAGATTGTCTCTGGGATTTGGATGCACTTTGGCGTCAGCGCTGTTATTCTGAGAAGGGAACTCATGCGCGGCTCTCTCAGAGGTATCGGGCTGCGACCTGTTTCTATGGGCGGGCGCAGGCGGCTCCGCTCTCCGACGACGCGGAGCAGGGGCGCAATTCGGTCGGGCATGAAATGGAGGCCCGGAAGGAGACACTATGACCGGCTTGGACGAAATCCACCGCCGCTTGTCCTGGAAGCACGTTTTTCGCGGGCAGTTTCAGCACCTTCTCCTGGGCCTGATGCTCGTATCCGGTGTGCTCTGCCTGGTGGAACCCTCGCTGACGGGACGGCGCTGGGGACCGCTCAGCCACCGCCAGCTCGTTCACGTGCTGGTCGTTGTCGTCGTCGCGCACCAGGCGATCGTCGCGCTGGTGTGGCGCCTGCAGCTCTGCTTTGGCACGTTCAGCCGTCTCTTCGGTCGCGCCGATCTGGTCGTCTGGGGTGTGCTCTTCTCTCCTTTTCTCGGCGGGCGCGTCGTTTTGTTCGCTGCCGTGGGCCTGACGGATTACGGCTCGCTGGGTTGGCCCCGCCCTCTCGAGATCGGACTGGGCGCCCTATTGTTCCTGCCGGCGCTCTACACCCTCTGGTCGGTGCTTCGTCACTTTGGCCTGATACGCGCTTTGGGCGCTGACCACTTCCGCGCGAAGTATCGCTGCATGCCCCTGGTGCGGGAAGGTATCTTCCGCTACAGCGACAACGCCATGTACACCTTCGGCTTTACGGTCCTGTGGGGATTGGCGCTGTTGTTCGGATCCCGCACGGCGCTGATCCTGGCCCTTTTCCAGCACGCCTACATCTGGGTTCACCTGTACTGCACGGAGGCGCCTGATCTCGCGGTGTTGTATGGGGACGGATAGCATCAGGCTTTCAGGGAGCGGGACGGTTTCCGACGTCCTCGGCGAACTGACTGGTGTAGAGTGCGTGATAGAAGCCGCGCTTCACCAGCAGCGTCTCGTGGGTCCCGCGCTCGATGATACGCCCTTCTTGGACGACGAGCACCTGATCGGCGTGGCGGATGGTGCTCAGCCGGTGGGCGATGACGACGCTGGTGCGCCCGTGCATCAGCTCGTCGAGCGCGTTCTGAATCAGCTGCTCGGTGCGAGTGTCGACGCTGGACGTGGCCTCGTCGAGGATCAGGATGCGTGGGTCGGCTAACACGGCGCGGGCGATGGAAAGCAGCTGTCGCTGTCCCTGGCTGAGGCTGGCCCCACGCTCGTTGAGCTTCGTCTCGTAGTCGTCGGGCAGCCGCCGGATGAAATCGTCGGCGCCGGCGACCTGGGCCGCAGCGACAACATCCTCGTCGCTGGCGTCCAGGCGGCCATAGCGGATGTTGTTCATCACCGTATCGGCGAAGAGGTAGGTGTCTTGCAGCACCATGCCCGTCTGGCGGCGTAGACTGTCCACCGTGACGTCACGCACGTCGCGCCCGTCCACCAGGATGCGCCCCTCGTCTACGTCGTAGAAGCGCATCAGCAGGTTGACCATGGTGGTCTTCCCCGCGCCCGTCGGGCCGACGATGGCGATCATCTCACCGGGCGTGGCCTCAAAGGAGACGTCGCAGAGCACTGCGTCATCGTCGTCGTAGCCGAAGGTGACGTCGTCGAAGACAATGTGGCCTTCGGCGGGCGGCAGCGCCTCGGCGTTGGGGCTATCCTCGATGTCGGGAACCTCGTCCAGCATCGAGAAGATGCGCTCGGCGCCGGCGATGGCCGTCTGTACCTGTGTGTAGAGCAAGCCGATGGAGCGCACCGGCTGGAAGAAGCGGCGCACGTAGCCCAGGAACGCTACAATTGTGCCGATGGTCAACGTGTCGTTGAGCGCCATCAGTCCGCCTGCGCCCAGCACCAAGGCGATGCCCAGGTTGCTGAAGATGTCCAGGGTGGGGCGGAAGGCGGCGGTGACCGTCTCCGATTCCACGTTGGCATCGCGGCTGGCGGCGTTCACCGAGCGGAATTCGCGGTAGGTCGCCTGCTCCCGTCCAAAGGCCTGCACCACGCGGACACCGGAGATGTTCTCCTCCAACTCGGCGCTGACCTTGCCCAACTGTTCGCGCGAGCGGCGGGCGGCCGCACGCGCGCGCTTGGAGAAGTAGAAGGTGCTCAGGAACATCAGCGGCAGCACGGCCATGCTGATAAGGGCCAGCCGCCAGTTGAGCACCAGCAGCGCGATGAGAATGCCCGCCAGCAGGACGAAGTTGCCCACGAACTGCGCCAGCCCCGCGTTTAACGTGCGGTTGATGGCGTCGGTGTCGTTGGTGAGGCGTGACATAAGGTCGCCTGTCTCCCGCTCGTCGAAGAAGCGCAGGGAGAGCGCCTGGAAGTGCTCAAAGATCTGGTCGCGCATGGCGTAGAGTACGTCCTGGCCCACATTGATGGTGAACAAGAACTGCACGGCCTGGGTCAGCCAGCCGGCGACGTAGGTGCCCAGCAAGATCAGCATGATGTGGTTGAGGCCTTGCTGGTCGCCGTTGGCGATAAAGCGGTCCACGGCCAGGCCGGTGAGATAGGGGGCGGCCAACTGCGCCAGCGCGTTCAGCAGGACCATCAGTCCGGCGATGCTCAATGCAACCCGGTGGGGCGCCAGATAGGTCAGCAGGCGGCGCAGCGTCTGGCCGATGTTCTGAGCTTTCTCGGCTGGGCGGGTGAGGGCGCGTCTGTGCATCATGCGCGCACCTCCGTCTCCGGCTGGGCATGTTCGAAGGCTGCGCTCTCCTCGTCGGCGCCGTAGACCAGCCGATCCTGGGGCGTGACGTCGCCTTCCAGCTGGCTGTAGTAGATGTCCGCGTAGATGGCGCTCCGGCGGAGTAGGTCTTCGTGCTGCCCCTGATCGACAATCCGACTGCCGTCCAAGACCAGGATCAGGTCGGCGTCGCGCGCCGTGGAGACGCGCTGGGCGATGATGAAGCTGGTGCGGCCTTTCATCAGCCGATCCAGCGCCTGCCGGAGCTTGCGCTCGGTCTGGAAGTCCACGGCGCTGGTCGCATCGTCCATGATCAGAATGCGCGGGTCGACCAGCAGCGCGCGGGCGATGGCGAGCCGCTGCTTCTGCCCGCCGGAGAGATTAACGCCCCGCTCACCCACCTCCGTCTCGTAACCGTCGGGCGTCCCCGCAATAAACTCGTGGATCTGCGCGGCCTTGGCGGCGGCGATAATCTTCTCATCGTCGGCCTCCGGGCGGCCAAAGGCGATGTTCTCGCGGACGGTGCCCGCGAAGAGCAGCGTCTCCTGCAGGACGATGCCGACCTGCTGGCGCAGCGAGTCCAGCGTCACGTCGCGCACGTCGAACCCGTCGATGCGCACCTGGCCCTGGGTCGCGTCGTAGAAGCGCGGGATCAGGTTGGTGATGGTCGATTTGCCGGAGCCGGTGGCGCCCAGCAGGGCGATGCGCTGGCCCGGTTCTGCGGTGAAGTTGACCTTCTCCAGCACCCAGTCCTGGCTCTCGAAGTAGCGGAAGTAGACGTCGTCGAAGACGACGTGTCCCTGGATCTCCGGCAGCGGCGTGGCGGCGGGCGCTTCGGTGATCTCGATGTCGGTATCCAGCACCTCGAAGACGCGTTTGGCGCCCGCCGCCGCCTGGGTGATGTTCGCCAGCAGGAAGCTGAGCATGAAGATGGGGTAGATGGCCATGAGGATGTAGCTGGTGAAGGCTACCAGCGCGCCGATGGTCATCTGCTCGTTGATGACCTGGACGCCGCCGATCCACGTCACGGCCAGCCGGGCCAGGTTGGCGATGAAGAAGACCAGCGGCATGGCAATAGCGATGATCCGCCCGACCTGTTTCTGGATGTCTCGCACGGCGCGGTTGCGCTCGCCGAAACGGGCGCGCTCGTGATCCCGGCGCACGAAGGCGCGTACCACGCGGACACCGGCAAGATTCTCCTGCAGGGCGATGTTGAGGGCTTCCAATCGCTGTTGCGCCTCGGTGAAGAGCGGGCGCGCTTTGACGAAGAAGACACCGAAGACGAGGACGGCGACCGGACCCAGCGCCAGCACCACGGCGGCGGTACGCGGGTTCACGCGGATCATGAGGGCGATGCTGCCCACGAGCATCAGCCCCGCGCCCAGGATCTGGAGCAGGGCGGTGCCGAGGAAATTGCGCACCAGTTCGACGTCGCTGGTGGCGCGCGTGAGCAGCTGGCCCGTCTGCGCCCGGTCGTGATAGCTAAAGGAGAGGCGCTGGATTTTCTCGTAGAGGACGTTGCGCAGATCGTAGGCCACACCCTGGGAGACCTTGGCGGTCAGATAGCCTTGTACAAATGTGAAAAGGGCGCTCATGACTGTCAGGACAACGAGTATCAGGGACAGATTTACGATCGTCTGCCGTGATCCCTTTGCGATGCCTTCGTCAATGATCCGTTGACTGAGTGCCGGCACGGCCAGACTGCCCGCCGTGGACAGCAGTAACGCGACGAGCGCCACGATGGTCATCAGCACGTAGGGCCGCAGGTACTTGAAGGTGCGTAAAAGGTCTTTCAATATCAGCTCCTTGTGATGGCGTGAGGAGGCTACGAGGTGAGCAGGCCGTTGTAGATGATGTCGAGCCCGCGTTCCAGCCGGGTCTCCCAGCTGGCGAGTTCGTCTTTTTCCGTGTACTCCATGAAACACAGGCGCAAAAAATAGACGTTGAGGAAGAGCGCGGCCGCGTCCGCATCGACCTCGGCGCGGATGGTGCCTTCTTCCTGGCCCTGGTGAATGAGGCTGACCAGCGCCCGGTGGGTCTTGTGCGATCGGTCGGGCGCTGGTCTTGCCGGGCGGACGTTATGGAGCACCGCATGGCGTACCAGGTGGCGATAGGGTGTGAGTGCATCCCAGGCGGCTTTCAGCGTCAGGCGGATGCGGTCTGGCGCCGGCAGCCCCGCGCCCGGCAGATCCGTGAGCGCGTTCTCGATCTGCATCGCCAGCAGATGGATCAGCAGCGTCTCTTTGGTCTCGAAATAGTTGAAGAAGGTCCCCTTGGCGACGTCGGCTGCATGTGCAATCTCCTCGACCGTGGCGGTGTCGAAGCCCTTCTCACGGAACAGTTGGTCAGCAGCTTGCAGGAGCGCCCGGTGGGTGCGCTCCTTATGTCGCGCCCAACGGCTGGTATGTGCATCGTTGTTCATATATTGACTCCGGTCATAGTTGACTCAGGTCATTATAGCACGGCTGGAGGGAAAAGGCAATGTGGACGTTGAATTGCCCAGCGCTCTATGCTATACTGAAATTAGGTTGAGGCTGGCAGAGGTTTGCTGATCGGTCTGTATCTCCCCTGACTTCACGTATCTTCACGCGCCCCCTTCGTGTGATATGGTACCCTTGTCATTGTGACGGATCCGTTCTCTCCTATTTCGGGAGGTGTCTATGCACCGTGACGGCTGAGTGTGCAATCCAGACAACGATGAGTTCCGGGAGGGAACCAGCATGGAGACTAAAATCATACGGATCGAGATCAAGTTCACGCGGATGACGGTGGCGGTGTTGTGGGGGGCGCTGTTGTTGGGAGCTGTCCTGCTAGGCGGAAGTGCTGTCGCGCAGGCGCCAAGACAGGGGATTCAATCCCCTGAGTCTGTTGATGGCAAAGGGACAGTGATTATGACCACAGATGTAGTCTCGTCAGCGATCAGTTATCAGGGTGTCTTGGAAGAGAGTGATAATCCGGTCACCGGCCATCGCGCTATGACCTTTACTTTGTATTCCGCCGCTACCTGTGATGGCCCCAGTTTTGTGGCATCCATTGTGAAGCCTAGCGTCTCAGTAGACGAAGGGCTCTTTATGGAGAATCTGAACTTCGACCATGATTATTTCGACGGGCAGGCTCTGTGGTTGGGTATTGAAGTGGAAGGTGCTGAATTTGACTGTCAAGAAATCCTTGCAGCACCTTACGCCCTGAGCCTACGTCCGGGTGCGGTCATTAGCGACAGCACAACGTATGTTGGGCTAAATGAGGCTTGGACGCTTGGAATTCCGCCCCATCAGCTAAGCTACAAAGCTGCTGTCTATGGCGAGGCCCGTGGCACAGGATTGAGGTACGGTATTTATGGTGTCAGTGATGGGACAGGAGTCTATGGAGTAAGTAGTAGTGGAACTGGGGTTTACGGCGCTAGTACCAGTGGGACGGCGATCTACGGTCAAGGAGATGTTAGACAGTCCTTGGGAGGCGATGGCCTGGTGAAAGCAGCGGTCTATGCTTACTGTGCTCCTTCACTACGGCTCCGTCACCGCTCTCAGCGCCTTCCGATCCAGTGAAAGCAGCGGTCTATGCTTACTGTGCTCCTTCACCGACCCGTCATCGGTTTTTCAACAACGTGAATAACAACACAATCACGGTGTCAGGCGGAACAGCAGGATCGGGAAGTTGTGTGATTGATGTTAACTTTGATCTGGGAGATCGTTACTGGGTCGTGACCGCTCTGCCAACAAGTGAGACGGATGCTGTCTTTGGTTCATGTGTCTATGACGGCACCCCGGGTGATCAGCTTGATTGTTACGTTGATAACGATGCGGGGACGGGAACCAGCCGCAACATTATGGTGCTGATCTATTGAACCTAGCACAGGAGAAAAGGAGTCCGAAGAATGAAAACACGATGGATGTTTGGACTGTTTCTTGGGCTGGGTTTATTCTTTATCTCGGTACACGTGTTGGCGGCGGATGGTAGTCCCTGGCACGTCATCGCCGGTGGCGGGGGGCGAAACACGGTTGAAAATACCACATTGCGGGGCACGATAGGTCAAGCCGTTGTTGGTGAGGTTTCCAATACCGGCCACCAACTCTGTTCCGGCTTCTGGTGTGGCGCCATGGTAGACCACCACATCTACTTGCCGCTGGTACTGCGCGAATCCGGCTCGTGATCTGACGCGAACGTGCGCATAGCGAACCGCCCCGGATTTCAAAGTCCGGGGCGGTTGTGTATGGTGTCTCTACGCTCCCGCGATCTGCTCCCAATCGGCCAGGAACTTCTCCAGCCCGGCGTCGGTGAAAGGACTGCGGATCATCTTCTCCAGCACGGCGAAGGGCATGGTGATGATATCCGCGCCCGCCAACAGCGACTCTTTCACGTGCTTGGGGTGGCGAATGCTGGCAGCCAGCACCTTGCAATCCAGCTCGTAGTTGTCGAAGACCTGGCGCGTCTCCCAGACGACGTCCATGCCGTCCAGCCCTGCGTCGTCGATGCGCCCGACGAAGATGGAGGCATAGCTGGCCCCGGCGCGCGCCGCCAGATAGGCCTGATTCGCCGAGAAGATCAGCGTCGCGTTGATGCGCCCGTTGGGCCACGACGAGATCTCCTTCATCGCCTTGAGGCCCTCCGGGATGGTGGGGATCTTGACGTAGACGTGCTCTGACCACGAGAGGATCTCGCGCGCTTCCTCAATCATCCCTTCGGCGTCGGTGCTGATGACCTCGGCGCTGACCGAGCCACCCCCGATGATATCGATGATCTCTAACGTCTGTGTCTCGCGGTCGGCGGTGCCGGCCCGCAGCATCAGCGATGGATTGGTCGTCACGCCGTCCAGCACGCCCCAGGCGGCTGCCTGACGGATTTCCTCCAATTTCGCGGTGTCCACAAAAATCTCAGCCACAATGTCCTCCTCATGATTTGCGTACCCTGTCCCTTATCTTTCTTGGCTCTTTTGGATTTCGCCGGGTAAATATGGCCCAATCCCCACTGAATTGTCACCCTGAGCGCAGCGAAGGGTCTCGTTCCCCACCAACGAGATTCCTCACTACGTTCGGAATGACAAGTTTCCCACCACCCGGCGAAATACCAGAGACCCTCTTTCTTATAGACGTGCAATGAGGTAAATAGCTTACCTCGAAACCTCGTGGGGCAGGTTAGGCTTCCAAATCGAAGAGCAAATCCAACAGCTGTTCCATAAGATCTTCGAGCTTGGCTTGTTCTCGCTCTTGGCGGGCGATCTGGATGTCAATCAGGAGCCCAGCCAGCTCTTCGCGCGCTGCTCGCTCCGTTTCCTCACGGTCCATCAGCCTCTTGGCGCGTTCCAGAACCGCCTGATCTTCGTCCGACAGCGGCAGGCTCTCGCTGCCCTCACCTGCCATATCCGCGCGGATGCTTTGCCGGGCAGTGACGATCTCTTTCTCGCTGAGCCGGGCCGGCGTCGCTTCCACGGTGATATGTTTTTGCTGTCCGGTCTTGCGATCTTCAGCGGTGACGGTTAAGATCCCGTTCACGTCCATGTCGAACTCGACGGTGACCTTTGCCAGCTCGCCGGGGCGCTCCGGCTCCAGACCTTCGATGCGGAAATTGCCGAGCAGGGTGTTTTCCGATGCGATGCGCTTTTCCCCTTGATAGACCTCGATTTTGATGGTGTCCTGATCCGGGTAAAGCGTCTGGAAGACGTCGGCTTTGGTCACCGGAATCGTGGTGTTGCGGTGAATAAGCGGCTGATAACGGTCGGTGATGACTCGGCCCATGTGCGTTTCCGCGACGGCGATGCCCAGCGAGTAGGGCGTGATGTCCACCAGAATCGCATCGATGGGCTGCCCCGCGATGATGGCAGCCTGCACGCTGGCGCCCAGAGCCACCACCTCTTCGGGATTGATGGACATTTGCGGTTCGATGTTCAGGTGCTCGGCGACACGCTGCCAGACCAGCGGCACGCGCGAGGAGCCGCCCACCATCAGCACCTGGGTCAGCTCGTCGCGGCGTACGCCGCCATCTTGCATTACCTGATCAATGGAGCGCAAGGTTTCGCTCACCAGATCCCAGATGGTGTCCTCGAAATCCTCACGGCTGACCTCGTACTCCAGGTGCAGCGGGACGCCGCCTTTCTCTGCGATGTACTCCTCCTTGATCCAGGCGAAGGGGTGTGATGAGAGCTCGATCTTGGCCTCCTCTGCCGCGCGTAGAAGCCGGGCCCAAGGGCGACGATGTTCTTGTAGGTCGATGCCGTGCTCTTCTTCGAACTGGGCTGCAACCAGCTCGGCCAGACGCTGGTCGAAATCGTCGCCGCCCAGGTGGGTGTTGCCGTGGCTGGCGCGTACCTCCACGACGCCGCCCATGATTTCCACCAGCGAGACGTCGAAGGTGCCGCCGCCCAGATCGTAGACCAGGGCCATCTGATCTTCGATCATGTTGAGGCCGTAGGCCAGTGCCGCAGCCGTCGGCTCGTTGATGATCCGGCGGACGTTGAAGCCCGCGATGCGTCCGGCATCCCGCGTCGCCTGTCGGGCCGCGTCGGGGAAGTAGGCCGGCACCGTGATGACGGCGTCGGTCACGTCCGCGCCCAGATTGCGTTCGGCAATCTGCTTGAGCTCGCGCAGGATAAAGGCGGATATCTCCTGGGGGCTGAACTCGTCTCCACCCAGCGTGACACGCCGGGCCGTGCCCATTGACCGCTTGATGGAGCGCACAGTTTCTTCTGGATTGTAAATGTACTGATTGCGCGCCGGCGTGCCCACCAGCCACGTCCCCTTTGGCGAGTATCCCACCACCGAGGGGATGATACGTTCGTTGCCGTTGGGCAGCATGTGCGGCGCACCGTTGTTGACGATGGCAACCCCGGAGTTGGTCGTACCGAGATCAATACCTACAATTTTGTTCATTTTCCTTCCTCAGTTTGTTTATAGCAAAAATAAGAATCTCTGTGCCCTCTGCGTGCTCTGTGGTTAGATTGCCCTTTTTTCAGGGCAGCCAATGATGCCTGGAAGATTTCACGGCGCGATGGATTCCAGTTTGTACGTGCGTTGCACCTATTAACTCACAAACCTACGGACCCATGCAAGATGCGTTCTAATCGGGCCGATAGACGACAACGTCAGCATAGCGCAGCACGTCGGCCTCGGTCTGATAGCCGCGCCGCTCCTCGGCTACGATAGTGCCCGGTTCGTCCGCGCCCTGTGCCGTCGTCTCCACGGCGACGTGCAGGTACGGATCGAAGGGATGACCTACGGTGGGAATGGGCGTCACGCCGCCAGCTTCTAGAACGGCTAGCAGTCGCTCGCGGACCAGGCGCAGCCCTTCAAGCCAGCTGGCGAGTTTGGCGCGGTCGGCCGGGGAGACCAACACGGCTTGCTGTTCTGTCAGGCGTGGCGACTGCGCCGCCTTGTCGCGTCGGGTGAGATATTGTTGCCCGCTGGCGATGGCGTGATCCAGGCCGTCTAGTGCCGGGATCAACGAGGCGAGCCAGGCCCGTTCGGCCTCCTGCAGTCGCGTTTCAACGAGCTCCTCAACCAGGGCTTCCTGCGCTTGTTGCGCCGTTTCGAGGTCGGCCAGCGCTTTTTCTACGCGCTTGGCCTGTTCCTCGGCCAGCGTGTTGGCCCGGTATTGGGTCTTGCCCAGCTTGCGGATCTCCTTTTCCAGACCGTTCCTGTCTGGCGACGTGGTGGCAGGCGAAGAGGTCATAGCCTCTTCCATCCGTTGGAGCAGCTCGGATAACGTGGCCCACACCTTGCGACGTTCACTCATGGGAGCGGCTCATCTAGTAAAGTTCGACCGGCCGGAAGTCTTCTGGGAACTCCGTGCGACCCAGATCTCCGTAATGCTCCAGCAGGCGCATGGCGTCCTCGGCGTGCACCTCCAGATCAAGACGCCGCCGTCGCTTGCGCGGCTCCCAGGGATACGGCGGGCGGAAGAGAAAGAGATCGGTCTCGGCCTTGACCTCGGCGCTGCGCAGCTGCTCATAGGCGCTGCGCAGCAGTTTGAACGCCTCCGGTTCGGTCTCCGGCGGGTACTTGCGGACCAGGCGGAAGTATCCGCGTTTTACCTGGCGTTGCGTTGACCCGCGTTCTAATCCCAACACCGCGTAGGGGTCGTCGCTTTCCAGATTGGGCTCCGGTCCCCGGGGCGGCTCTTCTCGTTTGAATGATGCGAATTCTTCAGACATGATAAGACACACTCTCTTCTAGAAAAAATCTGGGAAAGGAATTGGACCATCCGATCCCATGGATTGGTTCAGGATCATATTCAACAGTTCCGGGGGCATTGTCAGCAGAGCGTCGCGTACCTGACCGATGTTTTCCAACAGCTGTTCGTTCTTCTGACGACGCGCGAATCTTTCTGCCTCACGCAGGTGATGCCGTGTTGCATTACGCTCGCCACGTCGGGCGGACACCAGCGCCAGCGCCATGTGAATGCGCGCCGGGTTCTCACCCGCTTCCTGAGCGCGCTCGAGAAAATCTCCTGTCAGCTCGAAGGCCGGCGTGAACATCAGAGACTCGGCCACCAGGGTCAGTGGCTCATCCTCCGGTTCTGCTTGATCCATCAGATGTTCCACCCATGGATCGATAAGATCCTCTCGCTGGGCTTCAACACATTTCTTGATGAGGTTAGCATAAAATACCAGGGGAATCTTCGCCTTTGCTTCTGCCTCCGCGATGAAGTCCCAGGCCCACTCTTCTTCATGGTAGATGAGGCAAACCAATGCGATGCTGAAATAGCGATCCAGGCTTGGTTCATAGGTCAACGCCTGCTGGAAGTGTTCCAAGGCTTCTTCCCGTTGCTCCAAGTCCAGATAGATTTGTCCTATAAGCGCCAGCGTCAGGCTGTGATGCGGCGCAAAGGTCAAGATTTCCTCATATAGCTCAAGGGTTGCCTTGAAATGGCCCCAGTAGGCACGATGGTCGGCTTCCTCATGGTAATAGTCGATCAGCGCTTCACGCACTTCGACGTTGTTGGGCTCCAGCTCCAGCGCGCGCTTCCAGTATTGGGTGGGATCTTTGCCCCACCACCAACTACGCGTGGACGCGACGACGTCCCCCATCTGCACCAGCGCGGGCACGTAATCCGGCGCTCTGTCCAGGATGCGTTCCAGCTCGTTCTCGGCGGCCTCGACCTGTCCGTTGGTCATCAGGCTATCGACCAAAGCCATACGGGTCGGCAGGTGATCGGGATTGTACTTGACCGCCTGCCGGTAGACGTGGACGGCTTCGTCGTAATCGCCCGCCTTGACGTAGGCCTCGGCCGCGCGCTTCCAGATCTGCGCGACCTGTTCGTCGTCCAGCGCGTCGGGATCATCCTCCAGGCGTGGACGGCGGCGCAGGACCTCCCGCCAGGTCTCGCCTGCGGTGATGAATGCCTCCTGGCGCTCGTAGCAGAGTGCGAGGTTGAAGGCGAGTCGGAAATTGCCGTCTTCCAGCTCGTAGGCTGCTTGCCAGTGTTTTTGAGCGATGGCCCATTCGCCGCGTTTGGCGGCTTGATACCCCAGCTGTTGGTGGGCCTGGGAGAGCAGGAATTGCAGGCTGCGTTGTCCCGGCTTGTGCCGCAGCGCCTCTTGCGCGGCGGCCAGAGCGCCCTGCGGATCGCCCGCTTCCAGACGCGCCTCCGCCAATCGATGGAAGCTTTCGCCCAGATTGAGCGTGAGCGCGTCCGTCTCCAGTCCTCCGGCGGCAGCCTGGGTCCAATGGTGGCGCGCGGTGTCCAGCTCGTCGCGTCGGGCCGCAAGCACCCCCAGATAGTAATGGAGCAGCGCGGCTTCCATCTGACTAGAGGTTTCATCCAGACTCTCCTTGAAATGACCCGCCGCCTGGGCAAGCTCGTCCTCGTCCAGATCTGCCAGGCCTTGCCAGAAGGGTGGGGCGTCCTCGGAGAGGGTGTAGGGACGGCGATTGAACGTTGACGCATCATGCAGCATCGCCTGATCTTCCGGGGAGAGCTGCTCCCAGACGTTCTCCTCTTCTGCCGTCTCCCCCACCTGGAGCAGCGCCAGCGCCAGCGGATACGCAGCCCGTTCCATCAGCGCCTTGTCTCCCGCTTGCGCCTGGCGGTAGTGGGGAATGGCGCGCGCGGGTTCGTCCCGGTGATGGTAGATCAGACCGAGATGGTAGTGATAGCGAGACTCATCGGGCAGCAGTTCAATGGCCTTTTGCATATCTTCTAGCGCTTTACCAGCGTCGTTGGCCTCGGTGTAGAAGCGCGTGATCCCGCGCCGGAAATAGGCCTCGGCCAGCGTCGCGGTTGGAAGCATCGCTGGCTTCGCACTTTTGACCTTTTCCCACTCCTTGATGGCTTCCGTGTACCCCCCCCGCACAAAGGCCTTGTGCCCCCGTTCTCTGAACCGAGCCAGTGCTTGCCGTGATATTTTACGTTTCCCCATGGATCCTCTTTTTTGTCCCTATGATGAGAGGTTTTTCATTCCCAGATGAAACTCAACACTCGTGTATTATAACATATTCTTAGCACTGAGAAGTGGGTATGCGGCATGCTCAACTTTGTGCATCGGTCACAAAATCACCGGTCAGCCTGGTACTCAATCCGCTATTTCTCACCCCAAGTCTCACAGATCCAGCACCCGCGTGCGATACTGCAGCGCCTCCGCCACGTGGTGCGATTCGATGTTCGTGTTGCCCTCCAGATCGGCGATGGTGCGGCTGACCTTGAGCACCCGGTGATAGCCACGCGCGCTCAGGTGCATCTGTCGCATGGCGGCACGGATTAGGGCCTGCGCGTCGTCGCGCAGCGCGCAGAACTGCCGGATCTCGCCCGGTCGCATGTCGGCGTTGCACGCCATGCCCAGCGGAGTGAGCCGCGCCCGCTGCGCTCGTCGCGCTCGTTCTATGCGCGCGCGGACGGTGTCCGAGGATTCGCTTCGGGCGATGTTGGTTAGCTTGTCAAAAGGCACGCGCGGCACCTCGATGTGCAGATCGATGCGGTCCAGCAGCGGGCCGGAGATGCGCTTGCGATAGCGTTGAATCATGCCCATGGAGCAGGTGCACTCCCGCTTCGGATCGCCGAAGTAGCCGCAGGGACAGGGGTTCATGGCCGCGATAAGCATGAAATTAGCGGGGAAGGTGAGGCTGCCCTGCGCTCGGCTGATGGTGACCACCTTGTCCTCCAGCGGCTGTCGCATCACCTCCAGCACGCGCCGGCTGAACTCCGGCATCTCGTCCAGGAAGAGCACGCCGCGATGGGCCAGGCTGATCTCGCCGGGCCGGGGCCAGTGCCCGCCGCCTACCAGCCCCGCGTGGCTGATGGTGTGGTGCGGTGCGCGGAAGGGGCGCTGCTGGATCAGCGGCGTGTCGGGTGGGAGCTTGTCGGAGATGCTGTAGATACGGGTGACCTCCAGCGCTTCTTCCAACGAGAGCGCCGGGAGGATGCCGGGCAGCGCGCGGGCCATCAGCGTCTTCCCCGCACCCGGCGGGCCGACCATCATCAGGTTGTGCCCCCCGGCGGCGGCGACCTCCAGCGCGCGCTTGGCGTGCTCCTGACCCTTGATCTCCGCGAAGTCGACGGCGGGAGATGGCGGCTGCGGAACCATCTGCGCGTCGCCGGCCAGCGGCTCCAGCGTTTCGAAGCCCTGCAGGTGCTTGACCAGCTGGGAGAGGGTCTCCACCGGATAGACCTGGGAGCCGGGGATGAGCGCGGCTTCCTGAGCGTCGACGGCGGGGACGTAGAGCGTGTCGATCTCCCCGTGCCGGGCCATATCAGCCATAGGGAGCACGCCGCGGACGTGACGCAGCGAGCCATCGAGCGAGAGCTCGCCCATGAGTACGGCGCCGTCCAGCGCGTCCGGTGGCAGCTGACCGCTGGCCATCAACACACCGATGGCGATGGGTAGATCGTAGGCCGGCCCTTCCTTGCGCAGGTCGGCGGGCGCCAGGTTGATGGTGAGACGGCGCGTGCCGGGGAAGGTCAGCCCGCTGTTACGGATGGCGGCCCGCACGCGCTCACTGCTCTCGCGCACCGCCGCGTTGGGCAGGCCGACGATGGTCACCACGCCCGCCTGTCCCCCGCGCCGGACGTCCACCTCCACCTGGACGGGCAGCGCTTCCAGCCCCAGCACCGCCGCACTTCCGATCTTCGCCAGCATGATCGTCCTCCTTGTAGGTGATCTGCGTTGCTTACGTTGTGCAAGGCCGGCTAGCCGCCGCCAGCGATCCTCTGTTGCAGCTTTGCCTCGATGCGTTGCAGTTTTTCGGCGGACTTCTCGTCTCCCCTCTCGGCGCGGTGCCATTTGAACGCCGCCTCGGTGATCAGGTGGTAGAAGCGTCCGCGCTGCCACCAGCGCTCTGGGCCTTCGTTGAAGAGCGTGCCCCAGCGCGCCAGCCGTCGGCGCCACGGTGACGCCAACAGCGTCGCCTCGTCAGCGGAGAGACGCGCCCGGTGCGCGTAGCCCTCGTCGAGGTAAGCGCGGATGCGTTGACCCTCCAGCCAGCGCGACCAGAACGCCACGACGAGCAGAATCAGCACGGCGACCCAGTCGCCGACGGCTGCGGTGAAGAGCGCGCCGCCACCCTCGGTGAAGCCCCAGAAGGTGGCGAAGGTATTGTGATAAGCATGGGTGACGACGGCTAACGCCAGTCCCAGCAGCGGCATGATGACCAGCCAGACGCGCCGTAGTTCCAGCGCCAACGCTACGCCCAGCCCGGTGAAGGCGGTGTACATCGCGTGGTTCAGTCCAAAGAGGCCGGCGCGCAAGAAGGCCAGCCCAAAGGCGCCGCCCATTCCGGCAGCGTCGTAGGCCGTCATCAGGTAGAAGAAGTTCTCCACGGCGGCGAAACCGAAGCCCACCATGCCGCCGTAGATCAGCCCGTCGATGGGACTGTCGATCTCGCGGGGTAAGACGATGAACAGCCCCAGTATCGCCAGGGCCTTGGTGCCCTCCTCAATGATGGGTGCGGCGAGGGAGGCGCCAAGCAGATTATAGATCAATGCGTTCTCGCCGCTCAGCGCGATGATGGGTACGTCGAAGATGATCTCCAGGATCAACGAGAGCATGATGGAGGGGATGGCGCCCCAGAGGAAGGCGAAACTCAGCAGGACCAGCGGCTCCTTCTCGTACCGGTCCAGCCACCAGAGCAACGCGGCGTAGAGCAACATCGGCGCAAAGCTGATCAAGAGGATGATGAGAATGTCCATAAAGTTCTCCCTGCTATCGGATGACCGGAGACCGGAGACGGGGGACCGGTGTCAACTTGTCGTTAAGCCGGTCTCTGGTCCCCCGTCCCCGGTCTGTCGTCACTCAGTCCTTGCGTCGAATGCCACTCGCCAGCGCCACCAATCCACCGGCTGCCAACAGGCCCGCGCCCAGGAAGGCCGCGCCTTGCAGCACCGTCTTCTTCTCCACCGTGGGCAGCACCGCGCCCTCGTAGCCCGCTTCCGCGCCATACTCGGCGAAGAGCTGACCCCACGGCGTCTTCAACGCCGCTTCCACGCGCCGTCGGCCCACCACGGGATACCAGTAGACGTTGTGGTAGAAGTTGCTGGCGAAGTACGACCAGGGCACGATGGGTGAGCGCAGCAGCAGGTTCTCGAAAGGCTGGAGCGCGCCGTGGTAGATCATCTTCTGTCCCCGGCTGGCGAAGGTATCCTCTTGCACAAAGTCCCACCGCTCGTCGGCGATATCCTCGTCACCGACGAATTTGATCTCCTTAGGATCACCGACGCCCAGCCCCAGCTCGTGGGCGATGCGGATGAAAGGGATCTCCATGGGATCGAAGCCCTGCAGCATGGCCGACGTCGCGTCGATGGCGACCTGATCGGCCGAGGCTAGCAGCACGTTCTTCTCGTGCCAGCGCATGGCGCGCGGCCCAGGCCCATCGCCCGCAAAGGTGCCGTCCATCACCGCGAAGAGTCCGGGGTGAATTTCCTGCTGCACCTTCAGCAGATCGACCACCGTCTCGTGGATCTGCGCGTGCGTCCAGTGGCGCTTGCGCCCCAGCAGCCCGCCGAAGGCGTTTTTCATCGCGCCTGTGATGGTCGTGAAGACGTGCGTCTTCACCGTGGGCAGCTGCACGATGTTTTTGCCGATGAGCAACTTGGGGATATAGACGCCCTCTGGGTAAATATCATCGAGCACCAGGAACGGACTCTCCGGCTCGTAGCGGATCCAATCCACGTCGGGCTTGTAGATGTAAGCGCAGGGCACGCCGTACTTGTCCGTCACGTACTTCTGCTTGTTGTTGCGCTCCCCGTCGCCCGTATCCACCACCACGGTGTCATTATGCACACCAAGCAGATCGTACCCGTCCTGTTGCAGCGTGCGGATGACGCCTTCCATTTGCCAGGGCGTCGTCGAGCAGGCCGGATACCACGTCTGCCAGGAGATGTTGATCTTGAGCAACGTCAGATTGTCCTGGGGTAACGCCGCCTTGTAATCCGCCAGTTCCATCAAGCGCGCGTAATCATCCACCACGGACGCTGGGCGCGTTCGCACCATCGCTACCTTGCCGCGACCGGGATAGTCTTTCTTAACCATACGTCTCCTCTCCTCGTTATGCTTGTTATGGCAGATATGAGGGCGTCTTCTCTTGAGCGCCGCACGTATCCGCCCATTGTCTGTCATCCACCAGGGGGCCGAGAGATCGGGGGGATGACCAGCTACCATCCTTTTTCTATCGCACCGTCACCAGCCCCGTCAAAAAAGTATATGGGAAAATCACCGACTGTCCAGTAATGGAGGGGACGTTTTTTTCCTAGCGTGCCGGCTTAGCCGGGAAGAACTTCCCGCTGAAATTAAGCAGATGGGTCTCCACGCTCTCGTCGACGTGGGCGGCGACGACGTGGCCCAGGAAGATGGTGTGATCGCCTGCCTCCAGTTCACCCGCCAGCTGGCACTCCAGGTTGATGGGGCAGCCCGCCAGCAGCGGCGGCTTGATCACGTGTGCCTCCACCGCCTCCAGCCCGGAGCGCTCGAACTTATCGGGTACGTCGCGGCCCGAGATGGTGCCCGTGTAGCGGACGGCCTCCGCCATGTCCG
>CAYVKR010000019.1:0-22841 GCA_964452025.1 uncultured Anaerolineales bacterium
TAGAGAAGTTGAAGCTGCTGCCAGGGGCATGAGATGAGAATCGATACGCTGATCGCCCTCACCCTCGGTATCCTCATTGAAGTGCTTAGCCTCTGGGAGATCGCGCGCCGGGAACAGGGCAAGACCGTCCTGCTGCCCTATCTTCCGCCCTGGCTAACGCCGGAGCGCGTGGTGATGCTGGGACTCGCCGCATTCGCGCTCCTCGCCATCGCTCTCTTCCGTCTGGGCGGCATCCAGGATCTCGACGCGGAAACAGCCGATGCGTGGATGATGGTGGTCATGGTGCCCGCCGGCGTATTCGCCTTTGGCTTCGGTCTGCTTCACCCGGTGCTTTTGCCGCGTGTCAATGAGCGGATGCTCTTCACCGTCTTTGCAACGTCCAGCGTTGGCGCTTTCCTCAACGGTGAACTCGTGCTGGGCGAGACCTGGGTGCTGGGAGGATTCATCGTGCTCGGCGTCCTGCTCTTCTGGGCCAGCGTCAGCGCGCGCCGGATACCCTCTGGCCTTCAGGCGCTGGCGTACTTCGGTTATCTGAGTGGGCTGTTCTGGATGGGCTACGGGCAGGTAAGCACCTTTGCCACCTTACCATCTTCCATGCTCATACCCCTCGATGCATTCCTTTTCGGGATCGTCGGCCTCTTCTACGTGCTGCACGTGCTCTTCTGGGTGCGCTTCTTCCTTATCGTGAGCTCCATGCTCCTGCCCAACCACTGGCAGTACCTACCGGACATCATGGATCGACTTTTCTCGAATTCACGAAACACGCCCAAAGAGGTCGGCATTTCTCTGGGGATAGCGTTGGGATTCCTGGCTCTCAATCAGCTGACGGGCACGCTGCCTGCGTCCCTCTTCGCCAGCGTCCTCGTTCCGGCGCTCGTGCAGGGGCTCAACCTGCGACAACGTCTGGGCTAAACGACCGAAGATCAGGGACAACGGTCAGACCCGGTTACGGGATTTCGAAGCAAGTCCACTGGTGAAAACGCCCTCTGTACCGTAGAAACTGCGTAGACGAAAGCAAGGCAAACGAAACTGGGGTTGATGCGGGAAGGAAACATGATGGGAAGCCGCCTATGGCGTTTGAGCCCCCCCTGGAACTGCTTCGTTTGCCCGTTACGCGCCGTTCTCGGCCTTGATCTGCTGCAGCAAGCGGACATAGTCGGTGACGAAGATGTCGGCGGGGATCTCCGGGTCTTGATCCTTCCCGTAGAAGCAGACGCGGATCGCGGCGCGTTTGGCAGCCAGCACGTCGATCTTGCGGTCACCGACAGCTAACGTGCGCGCCCGATCCAACTGGTACGTGGCGAGAATGGCCTCCGTCGACGCGGGGTCCGGCTTGCGTGGGAAGGGGGACTCCTTCGTCAACGAATCGGTGAAATACATGTCCATCTCGTGAGCCCGTAGCAGGAGGTTCAGCGACGAGGCGGCGCGGTGGGTGACGACGAAATTATCGCCGATGTGGCAAATATACCGACAGATCGCCTTCACACCGGGGAACGGCGGCTGCTCCTCCGGCGGCACTGCGCGATAGCGCGCCGCATAGTCCGCCCGTAGCGTTTCGAGATCGACGTCGTGCTGTTGCGCCAGCGTCTCCAGCGCGTGATGCGTCGCGATGCGCGTTAGCCGGAAGACTTCATCATACACAGCCTCACTACCCAATGCCGTCAGAGCTGCTTGAATCGCCCGAGTCTTCGCCGGATAGGTGTCGAAAAGCGTGCCGCCCGCGTCCCAGATGATGTATTGGATCATATCACACCATTTTTGAAACCCTTCGGCTAGAACCCCTCCAACCGGCTCAGGTCGACGATGCCGTCGGCCAGCCGGGCAATACGCTGCAGCAGGGCCAGTCGCGCGTTGCGCAGCGCCTCGTCGTCCACCATAACTAATACCTCGTCGAAAAACCGCTCAATAGGCGAAATCAACGGCTGGAAGAGGTTCAAGAGATCATCGACCTTGCTCTCCGGCGAGACTTTGCCCTCGACCGCCAACAACGCTTCGTAGAGCGCCTTTGACGCCGGGTCTTCCAACTGCGCCGGGTCCAGGGACAGGTGCGGCTGGTCGCGCGTGATGCGCACGCAGCGCGCGTAACTATCGAGGATGTGCTGCCAATCCTCGCGCTCGATCCAGGCGGCGAGCTGCCGCGCTGACTCACGGGCGCGCGCAGGATCGTCACCGCGTTCGGCTAACACCGCCTCGACCACGTCGTGGGTGAAGCCTTTGTCCCGCAGCATCACCTGCAGGCGCCCCACGACGAAGGCCAACGCAGCGTCAACGGCCTCGGTTGCGTCCTTGACCGGCATCAGACGGGCCGCCTCGATCAACCCCTCGTGCACGGAGAAAGAGAGACCGTGATCCAGCAGAATCTGCACCAGACTGGCGGCGGCGCGACGCAATCCGTAGGGATCGGACGTGCCAGTAGGCTCCATGCCCACGGCGAAAAGCCCGGCGAGGCTGTCCAGGCGGTCGGTCAGCGCCAACGCCATCCCTGTTTGGGAGGTGGGCAGTGCATCGTCGGCTGAACGGGGCAGATAATGCTCGTAGATCGCCTGTGCCACCGCCTCCGGCTCCCCAGAGAGCAGCGCGTACTTCATGCCCATGATGCCCTGCAAGCTCGTCATTTCCACCACCATCTCCGTGGCGAGATCGGCCTTGCAGAGATGGGCGGCACGCTGCAACAAGTCCAGCTCCATTGCCGAGATGCCCAGGCGCGCGCCCAGCCACATCGCTAGCGCCTCCAGGCGCTCGGTCTTATCCAGCATCGAGCCCAGATCCTCCTGGAACGTGAGCTTGTGGAGCTCCGGCACGAAGTCCTCCAGCGGTCGTTTCGTGTCCTGCGCGTAGAAGTAAGCCGCGTCGGCGTACCGGGCGCGGATGACGCCTTCGTTGCCCTCGCGCACAATGTCCAGGTTCTCGCGCCCGCCATTGCGCACGGTGATGAAGGACGGCAGCATCTTGCCCTCATCATTCAGCACCGGGAAGTAGCGCTGGTGCTTCTTCATCACGGCGATGAGCACTTCCTGCGGCAGAGCGAGGTACGTCGCTTCGAAGGAGCCCAGTAGCGCCGTCGGCACCTCCACCAGATGCGTGACCTCTTCGAGCAGTGCGGGGTCGTCCGGGATGCGCCCGTCCACGCTCTCCGCCAGGGTCTGCGCCTGGAAACGGATGACCTCCCTGCGCACCTCCGGGTCGACGAGGACGCCGTAGGATTTAAGCGTGTCCCGGTAATCGGCTGCCGCGCTCAAAGCGACGTCAGGAGAGCCCGCCGGACGCGGGCCGCGCGTGATGCGACCGCTCTCCAGACCGGCGTAGGTGAAGGGCACTACCACCTCGTCAAGGAGCGCGACGAACCAGCGCAGGGGCCGGCTGAACGTCACGCCGGTCTCGTTCCAGCGCATGGAGCGCGGGAAATGCAACCCCGCCACCCATTCGGGCAGCAACGCCGAGAGCACCTCGATGGCAGCGCGCCCCACCTCGCGACGGGCAGCGACGACGTACTCACCGCCGTCCATCGCCTCGACGCGGAGCGCGTCCACGTCAACGCCCTGGGAGCGGGCAAAGCCCGTCGCCGCGCGCGTCGGCTCGCCGTCTTTGAAGGCGATTTTGGCCGGCGGCCCCTTGACCACGCGATCCTCGTCGGGCTGCTGTAAGGCCAGATCTTCCACCATCACGGCCAATCGGCGCGGCGTGCCCCAGACGTGGACCGAGCCGTGATCCAGACGCGCCTCTCGCAGCGCCTCGGGTACCAGCGCGCGCAGCTGCTTCAGCGCCGTGCTCACGTGCGAGACGGGCATCTCCTCGACGCCAATCTCGAGGAGGAACGGCGCGCGCCCGGCAGACGCAGGCGCCACAGGGGGACTCGGCTCCGCTTCCGCCGGGATCTCCGGCATCGGCAGATGAAGCGAGGTCGTCTGAACCGCCGGGGCCTGTTCCAAGCCCGGTCGGTTCCGCCAGGGGAAGCCGGCGGCCTCACGCTGCGCCAGATACGCTTCTGCAACCTGGCGCGTCAGGTTACGCATGCGCTTGAAGAAGCGCGCACGCTCCGTGACGCCGACAGCCCCCCGCGAGTCCAGCAGATTGAAGGTGTGCGAACAGCGCAGGATGTAATCGAGCGACGGGACAACCAAACCCGCGTCCAGACAGCGCAGCGCCTCCACCTCGAAGAGATCGTACATGGCCTGAAGTCGTTGAATATCGGCCTCCTCAAATTCGTAGCGGCAGTAATCGACTTCCTGATCCAGGAGGATTTCGCCGTAGGTGTGATGCTGGTCCCACTGCAGATCCCAGACGGACTCGACTTTATGAAGATACATGGCGATGCGCTCCAGCCCATAGGTGATCTCCACGGCGGGCACCTCCAGATCAACGCCGCCGGCCTGCTGGAAGTACGTGTATTGCGTGATTTCCATGCCGTCGAGCCAGACCTCCCAGCCGAGGCCCCAGGCGCCGAGCGCGGGGCTTTCCCAGTTATCCTCGACAAAACGGATGTCGTGCTCGTCCCGACGGATACCCAGCGCTTCCAGACTGCGCAGGTACCGCGCCTGAGAGTCGCCCGGATCCGGCTTGAGAATGACCTGAAACTGCGTGTGCATCTGCATGCGGTTGGGATTGTCGCCGTAGCGCCCGTCGTCGGGGCGGAACGACGGCTCGACGTAGCCGACGTTCCAAGGCTCCGGCCCCAGCACCCGCAGAATAGTCGAGGGGTTGTACGTGCCGGCCCCCACCTTCTCGCTCCAGGGCTGCCAGATCAGCGCGCCCTCCTCTTCCCAATACCGCTGCAATCGTAGAATAATCTCTTGGAACGTTAACGACATGTTCTCCTCCATCTCATTTGAAATCAAAACAGATAGATGACTCGTGACTTGTGACTGATGAGTCAGGAGTCACGAATCATAAGTCAGGCATCCTCTGCTTGCCGATGTAGCCACTCGTCCTTCAAAATAGCGTAGCAGTAGGTGTCCTGGCGCGAGCCGTCGGGAAAGCATCGGTGCGCGCGCAGAATGCCTTCGCGCTGCAGGCCGGCTTTCTCTGCCACGCGCTGGCTGGCGACGTTGCGTCCGTCACAGCGCCACGCCAGCCGCTCCCAGGGCCACTCGATGAAGCCCCAGGTCAAGAGCGCGCGCAAGACGCGGGTTCCCAATCCTTTCCCCGCCGCATCGCCCCGAATCCACATACCGATCTCGGCGGATCGATTCGGTAGGCCAGCCCACTCGTGCGGATGGAAGCCAGATCCGCCCAGCAACCGGGATTCGTCCGGCGCAAAGATGCCCAGCACGTAGTCCTCATTGGACAGATATTTCGCCCGGAATTTTCGAACGGTGGTCTCGGACTCCTCAACCGATTGATCGGGCTTGGCCCAGTCCATGAACGTGCTGAGATGCTCATACGAGGCGTTCACGGCTTCAGTGAGCAGCGGCCCGTCACCGGGAAGATAGCAACGAATGACGAATTGCCTGGTTGTCAGCCTTTCAGGTGCAGCGAAGTGTTTGAAATCCATCTGCGTTCTCCTCAGCAAAGGCGCAGCCACGCTATCTGCGCCGGTTTTTCATCAAGCGACGAATCGACGGGCGGCGTTCCAAGTAGTACGACACGTAATGCTCCATCACGCGATCCAATTCGTTAGCGGTGCGAGAAGGAAGGTCAAGGTCCGCCAGATCGGTGTAGCCACGCAGTTGAAACGCCTGCAGCCAGGAGAGCGCGCTCGGCGAGAGCGGCCCCGCCGTGGGCTCGTCGCTCAGTGCTTCGAAACAATCGTGGCAGAGCGCGCCGCCCCGCTCTGGATGCACACCATAGGGACGTTGATCCGTGGGACGCGGGTGCAACTCAGCACCGCAGACGCGCCCCTCGCGCTCTCCAACACAGTGGTGCCACTCGGGACGAAAGCCCGCCAACGTCAGCAGCTGCTGTTCGTACCAGCGCGCCACACGTTCTGCATCAGCTGCGGTCGCCAGCAGCGTCAACGCCGTATCAACCAGCGTGTAAAGCGCCTCGTTGGCTTCCTGTGCAAAGAAACGCAGTGCCAACTCTCCCACATAGCGCGCGTAGGTGCCACGGTCGAAGGCATCCTGGATCTCCGGATGGCTGGACACCACCTCGGCTTGACTGATGATGTCCCACGAGTTTTTGACCCGCGAGACCAGCAACTCCGTGCGGCTGAAGAGCTCCAGATGGCCCGATTTTCGGGAACGCGGCTTCCGTATCCCCTTGGCCAGCAGATCGAGGCGCCCCTCGCGCGTCAAGACGATGACGACGCGATCGGCTTCCCCGTAGTCGCGCCGGCCCAGGATAATGCCTTCAACCCGATAAAGCCGGTGCCTCGCCATGCCCGGATGACGTCAAGGTTCCGTGAACGGACGGCGAGACGCGCGCACCAGCACCTCAGCGAGACGCTGCACCGGCGGCACGTCCATCCATTCGGTCAGCGTCTGGCCCTCATTCTCCTCGGTGAAGATAACCCAGAGACGCGCCAGGCGCACTTTGTGCCCACCACTCTGCTCAAAGTCATGCTGCTCAACCCAAAAGCCTTCCACTTCTTCAAGCGGAAACTCGAAGAGCACCTGCTCACCGCGCAGCAACATACGATCCGACCGCCGCACGACGCCGCCTTCTGGCATGCGTTCCACCAACCCTCTCTCCCAGATCGGTTTTAGCAGCGCCAGGAGCAGAATGAACGCGAGCCCCCCAATGGCGACGGTAAGTAGAATGACCCGTACCAGTAGATTCAGATTTGGGAAGAGCAACATCAGCACGACGCTGACCACCACCGCAAGCCCAACGCCGATGAACACCGGCACAAGCCGCGTGTCGACCTCCCAGCGCACTCTGTTATGTGTCTCTTCGATTATCTCAAGAAGCATCTATCCTCAACTTTCCTCAGAATCTCGATAGAACAGTATACCGCGAATGAGCGATTTGGCGAATGATGCAGCACAAGGATTGCTGTGTTTCAAAGATTGCAGTTGTCTCTGGGAGCAGCCAACGTATAATTGAGCTTGTGAACAAGTCAGGCATTTCAAGTCTCAAGGGATGGCACATCGGCGTACTCATCGTGCTCTTCGGGCTGACGGGCGCGCTTTTCATCGTGCTGGGTTGGATGATGACCCGCGAGCCGCCGCGTCCCACCGGTCCCAGGCCGACCGCCGTGCTCTGGACGACCACGCCAGAACCGACACCAACGCAGACGCAGACGCCAACGGTCACCCCGCCACCGGCTACCCCTACGGCTGCAGCCAATATCGGAATCGGCAGCCGGGTGCGGGTCGCAGGCACGGGGGGCGTCGGACTCAATCTTCGCAGCGACGCGGGTCTGAATAACGAGCGCGTCGATATTGCAGGCGAAAGCGAGACGTTCGTAGTCGCCGGAGGGCCGCGAGAGGCCGATGGCCTGACGTGGTGGTTGCTCAAGGACGAGGCCGATCCGGCGCGCGAAGGCTGGGGCGCCGCCAACTATCTGCAACCAACGCCATAGACAGGGGGGACGATACGTGGAGACCAAAGAAGAAACACGCCAACGCGCGCAGAAGTTGCGCGAAAAGCTTAACTACCACAACTACCGCTACTATGTGCTGAACCGTCCCCTCGTCAGCGATGCGGAATACGACGCCATGATGGACGAGCTACGCGAAATCGAGGCGCAATATCCAGACCTGATCACGCCGGACTCCCCTACTCAGCGCGTGGGCAGCGAACCAGAGGAAGGCTTCGTCAAGGTCGAGCATCCCGTGCCCATTCTCAGCCTCAACAAGGCCAACGCCCGTGAGGAGCTCTTTGCCTGGCGCGAGCGCATCGCCAAACTGCTGCCGGCAGACGGGCCACCGCTCGCCTACACGGTCGAGCCCAAGTTCGACGGGCTGACCGTCGTGCTGCACTACGACGACGGTCTGCTCACGCTGGGCGCCACGCGAGGCAATGGGCAGATCGGCGAGGACGTGACCCGCAATCTCCGCACCATCCGCGCACTGCCGCTGCGCATCTCGCGCACGCCGGACGGGCCGAAGCCGCCTGCGCGGCTCGTGGTGCGCGGGGAAGCGCTGATCCTGCTGGAGGACTTCGCCGCGCTCAACGAGCGGATGCGGGAAAACGAGGAAGAGCCTTTCGCCAACCCCCGCAACGCGGCAGCGGGATCACTCCGCCAGCTCGATCCAAGCGTCACGGCGCAGCGACCGCTCTTCCTCTACGCCTACCAGATCGTCGACGCCGATGGCGCGGTGCCGGAGACGCAGTGGGAGACGTTGGCGTATCTGGAGGCGCTGGGCTTCCCCGTCGCCAAAGACGTGAACCGGCGCTTCGAGACGCTGAAGGCTGTGGCGAATTACTGCGAAACTATGACTCAACGCCGCGACACGCTGCCTTACGAGGCCGACGGGTTAGTGGTCAAGATCGACCGGCACGCCACGCGCGAGACGCTGGGCACCGTGGGCGGACGCCCGCGCGGCGCCATCGCCTTCAAATTCCCGCCGCAGGAGGCCACCACCGATCTGCTCGACGTGGAGTTCACCGTGGGGCGGACAGGCATCATCACGCCGGGGGCCGTCCTCGAGCCAGTGGAGATCGCGGGCGTCACCATCAGCCACGCCTCGCTCCACAACTTCGATCAGGTGCAGGAGCGCGATATCCGCATCGGTGATCGCGTCATCGTCCACCGCGCCGGCGACGTGATCCCCTATGTCGTCGGGCCGGTGAAGGATCTCCGGGACGGCAGCGAGCGGCCCATCACGCCGCCGGAGAGTTGTCCGTCGTGCGGCGAGCCTCTCGTCCACACGGAAGGCGAGGTGGCGTACTTCTGCGTCAACACGGCGTGTCCTGCGCAGCGCGTGCAGCGGCTGCTCTACTTTGCCCACGTGATGGACATCGACGGGCTGGGCGAGCGCACGTCGGAGCAACTGGTCAGTGCCGGTCTGGTGGAAGACCCCGCCGATCTGTACGATCTGGACAAGGAGACACTGCTCACGTTGGAAGGCTTCGCCGATAAAAAAGCGGATAATCTGCTGGCATCCATCGAGGGATCAAAGGAACAGACGTTGAGCCGGGTGTTAGCGTCGCTGGGCATCCGGGGGGTCGGCGGGACAGTAGCGGAGCTCTTCGCCGAGACCTTCGGCAGTCTGGACACACTGGCGGACGCCTCTGAGGAAGAGATGGCGTCCATCGAAGGCATCGGGCCCAAGATCGCTAACAGCGTCCGCACCTGGTTCACACACGAGCGCAACCAGGGGATGGTCGAGAAACTACGCCGCGCCGGTGTCCGGCTTGAGGCCTCCGCCGAGGAGCTCGCGCCGGCAGCAGGCCCGCTGGAGGGCAAAACTTTCGTGATCACCGGCACGCTCTCCCAACCGCGCAAGGAGATCCAAGCGTGGATCGAGTCCCAGGGCGGCAAGGTGACCGGCTCGGTCAGTGGGAACACCGACTATCTGGTCATCGGCGAGAATCCCGGCGGCTCCAAATACCGCAAGGCGCAACAACTGAAGACGCCCATGATCGACGAAACGGGGCTTTATGAGCTAGTCGGTCAGAAACCTTCGTCCGAGACAGCATAACGTTTGACTGCCCTGAAATATCTAGGGTCTCTGGGATTTCGCCGGGTGGCCCAAAAACGATCTTAAATATTCACCACGGATGGCACGGATTTTCACTGATTTTTCATTTTCAGTCTGATCATGCGAAGTCCAGAAGAGCCAATCTCTATTAAAACTCGGGGTTTTTCGGAACTTGACACTATATGCAGGTTCTTCGCGGCCAAAATCGCTAGAGGTAGAGGATGACCCATTAAAACTCTGAGTTGTGGACCTTTTTCAGGTGAGCCAACGTTTACACGTTCTAACGTTCACGGATTTTCCAAGGAGACGAGATGAGCTTCCTACAAAACAACGAGATGGACGTATCGCCCATCCAACGTCACACCGCACAGGTCTGTACCGATATTTTCTGGGTTGAGGGTGAGCTGGAAAGTCTGGGGAATCCACATCTTTACATCAACCAGGACGACCTCCCTTACTTCCAGCTGCAGGACTCGCACATCAGGCCGTGGTCATACTCAGGCCTGCCGTCCTCAAGTTGCGCGGAGACACTCGTCAACCGGGATAATGCCCACCTGCTCTATTTCCCGAACGATGAGACCAACGTGGCATATAAGGCGCCGCCGAGGGCCACGCCCCTGGTCTTCTACTTCCCGCTGTTCGTCGTGCAAGCCAAGGTGCCGCTGTTGAGCGAAGCAAGTTTCGAGAATTTCACGGAGTTCTGGAGGGGTATCTTCATTCCCGTGCAAGATGCCTCGATCCATTTTTTGGTCAGCGCACCGTGCACGCTGCCCACGCAAGCTTCGCTGCTTTATATCAACCGGCGCCACATCCAGGGCTACGTGCGTCCATAACCATGCGCCTCCCCGACGGTCGTAACTGTCCCTACTATTACGTCGACACCCGGCGCTGGCGTGAAGGGCGCGAGGAACGCTGTCGCCTGCTGGCAGAGACGGCGGACGGAGATCAATGGACGGTGAAGCTGTGCCAGCAGTGTCCGGTGCCGGAGATTCGTCGCGCCAACGCGTGCCCCAACATGCAGCTGCACGCCCGCATCAGACGCCCCCGCTGGCAGTTCTGGAAGCCACCGCGCGTAGTGGTCCGCGCGACCTGCACAAAGACCCAAGGACCCGTCAAAGACCCGTACGTCGGCTGTGGGCACTGTCATCAGCCGATTGAATTTGTGGTAGCAGATGAGAATGTATAGATCAAAGGAATGAAATGGAGGCTGTGACCATGATGAACGAGAAGCCCATTCGCGTTGCCGTTATCGGTGGATCAGGTCTGTACGAGATGCCCAACCTGGAAAACGTCCGCGAGTTAGAGGTAGATACGCCCTTCGGCCCGCCCAGCGACGCCTTGATCGTCGGTGAGCTCAGCGGCGTGACGACGGCCTTTCTGCCGCGCCATGGCCGAGGCCACGTCCATCTTCCCGGCGAAGTCCCCTATCGCGCCAACATCTACGCGCTGAAGACGCTAGGCGTCGAGCGCATTATCAGCGTCTCAGCCTGCGGCTCGCTGCGAGAAGCGCTGGAACCGGGTCACATCGTGGTGCCCGATCAGCTCTTTGACTTCACAAAGAACCGGACCCGCTCTTTCTTCGGCGAGGGACTGGTCGCTCACATCTCCGCCGAGGACCCCTTCTGCCCGGTGATGTCCGACCTGATGGCTCAAGCAGCGGAAGATGCCGGCGGCACCGTCCACCAGGGCGGGCGCTTCATCACCATCGAGGGGCCGCGCTTCAGCACCAAGGCCGAAAGCCACGTCTTCCGCAGCTGGGGCATGGACATCATCAGCATGACCACCTCACCGGAAGCCTTCCTGGCCCGCGAGGCTGGCATCTGCTACGCGGTGATGGGCCACGTCACTGATTACGACGTCTGGCACGAGAGCGAGGAGGCCGTGACGGTGAGCATGGTGATCGAGCGGCTTCACGCCAACGTCGAGCTGGCCCGGCAGACTGTCGCCCGGCTGGTTCCCCGGCTCGTCACAGGGGAGAAGACCTGCGCCTGTGCAGACGCGCTCTCCCACGCCATGCTAACCGCACCGCAGCGCATCCCCCCGGCGACCCGGGAGAAACTGCACGCCATCATCGCGCCCTATCTGGAATAAACAAAGAACTGAGATGAGCACGCACCCGGTCCGTCGCCTTGCGCCAGCGACACTGCGTCGCATTGCGGCGCCGTTGCTGCTGGGGCTGGCTGCGCTCTTTGTCGCCTTGGGAGCCCTGATCCTCCAGCTGACGGCCCCCACCCCCGCGCTGACCCCACTGCACCTCGTCGGCCTGGTGGGCGGATGGGCCGTCATCTGGGGCGGCGGTTACGCCCTGCTGCGCGCCCGCCTCCCTCGGGGCGAGCTTTTGTTGCTCCCACCCGTCGCCTTGATGACGGGCTGGGGCCTGCTGCTCCTAGCGCGCGTGCTGCCCGGCTATCTGCTGCGCCAGCTCCTCTGGCTGGCTATCGGCATGGGGGTGATGTGCGCTGTGGCGCTCTTCTCCGGACTCTCGCGGCTCCTGCGCCGCTACCGCTACACCCTGCTCGTCGGCGGACTGTTACTGCTCGCGGCAACGCTGCTCTTCGGCGTCAACCCTTCCGGACAAGGCGCCCGACTCTGGTTGGGATGGCGGATCGGGCCGGGGCCGGGCATCTACTTCCAGCCCTCGGAGCTGCTCAAACTGCTGCTGGTGATCTACCTCGCCGCCTATCTCGCCGGGCGCCGCAGCGCCCCCACGCAGTCGTCAGATCTGCACATCTGGCCGACTGTGCTCGGCCCCATGCTGCTGATGGTGGGGTTGGCGCTGGTGCTGCTGGCCTGGCAACAGGATCTCGGCGCCGCGCTGCTCTTCTATCTCACGTTTCTGGCCTTGCTCTACCAGGCCTGGGGACGGGTCAGTCACGTGCTCATCGGCCTGCTGATGTTTGCGCCCATCGCCGTGGGCGGCGCGCTGCTTTCGGACCGGGTGGCACTGCGCGTCAGCATCTGGTTAGATCCCTGGGCCCCGGAACAGATGGATCGCGCCTTCCAGATCCTGCGGTCGCTCTTCGCCATGGCCGCCGGCGGGCTGCTGGGCCAGGGGCCGGGGCTGGGCTATCCCACGCTGATCCCGGCGGTGCACACCGACTTCGTCTACGCTGCGTTGATCGAGGAGTACGGCATGGCGGGCGGATTGGCGCTGATCGGCCTGCTGGCCATCCTCGTTCAACGCGGCATCCGCGTGGCGCAGCAGAGCAGATCGCCCTTCGAGTCCCTGCTGGCGGGCGGTCTGAGCACGCTGCTCGCCCTCCAGGCATGGGTGATCGCCGCCGGGAACGCTAAATTGATTCCCATCACGGGCGTAACACTGCCCTTCCTCAGCTACGGCGGCTCGTCGCTGGTGATGAGCATGGGCATCGTTGGCCTGCTGCTCAACCTCTCCGCGCCGCACCCGCTTCCTCTTAGCCTGACGCTGCCAGGGCAACGGGCCATGCCGACGCTGCGCGTCACCGTCGGGCGGTTGGGCGCGGCGCTGATGCTCCTGCTGGGCAGCACGGCCATCGGCACCGGCGTCTGGGCTGTCGTCCGGGGCGACGCACTGCGGGAATACGCGACCAACCCACATCGCGTGCTGGCCGAGCTGCGCATCCGGCGCGGACGGATCACGGACCGGCACGGCACGTCACTGGCGGATATCCAGATCGACGAGGATGGTTTTGTGGAACGGACCTATCCCCTCCCAGCAGCGGCGCCCGTCGTCGGCTACGCTACGCTTCAGTACGGCACCGGCGGAATCGAGCGGACGTGCGACCCGGCGCTGCGGGGTGAGGTCAACCGCACCGCATGGGATCGCGCCAAACAACGCCTGCTGCACCAGGACCCGGTGGGACGCGACGTCCGGCTCACGGTGGACGCTGACCTGCAACAACACGCGCAGCAGCGACTGGAAGGGCAACGCGGCGCTGTCGTGCTCATCGACGTGGAGAGCGGTGCGATCCTGGCGCTGGCTTCCGCGCCCTCGTATGATCCCGCGACGGTGGCAGAGGCGTGGGGGCAGCTGCGCGATGACCCGGCATCTCCACTGCTCAACCGCGCCACGCAGAGTCTGGCGCAGCCTGGCGCGGCGCTGGAGACCGTCGTGTTAGCGGAGGTGTTGGAGCGCACGCCAGGCCCCCTCGCACCCCCGACGCGCCCCATCAGCCGTACCCTGCGTATCAACAGCGTAACGGTTGACTGCCGCACCGCGCCGTCGGAACAGAGCTGGAGCGCGGCCCTGGCCGCGGCCTGTCCAGCGCCCTTCGCCGACGTGGGCGCGACGCTTTCGCCTACGGAGTTAACGGCCCTCTTCGACGTTTGGGCCCTGACCGAAGCGCCGGCCGTGGGACTGCCCACCGTCGCGACGGAGTGGGATAATAAGAATATCGTGCCCGCGCAGGAGACCATTGGGCAGGGCGAGCTGCTGGTCACCCCGCTGATCATGGCAGGTGTCGTGGCCACGGTGGGCAACGACGGCGTGCGACCCGATATCCACGTGCTGCTGGAGACGCAGGCGGGATGCACGGCGCCCCCACCGCACACCGCCTCCCGCGTCATCTCCCGGGCGACGGCGGTCACGCTGCGATCATTCTGGCCCACGTGGGACGACGCCATCGGACACCTCGCCCCCGCCCTCAGCGGGCCGGAGCGCCAGCCGAGCTGGTTCCTGGGGCTCGACACCGCCAGCCGGCCGCGCTACGGCGTTGTCGTCCTGCTGAAAAATCCCACCTCGGCAGAGCAAGCGGCCAACATCGGCGCAGCACTGCTCCAACAAGCAGCCCAACCATCATTGGCCAAAGTTTGGTTTAAGTTTGACAAGTAAAAATTATGGCGTAGTATAAAGTTATAGGCTAACTATAGGTCAACGTTCCCAATCAGATCAAGATACACCAGACAAGGACGCTAGCAGCATGTATCCACGCGCTTGTAATCAAGGAGACAAGCCATGAAAGAAACCATTTTACTCGTAGAAGACGATGAAGCGCTATCACAGCTGATTGACCTGCTCCTGGGACGAGCCGGATACACGGTTGTCACCGCTCCCAACGGCGAAACCGGATTGGAGATGGCGCGTGAAGAGGATCCTGACCTCGTCTTGCTCGACATCCTGATGCCAGATATGGATGGTTGGCACGTCTATGAGGCGCTGCAGAGCATCACCGATGTGCCGGTGCTGTTTCTGACCGCTCTGGGCGACGAACATAACATCACCTACGGGCTGGGGCTGGGAGCCGATGACTACATCGTCAAACCGTTTGGTTACAAGGAGCTGGTGACCCGCGTGAAAGCGTCACTTTCCCGGGCACGTCGAGCGCGTGGAGAACAAGCGATCTTCCAGGCCGGACCGTTGTGGGTGAATCTGGATACCCATGAGGTCAAAATCCATGAAGAAGTCATCTCGTTGACACCCACGGAGTTCTCGCTGCTCTCGGCGCTGATCCAGGATGCCGGTCGCACCGTCAGCCATGATACGTTACTCCGGCGCGTATGGGGCGCAGAATACGCCAACCGGCGCGATTATCTCAAACTCTACATCTGGTACCTCCGCCAGAAGATTGAACCGGAACCTCGAGAGCCTGAGTTCATCATCAGCGAGCGGGGTCAAGGCTACCGTTTGGAAGTCAGCAACGTCACAACCGTCTCTACGCAAGAGTAGACTCAGCTCAATAACCGCAGGGAGATCTCGTGCACGTGCCGTGGTTTCCTGATCAATGGGCCTTTGATTGGCGCTCTGCTATTATCGGAGCCATTGTCGCCTGGCTGATTGCCATTGTACTTTACGCCCGGCGAACATCGCTGCGACGGCTGGCAGAAAAGACCTGGGCGCCCATCGCCCGATGGCGCACACGGTTGCAGCGAAGCGTCGAAGAGAAGTATCTGCTGGCGCTTCGGGAACAGCTACGCTCGCACTGGCTTTTGGAGCCAAGGCATCCTGCGCAGATATTTGTTCCGCCGCTGTTCGTCGCCCCGTCGCCGCTGCCCAATACCTTCACCGAGGAGTTTGATCCTGAGCGACGATTACGCGTGCCCTATGACCGTCTCCTGGAAAGCCATTCCCGAATTCTACTTACCGGACGCCGGGAAGAGGGACGCACCGCTACCCTCATCGCCAGTCTCTGGCATCTGGTCACCTCTTCTTCGGAGGGGACCACGTTGACACATTTCCCGCTCTGGATTGATCTGACGCAGCCGGCAGCGACCGCACTTGAAGAAGAGAAAGAGGCGATTCGCTGGCTGGTGGAGTTAGCCACGCAGGCCTTTCCAGCAGCACGCCCCAACTGGCTAGCCACCCAACTCCAAGAGCGAGCCGCGTTGATCCTGGTCGATGAATGGGACGCCGTGCCGGCGGATCAGCGTTCACGTCTCGCACGTCGTATTGGCGAGGCCGCCGATCATCTGCCGCAGAGCCACTGGCTTATCGCTACCGGCCTAGAAGGCTATGGCCCACTAGTTGAAGAACAGTTCGTGCCCACGGAACTCAAACCGCCCAAGAATCAAAAAACTTTACAGTCGCTCTATGAAGGCTGGACCACGGAGATTGACGGTGACATTGCTGATTCTGAAGAAGAAGATAGCCACCAGGTGCTGAGCTGGGCGCTGGAGACCGGCGACGGACTGGCGGAGCTGACACTCCGTGTTTGGCTCGACCTGCAGACCGGTCAGCACCCCTATCCCATGCGCGAGGTGCTGGCGAAGTGCGTGGAAGCGCTTTTGCCGTCACCGGATCTAGGCGAAGAGCTGGACGACGTTGCAGCTGCAGCGCAACAAGCGGCGAAGGCGGTACTGCAAGCGCTCGCCTGGCGGAGTCGCATGGAAGGTCGGGCGCTATCGCTCCAGGAAATCAAGGAATCCCTGCTGGTCGAACAGCTTCCGCCGCCGGAGGAACAGCCACCACGGTTAGAAGCCACGGTCCTCAAGATGTTGCAGACGACACCATTCCTACAGTGGCAACGGAAGACCGCCCGTTTCCAACACCCGATTTGGGAAGATCTCTGGCTGGCCCATTACCTGGCAGAGACGGAGAAGACCGAGGTATTGCTAGAACACCTCGACGATCCCCATTGGGACTTCTTAATGGAATGCTACGTCGGCATAGCGCCGGTCAAACCCTTAATCGCCGCGCTGTTCAAGGCCGGGCTACGAGAGAACGCCCTTCAGACGCTGTTGAGAGGCGCGCGCTGGGCCATCCTCGCGCCGAAAGAGACACCCTGGCGCAAGCACGTGATAAAAGCACTGGCGCAGAGCTTCGCAACCTCCGACCATGGGCCAGAAGAGCGCCTGGCGTTGGGCAAGGCGTTGGCGCTGGTGGCCGAGAAGAGCGCGCATCCCTTCTTCCTCCAGATGCTGCGCCATCCTGACGCCGCAGTGCGCGCGGCCAGTTTTCGGGGCCTTGGATGGACGGGGGGACCACGGGACGTACAGACGTTGGCAGCGGGCCTCAACGACAACGCTTTCGAGGTACAAACCAGCGCGGTCAAAGGTTTGGCCGATCTGGCGACGCCAGGCGCATACCGACTCTTGCAGGATGAGATCACCAAGGGCGATGAGCGTCTGACGCTGGTGATCGCCGAAGCCTTGGCTCAAGACGCAATGGGCTGGGAATCGCTCAAACAGGCGGCCAAAGACAAGGATTTGCTGGTGCGCCGGGCAGCCGTACATGGGATCAGCCAGATTGATGCGCCATGGACGCAAGAGATCCTGGAGCACCTGATGAAAAACGACCCGCAATGGCTGGTGCGATCCGCCGCTGAGGCCGCTCTAAGTACCAAGGAAGCTTCGGCAGAAACAGCGACCGTCCAGCCCCCACCCCAACTCGACGAGGCCGCCTGGCTCATCACGTGGGCTGCGCAACAGGGACTGGGCGTCGGCGTGGGAGACGCGGTGCTCCAAATGCTGCTGCGCACCCTAGACGCCAAGGAGCCGCGCGCGCGGCTCCTCGGCTGCGTGACCTTGGGACGTATCGGAGGGCCGGAACATCTCGCCGCGCTGGAGACGCGCGTGCAAGAAGAGACCGATCCGGACGTCAAGCAGGCTGCCGAGGCCGCCCGGCAGCAGATCAAGACGCGGTATCGCGATCGCGGCGTAAACCAGTCACCATCAAGCTGATAGAAAGGCCCCGGCCCCCCTGAACGGATTTCCCCGGGCAGCCAGGCCTAGTCCTCCAAAACTTCTTGAGGCGGCGTCCAGTCGATGGTGTGCCCATCCGCATCCAGCACATCCCACGTCAGCGCGCGATAGGCCAGCGCACCTCGCGACTTCGGCGAGTAGAGCACACCTGGTTCTCCATAGCTGGGCGCCTCACTCAATCGTACGCTGCGGGGAATGAGCACGCGGAAGACCCGTTTGGGGAAGTAGCGCTGCACTTCAGCGACGACCTCTTTGGAAAGGTTGGTGCGTTTGTCGTACATGGTCATCGCCACGCCACGTATGACCAGCGCCGGATTTAGACCGCGCTGGATCAGTTGAATGGTGTGCATCAGCTGAGAGAGACCTTCCAGCGCCAGATATTCGCACTGGACGGGGATGATGACGCCGTCAGCGGCACAGAGGCTGTTGACGGTCAAGATTCCCAGGCTCGGTGGCGAATCAATAAGCAGATAATCGTAGCCGCTGACGTCACGGATAGCGTAGCGTAAGGCGCGGGCGCGCTCCCTGGGGTCTTTCAAACCGTTGAGTTCGACGGCGGCGCCCGCCAATCCAGGCGCGCTGGGCAGTAGATGCAAGCTATCCCAGGCAGTGGATACAATAGCCTCCTCGACAGGATAGCCATCGAGGAGGACATCGTACATTGAGATTTCGTGCGCGCCGGGTCTGATCCCCAAACTGGTCGTCGCGTTGCTCTGAGGGTCGACATCCACGACGAGAACTCGCAAGCCCCAATCGACCATAACCGCCGCAAGATTCACCACGGTGGTGGTCTTACCCACTCCGCCCTTTTGATTGGCAAAGGCATATATCTGCGTCATCTTACCCTCATGGTGAAGGGCTCCCCCTCAAGGCTCAACGGGGAGCGACGGAACGCTGATTATCTGAATCTAGCGGGACGCTAATGATTATCTGAATTTACAGGAAAAACCGTCACAGCGCGACCTCGCCCTGAACCGTAGCTCTTGGTCCGCACGCGATCATCATCCCGCAACGTCATGTGCACAATGCGCCGATCACGGGCGGGCATGGGACGCAAACGGACGGGCTGTCCCGAAGAGAGCGCTTTCTTTGCCATCTTCTGGGCCAACTTTTCAAGACTGTGATACTGACGCCAACGATAGTCGCCTGCATCGACAATTAGGTTGAAATTGCCATCAATCTCACTGCGTACAAGCACCCGCATCAGGAATTGGGCAGCATTGAGTGTCTTGCCATCATGTCCCACCAGATCCTCAGCGTCTTCTCCTTCCAGCGAGAGCCACAAAGCCGGTCGCCGCTCCTCTTCGCGCCACGTCAGTTTTGGCTGAACCTCCAGCTCGCCAAAGAGATGAGAACCTATCTCCAGTACGACGGTCTCAATTTTCTTGCGAGGATCATCAGCAGCCACTTTTTCGCGGGGTGCGGGGGCCTTAGCCTTGGGTGCAGGCTCCGGAGACCGTGCGGATTTCTTTTTTCTAGCCTGCTTCTTAGAAGGTTGCTGCCCTTCCTCTTTGGGTTGCTTGGGCGTAGGCGCTGGTTCGTCAGCAGCCTTTGATTTCGTCGGGGGCCCAGATTTCCTGGGGGAGGGCGTCATCTTCTCTTCCGTAACTGCTCGTTCTTGCGACACTGATACCGCCGGCTCTTGTACCTTTCGTTTAACTCTGATCCGGGCCTCCTTGGCCCCCAATCCCAGGAATCCCTGGCTACCCTCATCAATGATTTCAACCGTGGCATCCTCACGTGTGATGCCGAGACGCGTCAATCCAAGTATAATCGCTTCTTCGACAGTGGGTGCCTGAACTTCAACCCACTCCTTTGAATTCATCACTCTTCCTCCCGTTCTACTGCATTTTACTGACTGTGAATCTTAGAGACTTCTGTTTTTAGCGTCGTACGTAGCGTTTTGGCGTCGTAGCGTTTTAGCGTTTTAGCGTTTTAGCGTCTCAGCGTTTTAGCGTCTCAGCGTATCGCTTCTGGATAAAGTAGTACTGCGCAATTCCGATCAGGTTGGAGATCACAAAATAGACCGACAATCCAGCAGCGTAGTTCAAGGAGATGAAGCCCATGAAAAGGGGCATGGTGATCTGCATAGATTGGGTCATGGCCTGGGCCTGATCGTCAGCCTCTCCTCCCATCGATGGGGATGAGGCGCTGATGAGTTTCTGCTGGAGCCAGGCGGTGACAACGACTAAAATGGGCAGCACGAAATAGGGATCGGGCAACGCCAGGTCCAACCAGAGGAACTGGCTCTTCAAGGGCGGCAACACACTTAGGTTCGGCAGCCAGCTGACGCGGTAGATGTGCGAAGGCAGATCAAGCAAGCCCAGGGGCGTTGCCGCCAGCGCCCGGATGATGGCGCGATAGAGTCCCAGCATCAAGGGTAACTGGACTAAGAGCGGAAGACAACCGCTGACCGGATTAAAGCCATGTTTGCGATAGAGTTTCATCTGCTCCTGCGCCAGCCGCTCCTGATCATTCTTATATTTCTTCTGGAGCTCTTTGAGCTTCGGCTGGAGCTCGCGCTGGGCGCGCATGCTCTTCTGCTGATTGAGCGTCAGGGGAATCAGTGCCAGGCGGACCACTGCAGTTAGCAAGGCGACCGCCAGGATGGTCTCTCCCCCCAACAGATTGTAGAAAACCAGCAGGAGATTGGTGATTGGATCAACAATTAACGTATCCCACATAGAGTTTCTCCTCAACAACTGAGATGATCATTCGAGATCAAAAGCATATGTCTTGATACCCGTTATTGAAAACGTCGACTATAGCAACAAGCCACGACAAAAGCCGTGCTCACTCCTCTGCAACAGGATACTGCCAGAGCAACTTACCGTTTTCAATATCAAAGGCCTGCACGCGCGTCGGGATCATGATAGGCGCCGCGAATACGTGCTCGGCATCAGCGACCAGGTTGCCAGGTAGCCACCCAGGCCGCTCGGGCACGATGCCCCAGGGCACATTCTCACCGGTCTCCGTGTCCAGTGCATAGATAACGCTGCGCTCGTGACCGGGCACCAACAGCACAGACTCATCAGAGTTCAGCACGCTTCCGCCCCGAATGACGTCGGCGACCCTCTGCTGCCAGAGCAAGGCGTTGGACTCGACGTCAAAGGCGAAGACGTTGCCGCGCACATCGAAGAAGAAGACTGTCTCGTCTTTGACCGTCGGTTTCGCCCAGAACCAATCCACGCCATCCTCAAAGGTCCACAGCACGTCACCGGTCTGAGGATCGATCTCGTAGATTTGATCTCCAAAGTCTCCAATCCAGATGCTGCCGTTCACCAGCTGGGGCGAGGCCGCCAACGCGCCTTTGGTCTCCAGACGCCAGCGTTCACTGCCATCTTCCAGGCTCAAAGCATAGAGCCGGGCGTCCAGGGAAGCCACGTAGACCGTGCCATCGATCACCAAAGGTTCCGACCAGATGCGATCTCCTGTCTTAAACGACCAGGCCAGGGAGCCATCTTCCAGATTGAGGGCGTAGATGAGGCCATCGCCGTTACCGATCAAGAAAAGGTTGCCTGCAATCGTACCTGGCCCCACATACTGACCGCGTGCGCCGTCAGCGCCGCCTTCGGCGGGAAACGTCCAGATCGGTGTGGGCATGTTCTCCGGGATCTCTGCCAACCGAAAAGCGTGCACTTTCTGATCCGAGAAGCCAGCGGCGAACATCAGGCCCCGCTCTTCGTCCACGACCGGCGCAGCATAGAATCCAATCTCCGCATCTGATTCGGGGGGATACGCCCATAGGACGTTCCCGGTCTCAGCATCAAACGCCTGGAGGCGATCCACCAGGGCGACGTAGAGCGTGCCATCCACCAGCGTCATACCGGGCCAGCTCTCGTAGTTCACGCCACCGCCACAACCAACCAGCAGGAAAGCCAACCCAAGGACCCACACGGCCGTCCGCCACAGACGAGATCTGTCGTTAATTATCGTCGAAACATGTTTCATACTGCCTCCTAGTTCATGGAACCGGATCGTACCCGCCCGGATTGAAGGGATGACATCGCACAATACGTCGCAGCGCCAACCACGATCCTTTCACTAATCCATAACGAAATATAGCCTGGTAGCTGTACTGCGAGCACGAGGGGGTAAACCGACAACTCGGTGGAAAATGAGGAGAAATCCAGCGTTGATAAAAGTGTATTATCCAAAGTGCAACGTTTTTCACACCGGCACGTCCTGAGTCAACGGTCGTCCTCGGACCAAAGGTCCGCCCGCCTGAGTAACACTTCCAGAGCCTGCTGCACATCTTGCATACGGGCTGTTCCCATGGACGAACGCGCCACCAGCACCACATCCCATCCATCCTCGATGTGTGGATACAGGTACCGCGCCGCTTCACGAAGCAACCGGCGCGCACGGTTGCGCTTAACAGCGTTGCCCACTTTGCGGCTGGCGGTCAACCCCACGCGCGTCCGCGACGACGTGTTGGGTGCAACCCAGAGCACAAAGAGAGAATGCGCCCAAGACCGCCCCGTCTTCCAGACTCGCCGGAACTCTTTTGAGCGGCGCAGACGCATTCCCTTTTGCCATGGATACGATCCCAACGCTAGCCTCAGCGACGCTTGTGGCTGCTCTCCTTCCAGTTGATGCGCTTGGCGCCGCCCAACTCGACCGATACAAGTCGCTGTCGTCCTTTGTTGCGGCGACGCTTGAGGATCTTACGACCACTCTTCGATTTCATGCGAGCACGGAATCCATGGGTGCGCATTCTTTTGCGCTTCTTTGGCTGATATGTGCGCTTCGGCATACTAACTTCCTCCTTCTCAACTGTATCCCGCACAGCGGCGGTACACGCGTATTCAAAAGTGCTTCACATACAAAACCGCGCGGTTGCCCGCGACGGTTGGTCTCCATAAAGGGCTTGTCAAAGCATACTTTCCTAACGGCTGAATCAACTCTAAAAGTGTTCTCGAGCAAATTCGCGTTTGAAGACCCTCATGATAAACCTCAAACGCCAGTTTTCATGAGTTTCCACCGTATTGGTTGACAACGGCAGGAACTTATATTTTTACAGGCCCTAAGGCGATGTTATTATACCGTAAGCTGACCGCTGGTCAAATGGATTTCAGAACCACCGTATCAAGGTACACGCTTAAACAACGGATTCCAGACACCAGATTTCAGGCGAACAACGACGGCTCTTTTGGACTTCGCATGATCAGACTGAAAACTTAACCACGGATTTCACAG
>CAYVKR010000020.1:0-22558 GCA_964452025.1 uncultured Anaerolineales bacterium
TACTGTTGGACCGCATCCCGTGCTTTTGCCAACGCGCCGGCATCGGGATCCATCAGGATGAACCTGCTTGCGGCAGACCGCTTCGCCAGTGCAATCGATACCGGCCCGGGGCCACAGCCGATATCAAGCCACTCGCCCGGCTTTGGGTTGCACAGCCGTATGATGTCTTGGACCACACAGGCGTAATAATCCGGAAGCTCGGTGTTATCCTCCCGGCTTTGATTGCACTCTGATGCTATTTGCATGGGTGCTCTCCGTCACCATGGCATCGCCGAATCTGCTCCGCTGTACAGTCCGAAGGTTCCCGCACCAACCGTGATGGGTCGGCGCAACCGTCGTTGACACAAGGATGGCTACCGCTTTCGCCGTGGCATTTGCGGATTTGCTCTTCGGAACACTCTCCGGGACGTACGTTGTTCGCTCGTGCGCACCCTGTGTTTGAATTCGTCTCACACATGAAACCGCTCCTTTCGTTATGCAAAAGGTAACTTCTTATCGGTATTGTCTTTATGTTTTGGGCATGAACACGTTCTTGTGCACTCACCTTCCTCGTTCGGCAAACCCGCTGGTTTGTCGAAAAGCGCATCGAGCGCCTTGCAGGCCCGCTTGTGTGCGTCCCGGCTTATTCGGTAGTGCATGAAGTACCCGCGCCGCTCGCCGGTCACCAGACCGCACTCCTTGAGTACATTGAGATGCTGGGACACCGCTCCCGGGGTAATACCAAGCATGCGCGCAAGCGCTCCGGCACAGACGCCTCTTCCAGCGAGCATCGAAAGGATTTTTGCCCGCTGCTCCACGGCAAGCGCCTTGAATATCGAAACATCAAGATTCATCGATCCCGGCCATTTGTTTTAGTCTTTACTAAAATACAATGCCGGCGGGGCGGTCCGCGAATCAACGCCGGGCAGCAGCCATGGATTATCAGTTGACGAGAGAACAACTGCTCACGTGATCGCGCACAATGCAGGCTGCAATCTTCGCACGCAGCAGCGGATTACCGCGGCCTGACGCAAGGTCGTTGCCGGGGAGGGTCGGGAAAACGCGGGAGTTGCTTAATGAGATCGGAGGAAGGACATGATTACGTTCACAGGCGTGGACGGTTCGAGCCGGGGACGATACGATTCTGCTCAATGATACTTGTTGTACCGTACATGGCGGTACAAGGGTGACTATCGGCGGTCCATCCGGTTCGGACCGTACCGCCACCGCTTCTTCTCACCGAAGCCGTTTTCCCAGCAGCACCACATCACGGATGCCGTGTTCATTGCGGGCATCCATCCAGCGGGACTCGAAGTCCCGGCCCTGCACAATCTGGGCAATACTCGCCAGGGCGCGCAGGTGAAAATTGCGTTCGTCGAGTGTGCCCGTAAGTACAAACAGCGCGCGGACGTCCTGTGCTTCTTCGGAAAAGACGATTCCCTTCCGCGCACGCACCAGCGCGATCTCGAACCGCCCGGCGCCGGGTATAACCACATGGGGAATCGCCAGAAACGGACTCAGCAGAGTCGATGTCTGCTTCTCCCGTTCGATGAGCTTTCCGGTCAACAATGTGCTCTCTATGTCAAGCCGTTCGGCAAGCTTTTCGCCAAGCAGCGTGAAGCAGTCCCGCATGGTTATCCGATCGGCGATATCGAGGACCAATGCGCGGCCGATACATTCATCGAAGCGGTCCTGCACCATTTCATCCCGCTCCCGCACCACCTCTTTCAGCTCCCGTTCGAGTGAGCCGGTGACCAGTTCTCCCGCGGTCAGCCGCTGGATCAGGTGCAGCAGCGCATAATCTTTTCTGATACGGTTTCGTCCATAGAGCCAGTAGCTCGTAATACCCACCACAAACAGACCTGCCAGTATCATGAACGCTTCATGCCCCATCTCGAAGATCAGCAGGCCGAAGCCGAGGATACCCGCAATTTGCGGCGCGGGATACAGAGGCGCGCGAAAGCTGGGGCGGTAATTCTGCACCCCGCTTTCGCGCAGCACGATCACGCAAACGCAGGAAAGGGTAAAGCCGAGGATCAACACGAGCGACGCAGCCTCCACGAGCACCTTCAGCTTGAGAAACAGCGAGACGGCAACAAAAAGGCCCGTGACCAGGACCGCCGTAGTCGGCACATTGGAGCGTGCGTTCAGGCGGGCGAATGGCGCCGGAAGCAGCTCATCTCTGCTGAGCGCGAAAAGGTAGCGTGAAGCTGCCATGATACCGGCATTGGCGGTGGACATAAACGCCAGGACGGCCGCAACGCCAAGCGCGCGCGTGCCCCAGATTCCCATGAACATCGAGGCCCCGTCGGTGATCGGGGTCAGGGAATTGTCCAGTTTCTCCGAAGGCAGGACCCCGGTGGTGACAAACACCATCAGAATGTAGAGAGCAAACACCGTAGTGAGTGAAAACAGCATACCCAGAGGAAGCGTTCGCGATGGATTGCGCACTTCCTCGCCGATGCTGGATATCTTGATCAGGCCGCCATAAGCAACAAAGACGAAACCGGCCGTGGCGAATGTGCCTTTCAGACCGTGGGGGGCAAGCGGTTGAAGATTACTCAGGGCGACATGCGGAAGACCGGCCACCACATACCCGCCCATCAATACCAGCAACCCCAGAACCATCAGAATTTGCAGCCTTCCGGCATGGGCGGTGCCGAAAAGGTTGGTGCCGACAAAAACCGCGCATAGAATCAGCCCGATAATCCGCACGTCAAGCCCGACAAACAATCCCGCAAAGGCGGCCATCCCCACCAGGGCAAACGCGCTCTTGAGCGAGATTGAGAACCAGTTGAGCATTCCGGCAACGGCTCCCACGGCCGGGCCCAGCGAGCGGGTAATGAAATAGTAATCGCCCCCGGCTTTGGGCATTGCCGTTGCCAGTTCCGCCGTACTCAGTATGCCGAGCCCCGCAAGGACCCCGGCGATGGCGTATGAAACAATGACGCTTGGCCCCGCCTGTGCGTGCGCAAGACCGGGAAGAACAAAAATCCCGGAGCTGATCATCGCCCCCGTGGCAATGCAGAATACGTCGAGCAAGCCAAGCTCTCTGCGAAGTTTCAATTAGGTTTTCTCCTTTTCTCGATACGGCCGCCGGCATTCCCGCCGCCGTGCGGAACCGGGCTCGAACCGCAAGCGCTTTCCTGCCCCCACCGGCATGGTCGGCGTCAATTCGGCATCAATATACTATCCGTCGGCAAACGGTTCACCCAAATCCGTCGTGTGCCGGCGATTCGGGGGAGCAACCGATGCGAATCATTTCGACCTGTTTCTTGCTCACCTGAGCCTGCTCCGTAACGGCAAGACGGCCGACAGACCGATCTACGAAAGGGCAACGGGGGAAGCGAATTCCACCGTTGGATTCACGCCGCGCAGGTTTGTTGTTCTCGACGACGAGATCGCGATCTGCCGTCACCTCCGGATACACATCGACTTCTCCATATTCATCGATTCCGACTGGAAAACGCACCTGTCCACCCGTAGCAACCGCCATTTTGAAATGCGGGATTATTCCGGCGAAAGGGCAATTACCGAATTCCGCCCCGGGCGCGTCGTCAACGAATTTTGTATTTTGTTGAAGATCGGTTTCCCCGTGGTGCAATGTGCGCGCGGGAAAACGAACGGTAACCTCTTTTGAAATCATATCCGGGGCCGGATTTTTTCAATGAATCCTGCATCATCGCATTTCGGGCATCCGGCGAAAAGGCACCCCCTGAAAATACTGTGCACCTTCGCCGTTGCCGTATTCCTTGTCGTGCTTTCCATGATTCCTTCTCATTGCGCGCGATCAACGCGGGAGGTTGAAGCGACGCTCGCCCGTATCGATTCGCTGGAAAATGAGATCGCGATCGAGGAAGACAGTCTCACCGATATCAAGCACGTCACGTATGGCCGCGACGGCGCGGTCGGCGCCGGGCAGTGACTGTTTCAGGCGCTGGGCAAGCTGGGGCTTTCCACGCGGATGAGCCTCGAGCTGGTCAACGCGCTCAGCGATTTGGTCGAACTGGTCAACATGGTTGCGGGGGAACGGATGAAGCGGCCGGGTGGAAAGCAAGCCTGCCTTCGCCTGAGTTTCGGCACCGCAGGCGAAAAATGTGAAGTTGTTTCCGCCTCATTTTCAGGCATTCCGGAATTCAAAGATACCATACAGCATATCAACCGTTCATCGAGAACAAGGGAGGTCTTCGCAGTATGTTGTTATATTTGATAAACCCGTACAACCCGCTGGTGAGTGTTGTAAACAGCAAACTGAACCGATGGAACCGCTATACCGTCTGGAAACCGTTGGGGCTTCTGGTTATTGCCGGTTTGACACCCCGCGACTGGGATACCGTGGTCTTTGATGAAAATGTAGAGCGGCAGGACTATTCTACCCTCCCCGTTCCTGATCTTGTCGGCATCACGGCATTCACTTCACAGGCTGATCGGGCGTATACACTGGCGGAAGAATTCACGCATCGGGGAGTACCTGTCGTGATGGGTGGTATCCACGCTACCATGTGCCCGGAGGAAGCTTCCCGATACGCGGACTCCATTGTAACCGGCGAGGCTGAAAGCGTGTGGGAAGATGTTTTGACGGATACAAAGAAAGGTGCCCTGCGGCCAATCTACAACGGGACGCAGGAAAGTCTCGCGAAATCTCCCATTCCGCGCCATGATTTGCTGCCTCACGGGTATCGGTTTGGTTCCATTCAGACCACTCGTGGTTGTCCGTTATCCTGCAATTTCTGCAGTGTTACCGCTTTTAATGGAAGGCACTATCGGCACCGCCCAATTTCGAAAATCATTGACGAATTTCGAATGATTCGAGAAAAACTGGTCCTTGTCGTTGATGATAATTTTATCGGCACGAGAAAAGAGCACATTTCGCGTACCAAGGATCTTCTTCATGCGATAATCGACTCGGGAATCCGGAAGAAATGGATTGCTCAGGTTACAATCAACTTCGGAGACGATGAAGAACTTCTCTCGCTTGCGAACAAGGCGGGCTGTGTCGGTGTATTTATCGGATTCGAATCAGTTTCAGCCGAAGGCCTCAAGGAAATTCATAAACGCTTCAACATCCGGAAGCTCAAGGATGTCAAAACCACGATTCACCGTATCCATCGATATGGCATCGCGGTAGTCGGCTCGTTCATCATTGGTCTCGATATCGACAAAAAGCATGTCGGCAAAGACATTGCTTCCACGGCCAGGCATTACGACCTGGATGCGCTTAACGTCATGTTCCTGACCCCTCTTCCCGGAACGTGTCTCTGGGAAGAGATGTGGTCATCCAACCGCATAATTCTGGACAACTTTCCCGGAGACTGGAAGTATTACACCTTGACTTTTCCGGTTGCCCGCTATAACTGTCTTTCGTGGAGCGAAATGATAGCGGAGAAAAATGATTGCTATAGCGCTTTTTATAGTTATACCGGAATTTTTCGCAGAATCCGGGCAAGCATTCGGCAATTACGCAATCCCTTTGTAACCTTTGTGAGCAATCTGTGGTATCGGCACAATACGCTCCGCCTCGATCGCCGGGCATACGAAACGTTCGATGTAAGCCCCGGCACAGTGCCACTGCTGGGAGCAGGGATGAAGAATGATAATGTTACCACCGGCAAACAAGAAGTGGCCCAATAAAAGAAAGGGGACAAGGACAGGTTGGACGGCCTTGTTTCGGACGATGTCCTTTCCCTTGATCTTGTGCCGGCCTTCGCCGGCGACCGAGTTTTGACAAAGAAAGAGGCGATGCACGCTTCTTGATCCGAACATCGCAAAACCTCTCCGGCCGGAAATCATCAGGCATCCACACGATTGTTCCCGAAGTGGTCATGCGGTGCCGCACACCCCTTGACAACTTCTTTGTTTTTTGGTTATATTACCAAATGAGCAATAATGCGCCCGTTTTATCGTAATTGTTGGTGGGTTGACCAATCGAAGCCATACATGGCGGGAGACCGGAAGTGAAAAAAGAACTGCAGGCCCGGTACGAAGCGCAGGCACAGATTATGAAAGCCCTTGCTCACCCGACGCGCGTATGTATCGCCCATGAGCTGGGAAAAGGTGAGAAATGCGTCTGCGAACTCACCGAAATGGTTGGCGCGGACATATCGACCATATCCAGGCATCTGTCGATCATGAAAAACGCCGGCATCGTCGATTACGAAAAGCGCGGCACCAGCATATACTATCGGTTGAAAATGACCTGCGTGCTGAATTTCTTTGTCTGCGCCGACCAGGCCCTCAAGGAACGTGCCGAATCGCAGATGATGTTCGCGTAGTCGTTTTTTGTACCTTTGCACCGCATTGGGCAAACAGCACAAGGAAGAATCATGGACTGGAAAAAAGAGTACAAACCACTGCTCATTATTGCCTCGGTATTCCTGGCGATGTTTTTTCTGCCGCTGGGCGTTCCGCGCTTCAACAACGCTGTCTTCGAAGCCCTGCACCTGGCGAAATGGTATGCGCGGGAGCATGTCGTTTTCTGCCTGGTGACGGCTTTCTACATCGCCGGCGCAATAGCGGTATTCGTCAGCCAGGCGTCGGTCATGAAATACCTGGGCGCAAAAGCCAACAAAGTGCTGGCCTACGGCGTCGCTTCGGTGTCGGGAACAATTCTTGCCGTCTGCTCCTGTACCGTACTGCCCCTTTTCAACGGTATTTACCGCATGGGCGCGGGTCTGGGACCGGCAACGGCGTTCCTGTATTCGGGCCCGGCGATAAACGTACTGGCCATCGTTCTCACCGCGCGGGTGCTGGGTGTGCAACTGGGAATCGCGCGGGCCGTGGGCGCGGTCTTATTCAGTATTGTTATCGGCGTTCTCATGCACGTGATATTCCTCAAGGAAGAGCGTGAGCGTGTCGATGCGCAGATGGCGATGCCGGAAGAAGAGGGCGGCAGACCCTTGTGGAAGACCGGGCTGTATTTCTTCTCGATGGTGGGCATTCTGGTCTTTGCCAACTGGGGCAGGCCGGATGTCGCACAGGGCCTGTGGTATCGGATATTCCAGGCAAAATGGCTTGTCACGTCGGTATTCGCGCTGGCCCTGGGAGCAATCCTCGTTGCCTGGTTCGGAATGAAATGGTGGAAAATCGCCCTGACCGCCGCGGCAACCCTTGTCACCGCCCTGCTGTGGGGACCAGTCACCCCGATGATACCCTTCGGTACCGCGGTCGTGTTCTTTTCGTTCTTCACGTCGCGCAACGAAGGGGAAAGCGGTGAATGGTTTTCATCCTCGTGGGGATTCGCCAAACAGATCATGCCGCTTCTGTTCTGGGGAGTCCTGATCGCGGGCTTCCTGCTGGGAAGGCCCGATCAGGAAGGAATTATTCCGTCCGAATGGGTCTACCGGGCGGTGGGCGGCAATTCGTTGCGCGCCAATTTCTTCGCCTCCTTTGCCGGCGCGTTCATGTACTTTGCCACGCTCACCGAGGTACCGATTCTTCAGGGGCTTATCGGTAACGGCATGGGACAGGGGCCGGCACTGGCGCTTCTTCTGGCGGGCCCGGCCCTTTCGCTTCCCAATATGCTGGTCATTCGAAGCGTAATCGGGACAAAGAAAACCGTGGTGTTTGTTCTGCTGGTAGTGGTCATGGCAACGATTTCGGGAGTACTCTACGGCATGTTCTTCTAAATGGAGTTGCAACTGAAGGGGGCCTTCGGCGGCCTCCTCCGGCATCGGGCCGGGAAGGGAACGGAGTGAGCACGTTTTCCACGGGATGTTAACCTGTTGTAAAGGAGTTGTACGATGAAAAAACTGCAGATTCTGGGAACCGGGTGCCCCAAGTGCAAAAAGCTGTACGAAGCCGCTCAGCAGGCGGTCAATGACGCCGGTGTTGAAGCCGAAGTTTCGAAAGTGGAAGACATGAACGAAATCGTCAAATTCGGGGTCATGATGACCCCGGCGCTTGTGGTTGACGGCGAAGTGACGGTTGTCGGACGCGTAGCACGCCCCCAGGAAATTACGGCAATGCTTTCGTAATGCACGCGGCACCCCGGCATACACAAACAACGAGGGGAGAAACAGCATGAAATATCGACGAAGAAAGCGCGGCACGCTTTTCATGAGCCTGCTCGTGGCGTTGTCCGTCGCGGCAATCAACCCGGCATGCGCCGAAAAAGGGGCCCCGGAGAAGAACGTTCAAACGGAAACGACAAGCAGCACGCAGACCACTGAACAACAGAATCCCGACGCCGCCGCCGGCTCGTCGGCATCAGGTGCTCACGAGCAGCAGCCGGAGCAGAATGAGACCGCGGCGGCAGCGGCGGATAAAGAAGCGGTGGCAAAGGTCGACGTGTATCTGTTTCACGGCACCCACCGCTGCTATAGCTGCAATCTGATGGAAGAAATGACCATCGAAGCAATTGATGAGAAGCTGGCCCGGGAGAAGAAGAACGGCAAGGTCGCATTCCGCCACGTAAATGTGGAAGAAGACGGGAACCGCCATTTCATAGACGATTACAATATCCGGGCGATTTCAATCATCCTCTCACGGAAATCCGGCGGGAAAGAGCAACAGTGGAAAAATCTCGACAAGGTCTGGATGCTTCTGCGAAACCGTGAGAAGTTCAAGGAATATGTGGTGAAAGAAATCAGGGACTACCTCAAGGGCTGAAGGAGGAGCGAACATGGAGTCATTTGTCGGCGGCATGGGTATGGCGATATGGTTCGGTATACTCACGTCCATAAGCCCCTGCCCGCTCGCGACGAATATCGCGGCCATATCATTTATCGGCAAGCAGGTCGACAAGGCGTCATCGACGCTGCTGTCGGGCCTTTTCTATACGCTTGGCAGGATGCTGACCTATCTGGTTCTGGGCGCGATCCTGGTGTCGAGTGCCCAGGCGGTGCCCGGGGTATCGTTTTTTCTTCAGGAGAAGATGCAGGTTGTCATGGGACCGCTGCTTATCGTTATCGGTTTCGTGTTGCTCAATGTGTTCAAGATGACCTTTGCCGGGGCGCTGATCTCACGGAAAGCGCAGGAGCGTCTGGCCACATCGGGTATCCTGGGCGCGCTGCTGCTCGGCGTCGTGTTCGCGCTGTCATTCTGCCCGGTGTCGGCGGCGCTTTTTTTCGGTTCCACGTTCGGTCTGGCGACACAACACGGCAGCCGTATCTTGATCCCGACTTTGTACGGCATCGGCACGGCGGCGCCCGTTATCGTGTTTGCTTTCATTGTCGCCTTCAGCGCACATGCGATAGGCACGATGTTTCACAAAATGACGGTATTCGAGAAGTGGGCGCGTAAAATAAGTGGTGTCGTATTTATCGGCGCAGGTGTCTATATCCTTCTGGCCCGGGCGTTGGGCATCGGTATTTGACAATGCTCAACCAGGGAACATGATATGACGGCACGAAACCGGCTTGGCCGATGTGTAATTGTTGCGGTTGCCGTGCTCTCGTTTGGCCGGGCGACGCCGGACGCCGATACCGCGGAACAGCTTGTTCTGCATTTCTTCGGCTCCCCCACCTGCGGCGAGTGTCTGGAAATCAAGGAGGAAATTCTCTTCCCCGCCACGCGCGCGCATCCGGAAATCGACCTGCGTATTCACGATATCGATACCGACTCGGGATTCAACAGGCTGATGGCCATGGAAGACCGATACGGGGTGAGGCAATCGGCGGCTATCCAACTGTTTTTTCCCGATACGTTTCTGACCGGCGAGCAGGACATACAGGCGCACGCGGAGCGGCTTATCACCCGCTCTCTTGCACATCCCCGCTTATGGACGGATGCCGGTGCGGACGCCCGCGACAGTGGCGCCACTGAAGGTCGTTTTGCCGAGAAACTCAAAGAGAGATTCCGGAGTTATTCGCTCGCAAGCATTATCGCTGCGGGCCTTGTCGACGGTATCAATCCCTGCGCCATCGCGACAATGATTTTTCTCATCTCGTTCCTGGCGACACAGAAGCGCAAGCGTTCCGAAGTGCTTGCAATCGGCGTATCGTTCACGTTCGCGGTATTTATCACGTATCTGCTTCTGGGTATCGGCGCCTTCAAGGCGCTGTCGTTTCTCTCGACCTACCGCTGGGTATCGCTTGCCGTGCGCTGGAGCGCGGTCGCACTCGCGGGCGGGGTCGGGCTGTACAGTTTTCGCGACGCCTTCGTGTATCGCAAAACCGGCAAGGCCGGGGACATTAAACTGCAACTGCCCAAAGCGGTGAAACTGCGAATCCACAAGGTTATCTCCGGACAGCTTTCGACCCGCGGACTTGTTACCGGCGCGCTGGTTACCGGGTTTCTGGTAACGCTGCTTGAAGCGGTCTGCACCGGCCAGGTATACCTCCCGACGATAATCCTGATGACACGCCATGAAGGGCTCAGGCTCACCGGCTGGCTCTACCTGATTCTCTATAACATACTGTTCGTACTGCCGCTGCTTATTGTTATGGTGCTGGCCTGGTTCGGCCTTCGCTGGGACAAACTGGCGAAAACCACGCAGAAAAACCTGACGCTTATCAAAGTGCTGTTCGGCATAGTGTTGATCGGATTGGCTGTTTTTCTGGCAGTGGCGGGATAGAAGGGAGATCGCATGAGAAAGCTTATGGTGTTTTTGATGATTCTCGCGGGGCTGCTCGGTGCGCGATGCGTCCAGGGGCCCACGGTTAGCTCGCCCGAGGCTTACATTCCCGATCACGCGGTTACGCTCAGCGCCGACAATTTCGATTCGCTTGTCACTGTCGCCGGCCGTACGGCCATGATCGACTTTTTTTCGCCGACCTGCCCCGCCTGCCGCGCCATGGACACCGCGGTTGACAATCTCGCCGAGCGATTCGGCGGCAAAGCCCTGGTCGGCAGAGTGAATGTTCTTGAAGAGGACTCGCTGACGGATGCCTTCTCCGTTGGACCCATTCCCCTGTTTGTTTTCGTGAAATCGGGCATCGAGTATGAGCGGATCAAGGGCATGGTTCCCGGCGATTCGCTTGCAGCCGCGCTGCAACGCGGGCTGAGCGGAGGGACCGCGAAAAGCGCTCGCGCAAAGGCCGATGCGCCGGCGGCGGAGGCTGCAACCCCTCGTGTGTCACAAAGCCGCGGCGAAGAGATAATTGTACAGCAACGAGGTTGGAGGTGAAAACGAGCATGTGGAATACCCTGCCGTTGCTTGTAGTTACCGCGATGGCCGCGGCGCAGCCCGATAGTCTGACCGTTGACCTGAATCAGCTTTTCGAACAGGCCGAAGCAGGCAACGAGGCGCTTCGCGCGCAATCCCATCGTCGTGCCGCCGATTCAGCCCGTATCCGGGCGGCACGAGGCGCACTCTTGCCACAGCTTGGCGCCGATGCCGATCTGTCGCTCCTGGACATCCTCCCGAAAACAAAAGAACCCTTCATCGGCGACGGCCCGCTTGATGTACTTCTTACGGCGGGCGTTTCACAAAAGGTATGGGACGGCGGCCGCACGAAAGCCGAAATCGGCGTGCTCTCGGCGGCACACGACGTAGAACAGGCCAACCAAATGCTGCTGGAGCAATCGATTCGACTCCGTCTTGCACAATCCTACTACCAGTTGTGCGGTCTGCACCAGGAACGTGCGGTTATCGACGAGAACCTCGCAATGATCGATGAGCGGCTGCGGTATATCGGCTTGCTTATCGACGCGGGGCGCATGTCGGAAATTGAGCGGGGACGCTTTGAAGTCGTGCGCTCGCAGCTTGAAGGAAAGCGGTTGCGCACCCGCCACGCATACGAATCGGTCTGCGGCGATATCGGCGTGCTGCTTGGCCGCGAAGCTCATGTGCTCTACATACCCGATGCTCCCGATACTCTTGTGACGGCGTCGCCCGATGGCCCCTGGCAGCTTCCCGAGGCGCTGAGCAGCGCTCCCGTTGTGGACAGACAAGACGCATTGCTTCAGCGTGCCGACGCCGAAACGGCGAAGGCCCGCACCGCCCGCATGCCCAGTGTCACCGCGAAGGTCTGGTACGGATGGGAATTCGCGGCGGCCGGATTTTCGCCTTTTGACAACGACCGGTGGTTTGCGGGGCTTCATGCAACCCTGCCCATATTGGACGGTGGGACAACTCGTCACCGCACGGCCGCCGCACGAAGCGCCGCGGAAGCCGCCCGGCTCGAACGCGACAGGACTTTGCGTGAGATTCGGTCGGTCGCTCGCGATTTGACCGCACAGCTGAGCGTTCTGCGCGAGCGCGTCGCCATGGAAAATCAGGCCGTGCGGCAGGCACGGCGGAATCTCCGTCTTGGTTTGATCGAGTATGAGGCGGGACGGCGGTCGAATACGGACATACTCGACATGCACAACAGCGTACTCCAGGCACAGTTGAATGTCAATGAGTTGATTGTTGAGTTCAGAATCACCCGGGCACGCCTCTTCTCCCTTGCGGGACAACTGTAAGAAAGGATACTCCGCCATGAGATCGAAAAAACAAAAAAATCTCATTCGCACACTGGCCGTGTGTGCGCTGATCTGCGCGGTACCCGGGGGGACACTCATCTCGTGTTCCAAAAAAGCTTCCGACACAAAGCCGCCGCAAAAAAAACCGCCGCTGGTGAATGTCGCTTTGGTGAACCGGGGGCCGATATCACGAAACGCTGAGCTGCCCGGAAGCGTGCGGCCCGATGTTACGGCAAACGTGCTTGCGCCCGCCGAAGGGAAAATCACGTCGCTGAACTATCGCGAAGGCGACTATGTTGCCAAAAATGCGGTTATCGCCCGTATCAGTCCATCCATTCGCGAAGAGATTCTCAATGCCGCGCGGCTGAAGGGAAGCGAAGGCGAAAACCTCGATTTTGCCCGGAAGCAGTATCGCGAAATCGCCGTCGTTGCCCCCATAAGCGGCGTTGTGGCGCTTCGCAATGCCGAGACCGGCGATATGGTTATCCAACGCCAGAAACTTATCGAAATCCAGAACATGGCGCGCCTGCATGTCGAAGTGCCGGTGCCGGAGCGGGAAATGCCGCACATCAAGAAGGGTGTGGATGTTGAAATCCGCCCCGATGCGTTGCCTGGAACAGTTTACAAAGGAAAAGTAACCCGCGTATACCCGCGACTGGACGAAAAAACCCGTACCGGAACAGTCGAAGTCAGTTTGCCGGGTGAGGCGACGAAAACGCTCAAAGCGGGCATGTTCGCCAGGGTTTCGTTCGTGCTTGACAGAGTGGATGACGCGATCCTGGTTCCCTCCGATGCCGTAACGCTGTCGCCCAAAGGAGAAACAGTGGTATTCACGGTACGCGACGGCAAAGCCGCCGCTCATGAGGTGACAATCGGTATTGAAACACACAACGTCGCCCAGATACTCGCCGGCGTTTCAGTTGGCGACACAATCGTCACGGCGGGAAATGAAAAGCTCAAGGACGGCTCGCCGGTACGTGTCCCCGGCGGCGGCAAAAAACAGCGGCAAACGAATGATGGAGCAAAGAAGGAGGCGCTGAAATGAACCTTACCCGAAGCGCCCTCATGCGGCCGGTTGCCGTAACCGTGCTTACGGTAGCGGTCATCGCGGTCGGGCTTTTCAGTTTCAGGAGCCTCGAGGTTGATTATCTGCCGGAAATCATCTACCCGATGATCAAGGTCCATATATGGTGGCGGGGGGCAACGCCCGAAGAAATTGAAACCAATGTTGCCGACCCCCTCGAGCGGGTAATGGCCACGGTTGATAATCTCGACTATCTGAGTTCCTCGAGTATCGAAGGCATGTACACGCTGCTGATCAACTTTAAGTATGGAGTCAATGTCGAAGCGGCCTACCAGGACGTCATGACCGCCATGGGCCGGGTGTCGCGCAAACTGCCCAAAGACATGGACCCACCGGTCATAATCAAAGCCGACCCGTCTCAGTTACCGGTCATGCAGGTCACGCTCACCTCTCCCACGCGTGACCTGGTCTGGCTGCGCGACTGGGCCGACAACTGGCTGACCGACCGTCTCAACGCGGTCGACGGTACCGCGGGAGTAGAGGTCGTCGGCGGTCTGGTGCGCGAAATCCGCGTCCATCTCGATCCGCGCCGGCTTGACGCCTACGGGCTGACGCCCGCCTCGATATCATCACAGCTATTTGAGGAAAACACCGAAATGTTCGCGGGGCGGGTGACGGCGGGACGCCACGAGTTTATCGCCCGCACCATGGGTGAATTCGAAAGCCTTGAAGAGGTCCGGGACATCGTTGTTTCCGAGGCCTCGGGGCGGCAAGTGCGGCTCAGCGATGTGGCTACGGTGGAGGACGCCCATGAGGAGATGCGCGTCAATACCCGATTCAACGGTACGCCTTGTGTCAAGCTCAACGTTCTCAAGCAGTCCGAGGCCAATACGGTCACCGTTGCGAATGCGGTCAAAAAACGGCTGGATGAACTCAAGGCCCAGGTCCCGGGCGACATCACGTTCGGGTATGTGGAAAACCAGGGCGACTATGTCATGGGAGCGATCAACAGCGTGCAGAATTCCGCCATTCTTGCCGCGCTGCTGGTTATCCTGGTTGTCTACCTGTTCCTGGGGCGCTGGCGGCAGGTGCTGGTTATGGTGGTGGCGCTTCCCGTCACCCTGCTGGCCAATTTCTTTGTGATGAAAACCGCGGGCTTTTCGCTGAACCTCTTTTCGCTGGGAGGGCTGGTCGTCGCGCTGGGGGTTATTCTCGACAACTCCATTGTGGTGATGGAAAATATCACCCGGCTCAAGGCGGAGGGTGAGCGCGACCCGGCTTTGGGCGGAACAAAAGAAGTTTCCTCGGCGATTGTGGCCGCGACGTTGACATTCCTGGCAATATTTCTGCCCTTCCTGTTTATTCCGGGGCTCTCCGCTCTTCTTTTCAAGGAGCTTGTTCTGGTCATTGCTTCCATTGTGCTCATCAGCATGGTGGTCGCCCTTACCCTCACGCCTTCGCTTACATCCGCCCTTATCAGCCGCGAACGAACCGGCGGCGGCGCCGGTGTTGCCGGACTGTTCCTGAGGCTTGTCGATTCCCTCGGCGCCGGATACCGGCGTATGCTCAATCCGGTGCTGAAGTTCAAGTGGGTTGCAATTGTGTTGTTTTGCGCCCTTTTCGGTTTCGGATTGTTTCTGGCGGGAGAAGCCGGCAGCGAGTTTCTGCCCCGGGTGGATGACGGGCGTGTGATGGTGAAAGTGAAAATGCCGGCGGGAACATCGGTAGGCGTGGTTGATACGCTGCTGGGGAAAATCGAGAAGGCGCTGACCGGTATGTCCGAAATAGAGAGCATGTTTTCACTTGCCGGCGGCAAGGTATGGGGACTGTATACGTATGAGATTGCCAGCGAGGGTGAAGTGGACATACAACTGGTCCCCAAATCGCGGCGAAAGATAAGCACGCAACAGTTCATATCGAAGATAAAACCGATAGTGGGAAAAATCCCCGCGCCCGGGGGAAAGATACCGGTCATGCAGATGAAAGTGAAAGGCATTCGAAAGATAGGCGATCAGGAAGCTGAAGTCAAGGTAACCGGGCCCGAGATAGCGTCGCTTTTTGATTTTGCCAAAAGCGCCGCCGCCGCGCTCAACAAAGTCGATGGGTTGACAAATGTTCAGGTTTCGATGGACATGACCAAACCCGAGTACCGCGTGTATGTCGACCGGGCGCGCGCCTCGGCGATGGGCATATCAACCGGCGGTATCGCCCGCACGCTTCGTTCGCTGGTCACCGGTACGGTGGCCACGCAATTCCGTGACGGTGATGAATACTACGATGTGCGGGTCATGGTCCCCGAACGCAATTTCTCGTCAAAGGAAGACCTTGAATGGCTGGTGTTGAAAAATGAAAACGGACGCCCCGTGTACCTGCGTGACGTCGCCGACGTGCGCCGCGCAACCGGCCCGGTTGAAATCGTGCGCGAAAACCAGATCAAGCAGGTCATCGTGGGCGCCGACGCCGAGGGTATCAGCGTGGGTGAGGCGATTGCGCGCGCGCGCGATGCGGTGGCGGCACTCAGCAGACCCGCCGATGTGGATTTTGAAATGGGCGGGCAGGCCGAGATGATGGAAGAAAACCGGCGTACCATGGCATTGATAGGGCTTTTCGCGGTACTTTTCGCGTTTGTCATTCTCGCCATACAGTTTGAGTCGTTTTCGCTGCCGTTACTGATAATACTCAATGTCCCTTTTGCTCTTACCGGCGCGTTTATCGCGCTCTTCATGGCCGGCGAAGCAATCGGCGTGACCGTGCAGGTCGGGCTGGTGGTCATGATGGGCGGCATAACCTCGCAGGGCGTGGTGCTTCTGACCCTTGCCGAAGAGTACCGCAAGCAGGGCATGTCGCGCCTCGAAGCCATACGTAAGGCTGCCCCGACTCGCATGCGGCCAATCCTGATGACCCAGCTCACGACCGTGCTGGGCCTTGTGCCCCTGGCGCTCAACCTCGGCGAAGGCGGCGACATGCTCAAGCCCATGGCTGTTGCGGTTATCGGCGGACTGCTCTATTCGCTGTTTCTCACGCTGTTCTTTCTGCCCGCCGCGTATTCACTCGGCGGGAAACAACCCACTATCGAATCCGTTCCTTCAACAGGGAGTACCACATGAACGAAAACGCCCAACCCATGCCCGCGTTTCGCGCGGTAAGCTGTTCGGGGGCGTCGGACGCCGGAGAGTTTGCCGACCAGATCACCCGCACACTCGACCGCGAAGGCTTTGTCAACATGAATTGCCTGACAAAAATTGCAATCGACGATACCACGCTTATTGACAAATACAAGGAAGCGGGCGCGAAGGCCCTTGCCGTTGATGGATGTCCCGTGCATTGCGCGAAGAAAATCCTCGAAGCCGCCGGTGTGACAGGGTTCACCCATGCCGTCATGACCGACATGGGCGTGAAAAAGGGAAGCACGCCGGTTACCCGTGAGAAAGTGGAAGAGATCGCGAATCAGATACGCGCGCGACTTGAGACATCCGCACAGGTTTAACGGGAGATGGCGGGCGACAGTTACAAATGTGCCAACCAGGAATCAGTTTTTTTGTCCACTTTTCGAGGAGGTCTTGATTATGGAACGACGTAAAGCTCTTGGTGGCATGCTTTCGGCAGCCGCGCTTCTTGCCACGCCCGGCAGGGTGAAAGCCGCCGAAACAAAAACGGCTGATGGATCAAAATCGAAGTATACCCCCTGGGTGGGGGATCTCGACCGCTCGAAAATCAACTGGGGCCCAACACTCGATGCAGCCAAGTGTATTGGCTGCGGCATGTGCATGCACTGCGGCACGAAGACCTACAAGTGGGTCGGGAAAAAGCCGATCGTGGACCCCGATCGAATCGGCAAATGCATGGTCGGGTGCCGCACCTGCATGAATCTCTGCCCAACGCAGGCAATCTCTTTTCCGCCGCTCGCCGATGCGAAAGCATATATGGAAAAAGAAGGAATCTACGACCGCATCAAAGGTATATTGAAAGAACAGGGGAAAATTCCACAGGACGGGTAATACATCGGTGACGGTGGATCATCGTCCGAGAGGCGTTGCGACCGCCGTCACTTTTTCTTTGCGATATGGATTGAGTTGATGGCGGCAACTACCAGACGATCTTCCGGAACCGCACTCAACGGGCTGTTGATCGTTGCCCTTGCATTATCGGTAATTCACTTTCGGCACGAAAACCGATCGCTGCGCGCTCATTTTGCGGAACATGTCAAATCACAGGCTGGTGTAGAAGTCGTGGCGCCTGTTTTTCCGGGAGCGGCACGTATCGATTACTGCGATAATCCGGGAAAAGCATGCAGGATCCACGATAGTTCGGGCACTGTTATCGGGGCCTTTCTTTGCTCATCGCCCTACTGTGACGACATCAAGGGATATGCCGGATCGGTTCCGCTCATTATTGCCCTTGACTCTTCACATACCATCAAAACGGTTGCCCCCCTTGAGAATAATGAAACGGGCGCATTCATGGCCCGTCTTCGGAAGGAAGGTTTTTTCGAAAAGTGGACAGGAGTTGCCGTTGACGCCGCCGCTGCAAAGCAGGTCGACGCCGTCGGCGGCGCGACCATGAGCAGCGAGGCATTCATAGAGACCGTTCGCAAACGCACCGCGCTGTATACGCAATCCGAATCGGTGAGGGGGGCGGGACACGGTTTTCTTGTGCGTCAGATACTTGCGGTCCTGTTCGTGCTGCCGGGTTTTTGCGCGGCGTTCATACCCCGGATTGGCCGTAAATATCGCACGTTCGTTCTTACGTCGAATGTCATCGTCCTCGGATTCGTCACCGGCACGGTGTTATCGCTGGCGTTCGTTCAGGGCATTGCGCTTCACGGGTTCAATCTTGCTCGTCAGTGGCACCTGCTCGTCCTCGCAGCGGCAACGCTGACGGCAGGGGTTTTAGCCGGAAAAAACGTATACTGCGGTTTTGTATGTCCCTACGGCAGTGCGCAGGAGTTGGCGGGAAAGTTCGTGCTCAAACGCCACATTCGTCTCCCCCATGCACTTCGGACTCTGTATCATCATGGCCGCATGGTGGTCCTGCTGTTGGTTTTCATTGCTGCTCTGACTTTGCCGCAATTCGACCCGGGCGCTGTTGAGCCGTTTTCGGCATTCATATTCAGGGTAGCGCCGTTATCGGCAATAATCATTGCCGTATCGTTCGTTTTTCTTTCCATTGTGCGCCCCCGTTTCTGGTGCGGTGTGTTCTGCCCAACGGGAAAGCTGCTTGATATGCTGCGGGTGCGGCACAGGAAATAGCGGAGTGGGTGTAGGGAGATGTCGCTGTTCAACGCGAAAAAAACCGTAATTATGCCGGCAGAATGTCGGTACACAGAAAATTCTCCCAATAGTCGAGCATTACAAACGCGCACTCGACAAACAGCAGCAGACCCTCGAACAACAGGGATTTCAGGTTACCACGCGGGTTGTGCCGTGGCACAGAGAGAAGGAAGAACAGCCGATTGCATGATTGAGCAAGCGTCAAAAACAAACCGGTTGTTTTTCGCAAAGACGGCATACTATCTTGAAAAAGAGATTGAAGATGTCTTCGACAAACATTTACCCGGAGAACAGGATGAAAACAGTGCTTTTCCCCGAAGCAGGAGTGCTCGCTGCATCCGTGCTTGTTGTGTGCGCGACATTTTTCGCCCGGGCCGATTCCGACACCCGCACGGTGCAGGCACAATTCCAGCGCTGCGCGCAGGCGATGGAGCGGGTGGAGCGGTCGCTTCGCCGCTACGAAGACGAAATCCGCCGGCTCAAGCGGGCGGGCGACAACCTTGCCGGAGAAAAACGCGAGACATTCCGGAAAGAGATCGCCGCACTGGAGAACCGTCTCGAGTACTTTCGCAACCGTTATGAGCGCGCGACGGGGCAGGCCGACAAGATCCGCGACGATCTGAAAAGTGTCAGCGGCCCGACCTGCCCCTCCTGCGTGGAATCGAGCGTGAAGCTGTACTGCCGCAACGCCGAGAATCTCCAGACCGATATCGACGAGTACCTTGCGAAAGCGGGCGACCTGCGCTCCCGGATGGGAATGCGGGGGGCGGCGCCGGGAGAGAGCGGCGATTTTACCGGCAGATACGCGCAACTCGATTCGGCGTATCAGACCCTTACCGCCGAAGAAACGGCGTGTAAGGACAAGGCCGCGGCGACGCTTCTCCAGCAGGCAGGCATCAATCTCGCCCGCGCCGACAGCCTTCATGCGGCGGGCGACGAAACCCGGGCCGGAAAATCGCTCGACATAGCGGGATCTCTTCTGGAAAAGGCGGGACAGCGATGCGTGGAGCAATGACAATACCCACGGCTGCCGGTTCGTTTCTCTTCCTGCTGTTTTCCCTCTCCATGATTGCAGCGGCCCCCCCGGCGGATTCAGCCGCCTATGCCTCGCTTCGCGCAACCGTCGCCTCGGCCGATTCGACACGTCCCGCCGCGCTTACCACGGCCGATGCGCTTGCGGAGGCGGGACTGTACGGCGAAGCGCTTGACATTCTGCGTGAACATGCGTCCGGCCGGAAATCCGCGACAGAACGCGAAGATACGGCTCGAAAAGGGGACGCGGCCTGGAGGTTTTCGAGCGGATTGGATTATTACCACCTTGAAGACGTCGATACCGCGGAAATGACCGCGGAAGAGCTTCGCGATTACCGGCGGCTTACCCAGACGCCTCTGTCTGTCTGGGTACGCGGCAAATCCACCATCCGCCCGGCTTCACCCGCTGTCGAGGAGATTGCTCCGCAGGCGTACGTATCGGATCGCAAGGCGCGAATGGAGACCGCCGCCCGTTTTTCCCTGCTCGACGGACGTATGGGTATCGAACCGTCGCTGAAAGCCGAAAAACGTTTGCGTGCCGACACTGCCGGCGCGTCGTTTGAGCCCGCATCGGCGGATTCGTCGGACATGGGCGGGCTGTCGCTTCGGCTTACCGCGGGAGACGGCACAGGTTCCGACAACCCGGTAAGGTGGTCTGTTCCCGGTACGGTAAACTGGGAGCATTACCGGTTTGACAATCCCGGATACGAAGCGTTTGTCGAATACCACCTGACGCCGTCGCTGGAATGGCGGCCCGCGTCGACGCTCCCGGGCGGCCGACTTTCCGCGGCGCTGGAATACGAAAACTTTTACCGCCCGGAATCCGATTCCCTCGATGTGCTTCGTACCTCGGCAAGAACCGAAGCGTACCTGCGCAAAGGGCGGGCGAATGTGCACGCCGAAGGCGCCTGGATGGGCGAACGGTATGTGCATGCAACGGCTCTGGAGGCGATAGACCGTATCGAGAGCGCTTTTCGCGCAAGGTACGGTTTTATCGAGTGGCTCTCGGTGAAACTCCGCGTGCGCGGCATGTACGAACAAGAACGCTACGGCGCGGGCGAATTTTCCGGCGCGCTCGACGGTTCGGAGCTTATCGCTGAACCCGCGGTTGAAATCGGTATCGGCGAGCATGTAAAGCTGGGTCCCGAATTATTGTGGGAGCGGCGGTGGGCCCGACAGGCAAAAGAGCGGTATATCTGGGATGCTCGGCAGGCCCGGGAACCGGCGCTTCGGATGATGTGGAGCAGCACCGTGCTTGAGGCTTCCATGCGGGGGGCGTTTCGAAGCGAAAAGGTCGATGAAGAATTCAAGTCGGACCTTTTCGACGACAATTGGTCGTTTCGCGCCGGCGGGGACATTGCGCTCATGCCGCTTCCCGCGCTCTCGATACACCTGTTCGCCGATTATCAGTACCGCACGTATCCGGTTCTTGTCCGTGTTACGGAAAATACGAGCATTTCCGCAAGCGCCACCGTGAGATTCTGATTACCTTAAGCCTGAGGAGGCATGCTATGCGTTATTCATTGCTGGTTGTTCTTACCGCCGCAACACTCGGGGCGCAGGATATTCACCGCATTGTCGACAAGCTGACCGCCACGTACGACAGCATCGAAACTTTCAGCGCACAAGCCGACGTTTTTCTGTACGACGGGTGAGCGGGTACGCTCACGCAAAGTACCGGTCGGTACTTCTACAAACAACCCGACAACACACGGCTTGAAATCGGAACAATCAGCGGAAGCGACACCGGGTGGACCGTCTATCTCGGCAGCGCGCCCTCGGGCTGCTCGGGCGATCTGTCCACAGGCGTTCTGGTGCTGCCGGTCCTGGCGTCATCGACCTACCGTTCCTGGCTCTCCCGCCCTGTTGAGGTGACCAACGGCACCGACGGTCTGGTGTATGTCAGCTATTCCGATTCCATTACTGAAGAGGATGAATACCGGTATGCAATCGATACCGCGTACGGGCTTGTGCGCAAACTTCAGAAATATCACACGTACCCCAGCGGATACCAATACACACGTTTCGACGGTACATTTCTGTACGACGAGACGGCAGGTGATGTTCCCGTCCTTCGAGCAATCGCGCTCAACGGCGACACAACGCTGCAAAGGGGCGGATACCGCTTCTTCGATATCGAGGTGAATACGCCGCTGGACGACACGCTTTTCGAACCCGTTTCGGTTGCCGGGCATGCACCGCGAAGGATACGCAGTCACGCTGTGCCGGTATTCAACGATCGACCGGTGTCATTTGACCTGCGCGGGCGCGCGCTGCCTCCCGCGGGCGGCCGATATGAAGTATCGGGTTTCCGGATGATCGTGACGGGCGGTGTAAACCGCACGGTGACAAGCACTCGTAATCGGCGCGGCCGCAGATGATAGAGGGCGACAGGGGAATGCGGAGAGGGAAAACAGGCATCAAACAGCTTCCCCGGTCATCGGCAACAGAGGTGACGCGGCATCCGGGGCGGGCGAAAAAACCGGAGTTCGGGGAACACTGTTTGGATCACCGCGCGGGAGGTGAAAAACCATGATGACCAGACGAAGCGTCAGCGATATCACGATTGAGTGCGTGCAAGGCGATATTGCCGATCAGAACGACATTGATGCGGTTGTCAACGCTGCCAACGCCGAATTGCGTATCGGCCGGCGGCGTGGCCGGCGCCATCCACCGGGCCGCGGGAGCGGGTCTGGAAACCGAATGCCGGCCGCTCGCGCCCCATCCGGCCGGGCGAGGCGGTCATAACCGGTGCGCACAATCTGCCCAACACCCACGTCATTCACTGCCTCGGACCGGTTTACGGAGTAAACGAGCCGTCCGATGAGCTGTTGGCTTCGTGCTACCGCAACGCACTCGATCCAACTGAGCAAAACACGCTCCGTTCCATTGCCTTTCCACCGATCTC
>CAYVKR010000021.1:0-733 GCA_964452025.1 uncultured Anaerolineales bacterium
TAAACTTTCAGTCTGATCATGCGAAGTCCAAAAGAGCCGGATTTCGAAGCGAGTCCGCTGGTGAAAACGCCCTCTGTACCGTAGATCTGCGTAGGCGAAAGCAAGGCAAACGAAGCCGGGGTTGATGCGGGAGAGAAACATGATGGGAAGCCGCCTATGGCGTTTGAGCGACCCTGGAACTGCTTCGTTTGCCCGCGTTCTCACCGTTGTATCTTTCCTGTGAATATGCTACACTAGATTGTGTAGCCGATCTGACATCCCAGCAACATGGTTATATGACCACAAGCACCGGCCAACCCGATCCCTCGCAGGTCGCATACACGTTGGGATTTCGAAGCGAGTCCGCTGGTAAAAACGCCCTCTGTACCGTAGAATCTGCGTAGGCGAAAGCAAGGCAAACGAAGCTGGGGTTGATGCGGGAGGGAAACATGATGGGAAGCCGCCTATGGCGTTTGAGCGACCCTGGAACTGCTTCGTTTGCCCACGTTACCGTATCTTTGCAACAGAGATGATCGACCGTTAAAGCGACCATCCAAGGAGCGGCACCATGCAGCACAAGTCATCATCTGTGGACACGCCGGAAGAAACCAAGCGCTCTGACGTCCTTCCCGCTCCTGGGACTGCGCGGCACGGTCAACCACGCGCAGCGCAACCTTTGGGCGCCCAACGTCCGCTAACGCGCATCCTGATCGCCGTGGCCTTTGGTTTGGCCGGATTTGGCGTCAATCTCCTG